>NZ_JAPDFL010000001.1:850000-1150000 GCF_025949695.1 Pararhodobacter zhoushanensis | reverse complement strand
CCCTCAGTGATCTTTGCCGCAGCTGCAGGTGCCATAGAGATGCGCATGGACCGGCGGTTTGCCCAGCTTCTCGCGCATCGCCTTCATGACCGCGAAGTAAGGCATCTTGTCGCGCACCGGGCGCTGATCACCGACCGAGAAATCGTCGTAGAGGGTCTGCAACGTCACGGCGACGCGCTCGGCATCGTCCCAATCGGCATAAGCGCCCAGATTGATCTCGCGCACCGCCTCGTCCCAAGCGACGCCCGCGTCATAGAACCGCCGCGCCTCGCCGGTGATGTCGACAAGGTACTGCTTCATGCGGCGCACGTCGCCCTTGGTGGCAATCGGGCCATGCCCGGCCACGATCACCTCGGCGTCCAGATCCAGCAGCACGTCACAGGCACGCACCCAGCGATGCACCGGGCCGTACCACGCAATCGGGGTGCCGCCGTTGAACAGGATATCGCCGGTATAAACGACCCCGTCGGCGGGCACGTGGATCAGCGTATCGCCCAGCGAATGCGCCGGGCCGACTTCGATCAGCTCGACGATCTTGTCACCGACCCTGATCTCCTTGTGCCCCGAGAAGGTTTCGGTCGGCGGGGTCAGCACCACGTCCGAAAAGTTGAACGGACGGAAGCATTCGCGGATGAACGCGCCCGCCGCGCCGAACTGTTCGGCGTTGTCCGCAAGGTTCTGCCAGACCGCGGGCTGGATGACCGAAAATTCATCCGCCGTGCCCTGCGAGGTGATGATCCGCGCGCCCTCGACCAGCTGATTGCCGAACGTGTGGTCGCCATCGGCATGGGTGTTGACCAGCACGTCGATCTGCCGCGTGGCCGGGATCGAGCGGCGCATGTCGTCCAGCATCTCGCCGGTCAGCTTGAGATCAAACAGCGTATCGACCAACAGCGACTGATCGCCGTCCACGATCACACCGGCGTTCGACCAGCCCCACGATCCATCGGGTTGCAGGTAAGCCCAGACGCCGTTGCCGACCTCGTGCAGGCCTTTGGTGAAGGTCCATTTGGACATGGGGTTCTCCTTACAGAAGCGCAGTCGCGAGAGAGGGGAAGAAGAAAACCAGCAGCAGCAGACCGACCATCGCCAGCGCGAAGGGAGCGGCCCCTTTGAAGATCTGCCACAGGGTGATGTCGCTGGTCGGCCCAAGCGCGGCCTTGACGACAAAGACGGCGATGCCGAAGGGCGGGGTCAAGAGCCCGATCTCGACCGCCAGAATGACCAGCACGCCGAACCAGATCAGATCGACCTGCAACGCGGCCAGCACCGGATAGGCGATGGGAATAACCAGCAGCATGATCGACGAGCTGTCCAGAATCGTGCCCAGCACGATCATCACCAGCGCCACCAGCAGCACCACACTCGAGGCATCCAGCCCGGCGCCCATCACCTGCGCGCCCAGCCAGCTGGGCAGGCCCGACATCGCCAGCATCCGCGAATAGAGCGAGGCCGACAGGATCAGGAAACACACCGCCGCCGTGGTATGGCCGGTCTGGATCAGCACATCGCGAAACACGCGCCAGGTGATGCGCCGCTTGGCGATGGCGATCAGCGTGGCGGCGAAGGCACCGGCGGCACCGGCTTCGGTCGGGGTGAAGATCCCGCCATAGATGCCGCCCATCACCAGCGCGACCAGCAGGATGATCGGCCCCATCTTGCGGGCGATCTCGGCCCCGCTCATCAGCGGCGTGTCATCGTCATCGGGTAGCGTGCCGCCCACCCAGTTTGGCGTGACCCGCGCGGCCACCAGAATGCCCAGACTGTAGATCACGGTCAGCAACAGCCCCGGCAGGATCCCGGCGACAAACAGCGCGCCCACCGATTGCTCGGTCAGCACACCGTACAGGATGAACAGCAGCGAGGGGGGCAGCAGCATGCCCAGCACCGACGACCCGGCCACCACGCCAACGGAGAAGGATTTGGTATAACCCCGGCGGCGCATCTCGGGCACGGCCAGTTTGCTGAACACCGCCGCCGAGGCGATCGAGATCCCGGTGATCGCGGCAAAGATCGCATTGGCAACCACCGTGCCGATGCCCAGCCCGCCGCGCACCCGGCGAAAGGCCTGATGCGCCACGTCAAAGGCATCGCGGCCAATCCCGGCGGCGGCCACGACCAGCCCCATCAACACGAACAGCGGTACGACGCCGAACAGATAGTCCGAGATCGAATCCTTGAACGCCAGCACCATCATGTTGGCGGCAATGTCGAAACTGTCGCGCAGCATCCAGACACCGGCAAAGGACAGCACCAACAGCGCGATGGCCACGTGCAGCCCGGCGTAGATCAACACCAGCATCAGGGCGATGGTGATCAGGGCAACGGCGATGCCACTCATGCCTTGCCTCCTTTCAGGGCTGACCAGGCGAAGGTCAGGAATTGCAGGATCGTCGCCGCCATGCCGATGCACATCAGCGCATAAAGCGGCCAGCGCGGCAGGGTGAACACGCCGGGCGAGCCCATGAAATGCCGCGCCGGGTTGTTCCACGCCGACGACAGCGACGGCACAAACCACCACAACGCGATGGCCAGAATGCCCGCGCCGGTCAGGTTGAACAGCGCCAGCAACAGCCGCCGCGCCATCGGCGCGCGCTCGGCCAGCGCGTCGAGCAGGATGTCCGAGCGGGTCAGCCCCCGGCCCGCAGCGCGTGCGACAATTGCAGAAAGACGATGCCGACGATGGAAAACGACACCATCTCGGGCACGCCCGCAATCGGCGCGTTGGCGATGTTGCGCATCGCGATGTCGGACACGATCAGCAGCATCAGCGCCACGATCCAGACCGTACCGACAGCGTTGAGCACCGCCGTGATCGCTGAAACGGGGCCGCGATCCGTCGCGGCCTCAGGAAGTGCAGGGTCAGTGCCAACCATGGGAAAAATCACCGTTCATTGGTGGAAGGGAGGCGCGGGAAGCCCCCGCGCCGCGCTGGTTGATCACGGCGCCAGATAGTCGCGCGGGAAGGTGAAGCCCTGCGCCCCCAGCAGATCGCGGTAGGCTTCCAGCACCCCGCGCCCCGGCTCGCCGCGCGCCTCGGCGGCGGCGATGAAAGCGGTGGTCGGGTTGGTCATCGCGTCGATCCAGTGCTGGCGTTCGCCCGGCTCCATCTCGACGAACTCCCCGCCCCCGGCCACATACGCCTCGCGCGCGGCGTCATAGCGGGCGGCCTGTTCGGCGTGATAGGCCTCGGTATACTCGGCAGCGGCGGTCAGGAACGCCTGGCGCGTGTCGTCCGAAAAACTGTCCCAGCGCGCCTGCGACACGCCCAGGCCACCGATATACATCGAGCCGAAATCAACCTGGTTCCAATAGGGCGCAACCTCGTACAGCCGGGCCGGGGTCGAGGCGGTGATCCAGCCGATATGGCCGCTGTAAACGCCGGTCTGAATGTCGTTGTAAAAGCTGGTGTACGAGCCCCCGACCGCAACCGCCCCGCTGCCATCCAGCCACGCATGGTTCGACGGCGCACCGCCAATGCGCAGGCCGTTCATGTCCGACAGGCTGCGGATTTCGCGGTTGGCGCCGATGTTATAGCCGTCAATCGCCACGCCGCCGCCGATATAGACGACGCCCGTCGCCTCTTGCAGCAAGTCCTGCGCGCCGGAGGCCCGCAACGCTTCTTCCGCAGCGGCGGTAACCTGCGCCGGGTCGGTCGGGCCAAAGGGCATGGCATAGGTCACGTTCAGGATCCCCGCCTCGGCCGGGTTGAACACGCCCGAGACCTGCCCGACGTCCATGATGCCGGTCTGGAAGGATTCGATCTCGGACCCCAGCCGCACCAGCGTGCCACCATAGGCTTCGGTCCACTCGACCTGCACCTCACCCGTGCGCGCCAGTTCGCGTTCCAACGCGGGGATGAAGGTTTCGTGGATGTGCTTGACCCACAAGAACACCTCGGGGTGCCCCATGGCGATGGTCAGGCGCAGCGTGTCGGTCGCCGAGGCGGGCGCGGTCAGCGCCAGCGTCGAGGCGGTCAGGGCAAGCGCCCCGAAAGTCTTGGTCATCATGTCTCTCTCCCTGAATCAGGCGCGGCGTCGAATCGCTCCAACCCTCTTCGTTCCGCGTCTTGAACAGGTGTTCAATATTATTGACCTACCTGTCAATAATATTTATACCATGATCATATTGAAGCCCCGGAGCCTCGAAGACCAATGCCCAAGACCCCCTCGCCGCTTTCTCAGGACGCCGACGCGCCCGGCACCGAACCGAAGTCGGAAAAGGCCCGCGACCGCATTCTTGCGGTGGCCGAAGAGGTCTTTGCCGAACAGGGATCTCGCCGGAACAAGCCTGCGCACCATCGCCACACGCGCCGATGTGCCGGTGGCGCTGATCTCGTATCACTTCGTTTCCAAGCTTGAGCTTTACCGCTCGATCTTCCGCCTGCGGGTGCCGACCATTGTCGGCCAGCGGCAGATCGGGCTGGAAATCGCGCGCATGGAAAGCGATCTGGATCGCCGGCTTGAACTGGTGGTCCGCGCGCTGATCGTGCCGATGCTGGGCCTGCGCAATTCAGGCCATTTCGGCGCGATCCTGGCGCGCGAGATCACCGAACCCGCCAATGTCGAGCGCGGGATCTTCACCGAGATGTTCGACCCGGTGGCCCGAATGATCCTGACGGCGCTGCACGAATGCCTGCCCGACTGGACCAAGGCCGAAGTCCATTACGCCTATAGCACCATGCTCGGCTCGATGATGTTCTTCATGGCCGACACTGGCCGTATCGCGCGCCTGAGCGACGGTGCCGCCGACCCTGACCGCAACGAGGAAGCCTCGCAGCATCTGGTCGCGATTCTGGTTGCCGGGTTGCGCCACCGCGCCCGCTGACCCAAAGATTTCTGGACAGGAGGAACAGGATGAAACTGGTGACCTATGACGCCGGCGACGGCGTGAAACGCGCAGGCGCGCTGGTCGAGGGCGGCACGCGCGTGATCGACCTGCTGGCCGCGTCGGGCGGTGACGCGCGCGTGGCCTCGGTGCTGGCCATCGCCGAAGGCGGGCCCGACGCGCTGGCCGCCGCGCAAGACGCCGAGCAGCGTGGCGCGGCGAACCACGGGCATGGCCGCACGGCGGTCACGCTGCTGGCACCGATCCAGCCGCCGCCGCAGATGCGCGACGCGCTGTGCTTCGAGACCCATCTCAAGCAGGCCTTCGCCAACGCCCGCAAACTGCGCGCGCAGGCGTTTGATGACCCCGAGGCCGCGCTCAAGGACATGGAGGCCAAAGGCATCCTGTCGATTCCGCAGACCTTCTACGACCAGCCGATCTACTACAAAGCCAACCGTTTCTCGGTGATCGGCACCGAGCAGGACGTGCTCTGGCCGCACTATTCCAACTTCATGGATTTTGAACTGGAATTTGGCTGCTACATCGGCAAACCCGGCAAGGACATCTGCAAGGAAGACGCGCGCAGCCACATCTTCGGCTACACGATCTTCAACGACATGACCGCCCGCGACGCGCAGACCGCCGAAATGGGCGGCCAGCTGGGACCGGCCAAGGGCAAGGATTTCGACACCGCAAACCCGATGGGCCCCTGTCTGGTCACGGCGGATGAAATGACCGATCCCTACAACCTGACCATGATCTGCCGCGTCAACGGCGAGGAATGGGGCCGGGGGAATTCCAGCACGATGCACTGGAAGTTCGAGGATGTGATCGCGCATGTCTCGGCCTCGGAAACCCTGCACAGCGGCGAGTTCATTGGCTCGGGCACCGTCGGCAATGGCTGCGGGCTGGAGCAGATGCGCTTTCTCAACCCCGGCGACGTGATCGAGCTTGAGGTCGACGGCATCGGCATCCTGCGCAACCGGCTTGTGCGGCCCTGATGCTGACAGCCGCCGCTTGCTGAGCGGCGGCGACACACGGGCCGTCTGAGGGTCCAGCACAAGAGGGGCGCTGCGCTTTGAGCGGCAGCGCCCCTCATTCTGCCCGGCTCAGGGCGCAGGCTGCAAGCCTTTGGACGCGGCGAGAACGCGACAGGCTGTCATGACGCGATGCCGATCACGCCGCGCTGGCTGTCGATCGCACCGCAATCTCCGCGATCGATGCCGCGTGCTCTGCAAGCGCAGACTGGCTTTCTGTCCAGGCGTCCGGGGCCACGGCCAAGGCACTCCGCAGCCAGGCCAGCGTCAACCGACGCGTCGCTTCCAAAGCGTCGGGGTCTTCGACCTCGGTCTCGCGAGCGTCCCACCCGGCGATACCCCCCAGACCATGGCCGACACCGTGGATCGTCAGCAGCGCCTCGGCCCCCGGTGCGTCGTGGAAGGCGTCGGCGTGCCACTCGGCACCCCGGGGCGTGAAACGCGGGGCGTCCTGTGCGCCGATGACCACCAGCGTCGGGATGGTGATCGCGCTGAAATCCACATCGAAAAAGGGAAAGCGAGCGGCGCTTTCCGGTGTCAGATCCGCACCACCGCGCCCCGGCGCGGCCAGCAGGATCCCGGCACGGATCCGCGGATGCGCGAAGCTCTCGCCCTGCAAGCGCGCGCCCAGCAGAAGACCGCCGGTAAAGCCGCCAAAGGAATGCCCGGCCACGGCGATCCGATCAGGGTCCAGCCGCCCGGCCACGGCGGGTGCCTGTCGCACGATCTCGGCCAGCTGGTCGAGGATGGCATGAACTTCCGCCACCCGTTCACGCCAGAAGAACGGCCCGCCGGGCTGATCGGGATCCAGTCCGCCAACCCGCGAACTGGCTTGCGTCGGCTGGATCACCGCCACACCGCGTTCGGCCCAGAACTGCGCCAAGGGCGCGTAGCCGTCCTTTGACGGGATATAGTTCGACGGACCGAAGCCGTGCAGCAGAATCACGACGGGCAGGTCATTGCCCACCGCCGGCGCGGTGAGGCGCAGCTCAAGCGGCTGGCGTCCCGGCATCGGCAGCCGGATCGGCGTATAGGCTACGGTAATCTCTGGCGCGGGCGTTGGCAGGGCGCGGGACAGGGTGATCAGTCGGTTCATGGTGTTTTCCTTTTGCAGGGTTGATTGGGTCGCCGGTCTCAGGCCGTGGCCAGACCGTCTTCGCGGAACCAGCTTTCCGCGTCCGCACCGGCGGGCAGCTTCATCGGCGCGGTCTCATCCGTGACTGCACGCCAGACGGCCCGCGCGACCTCCCGCGCCTCGGTCTTCTGCGTCGCGGACTGAAGGCTCTGGAAATAGGCCTGCACGAAGGGCGCGTACGGCTCGGGCACCGCCATGCCCATCCGCGCCACGGCGTTACGCCCAAAGGACGTTCCCGGCGCACTGCCGGGCAGCACCAGACGCGCCCGGACGCCGAATTCAGCCGCCTCCAGCGCAAAGCTTTCAGTAAAGGCGTTCAGCGCGGCCTTGCTGGCGCTGTAGATCGACAACGCGGGCAACGGGCGCAGCGTCACGCTGGAACTGACGTTGACGATGACGCCGCTGCGCCGGGCGCGCATCGCCGGCATCACGGCGCGGGTCATCGCCATCGCACCCAGCACATTGGTTTCGAACAGCTCACGGGCCCGCGCGATATCCGCGCCTTCCAGCACGTTGAGCATGCCGACACCGGCGTTGTTCACCAGCGCGTCGATCGGCCCCGCCGCAGCCAGCGCGGCGGCAATGCTGTCGGGGTCGGTCACATCCAGCGCCAGCACCTGCAGGCGGTCGGACACCGGCAACCCTTCAGCCGAGGGGCTGCGCATCGTCGCGACGACCTCCCACCCCTGATCGAGAAACTGCGCGGCGATGGCCTGACCGAAACCCGAGGAACAGCCAGTGATAAGAATTCGGGGCATAGGAACGATCCTTGTCTTGTGAGATCGAGAAATACGCGCCAAGATCCGTTCGTTCGATATACGAATGTCCGCAATCATCCATTGATCGTCCAGAAACATGCCCGACAGTCCCGCAGACCCCCTTTCCAGCGTCGTCTCGCTGCTCAAACCCTCGGTCTCGATCTCGAAGATGGTCGAGGCCGGGGGCCAGTGGCTGGTCGAGCGGCGCGATCTGGCCAGCCCCTTCTACTGCGCGATGGTCGAGGGGCGCTGCCAGTTGCACGTCGCCGGGCGTGCCCCCGTCACGCTGGTTGCCGGGGATTTCGTCCTGATCCCGCACCTGCAGGGCTTCACCATGTCCAGCGCGGTGCCGCCACCGCCACATGTCCCGCGCCTGCCGCTGGAAACCGGCCCCGGTCGCTTTCGTCTTGGCCAGTGCGACGCCCCGGTCGATGTGCGCGCCCTTGTCGGCCACTGCCGCTTTGACACGCCTGCCAGTGACCTGCTTGTGTCGCTGCTGCCCGCGATGATCCATATTTCCGGCCCGGGCCGCCTGACCGCCCTTGTGCCGATGATCCACGAAGAAACCCGCGCCCACCGTCCGGGGCGCGAGATGATCCTTGAGCGCTTGCTGGAGGTGCTGCTGATCGAATCCCTGCGCTCGGGCCCTGCGGCACGCCTGCCGCCGGGACTGCTGCGCGGCCTTTCGGATCCGCATCTGGCCAGCGCCCTGCGGCGTATCCACGACGACACCGACAGCAGCCTTTCCGTGACCGGCATGGCGAAAGAGGCCGGGATGTCGCGCTCGGGCTTCTACGCGCGGTTCCGCAAAGAGGTCGGCCGCGCGCCAATGGAATATGTCATCGACTGGCGCATGGCCGTGGCCAAGACCCTGCTGCGGCAGGGCGGGCTGACCAATGCCGAAATCGCGCTGAAGGTCGGCTACGGGTCCGCCAGCGCCTTCGGACTGGCCTTTGCCCGGCACGAGGGCCAGTCGCCCGGCGCATTCGCCGCCATGGGCAGGCGTTAACCCCAGCGGGGTTGGCGGATACGACGAACGTCAACGCCGCATCGCAACGCGCAAAAGACTGCCGTGGCAAATCACCGTCTTCACCTTGCCGTGCGATGCTGGCATATCGGCAGCATGACGGTCCGGTTCCCCCTGATTTTCGCTCTCGCGCTCGGCGTTTGCCTTGCGGTGACGAACGTTGTCTCGGCGGCACTCATGGCACCCGACAAGACCAGCCATGCCCGGGCGGTCTATGCGATGATCCTTGGGGCCTCGCAGAGCGATATCTGTAGCGATCATTCGGGGCACGGCGGGCATGAATACCATTGCCCCTTCTGTCATACCCTCTCGCAGCCCCCCCATGTCACCTCGCCCGCTGTAAGCCTTGCCTTCCGCCCGCACGATCTGTGGCGGCAGGGTGAGGCATTGCGCCGCGCGGCGCAGGGACGAAACATCAACCATTCCACACGGGCACCCCCGCGGATCGCCTGACCGGCAAAAGATCCGATGGCCACAGCGCTGACCGCGCGCAGGACCGCCCTTTGACCCGCCCGTCCCGCAGACGGGCTGCTGGAATGTACCCATGACCCAAGAGACAAACCGCACGGCCACGGCCGCGCTCTACCGCGCTGTCTGGCGCTGGCATTTCATCGCGGGACTGATCGTCCTGCCCTTCGTCCTGATCCTGTCCGTGACCGGCGGGATCTACTTGTTCAAGGATGAAATCAACAACACCGCGCATCACCAGATGCGCTTCGTCGAACCCCGGACCGATGCCTTGTCGGCCTCTCAGATCACCGCCGCCGCCCTTGCTGCCCATCCCGGCACGCTGCGGGCCTATTCGCCCGCACCGGCCCCCGACCGCAGCGCCGAGGTTGATATCACCGGCGAAGACGGGTTGCGCAACACGGTCTATGTCGACCCGTATGACGCCCGCGTTCTGGGCACGTTGTGGGACGGCGGCGCGGCGGGCAGCCCGGCGATGCATGTGGTGCGCAAGCTGCATTCGCTGGAATACGTCGGCTGGTTCGGCAACCGGCTGATCGAGGCGGCGGCGGGCTGGATGATCCTGCTCGTTGCCAGCGGCATCTACCTGTGGCTGCCGCGCGGACGCAAAACCGTCGGCACGCTGCGCATCAAAGCCACGCGGGGCCGTCCATGGTGGCGCGATCTGCACGCGGTCACCGGGATCTATACCGGTGTCTTCATCGTGTTCCTTGCGCTGACCGGCCTGCCGTGGTCCGGCGTCTGGGGAGCGAAATTCTACGACACCGCCTATGATCTGGGGCTGGGGATGCCGGATGGCTACTGGTCGGGTCTGCCGCTGTCGAGCGTCCCCACCGAAGCGGTGGTTGACCGCGCCCCCTGGATCATGGAGCGCCAGCCGATCCCCGCCTCGCCCCTCCCCGCTGCCGGAGAGCACGCAGGCCACACCGCCGCCGCGATGGCATCGGATCAGCCGGATCTGGTTGCGCCGCAGGTGCTGGACGCGGTGGTGGCCACGGTCGAAGGCCTTGGCATCGTTCCCGGCTACGCGCTGAGCCTGCCCAGCGGTCCGACCGGTGTCTTCACCGCCTCGGTCTATCCCGATGACATCAGCTTTGAACGGACGATCCACCTTGATCGCTATACCGGCGCGGTTCTGTACGACGCCGGGTTCGAGGATCTTGGCGCGCTGGGGCGCTTTGCGGAATGGGGGATCTCGGTCCACATGGGTCAGGAATGGGGTCTGGCAAACCAGATCGTCCTGCTGCTGGCCTGCCTCGCCATGGTGATGCTGTGCGTGTCGGCGGCAACGATGTGGTGGAAGCGCCGCCCCTCGGGCGCGCTGGGCATCCCGAGCGTTCCGACCGACTGGCGCATCCCGCGGACCTTGTTGGTGATGGCGATCGCGGCGGGGATCTTCTTTCCCCTTGTCGGGCTGTCGATGTTGCTGCTGGCGGTGATCGAAGTGGCCGCTCATCTGATCGCTCGCCGCCGGTCATTCGCCTGAGGCCCTGCACAGGCTGACCGCCCGCAGGGGGATGACTGAGGGAGGGGGCTGGCGTCGGCCCCTTCCGCAGGGCTCAGCGGCGGCAGGCGCGAAGGGTCGCAGGGGTTGACCAGGGACACCTTGCCAAATCCTTAACGCCCCTCCCTAAACCCCTGAAATTCCTCACCTCACCTCCCTGTCCCATCGTGGGACACGCCGCCATCCTCACAAACGGCAGACGCATGGCCCGCTTCGCCGTTGGCGCAGCTTCCCAGCATCCGGTCAGCGCGGCGACCCCGGCGTCAATCGGGCGAAGGGTCTGAAAGCGAACGGGGCGCCTGAGCGCCCCGTTTCCTTGTCACCCGAGACCGGTGTCAGAAACTCCGCCGGTAGCCGATTGCCAGCCCGTAGCCTTCATAGTCCCGCTGGCCGATCCCGTCGTAATAGCCGCTCATCGAAAACTCGCCGCCTGACCCGGTCACGTGCCTGAGCCCCAGATCCAGCCGACCGCGCGTGCCATCCACCGGCGCAGAATCGGCCACCGTCAACCCGCTGCCCGAACTGCGCGAATGCAGCGCCCGGACACCGCCTTCAACGATCCATTCCGACACGCCCAGCAAGACCGGCCATTGAACGTCCAGCCCCAGCTCTACCCGCGTCAGCGCGATATCCTGCGCGCCGATCGCGTTGCCAAGGCTGTCGGTATAAGCCCGCTGCCGGTCGGTTGTATGCGAGGCCGCGAAGGTCGGCATCAGCGTCACGTCGCCAAGCGCCACCTCGCCGGTGATCCGCGCCATCGCCAGCATCCGCTCGGTATTGAAGCGGTCGCTATAGCTGCCGAACGGGCTGATCGTGTTGCGGCTTTCACCCCATAGCAACCGGCCTTCGAAATAGAGCGGATGGTCCGGCAGCCGCCCCACCACATAAGGTCCGGCCAGCCAGCCGCTGCCCTCGATCCGGCCGATACCGTCATTGCGCGCGACATGGTCGACCTGCAGCATCGCGCCCAGATACAGCGTGTCGCTGAGCCGGTGATGCGCGCCGATGGTGCCGATCAGATAGTCCGTATCGCCGTTTGGATCAGCGCTGCGCGAACCCTGAACCTGCACCCACAGCGGCCAGTCCGCCGTCAGCGCGCCGGACATCGTGCTCACACTGAACCGCAGCCCGTCCTCGTTGGCGTTGACGTTCAGCACCCCCCGGCACAGGTTCCCTGCATCAGGCAGATAAGGCCGGGCTGATTGGACACCAGCTGCACTGCCCGGTGCAGCATGAACCGCGTGATCTGGCCCTGAGTTTCGGCGACCGTCCGGTTGGTGATCCGCACCGCATCCGACGCAAGGCTGGCATTCCCCGCCGCGTCCCGGGCAGCCCCCGCAGCAATCCGCAGCACCACATCCCCGGCCCCCGTGGCACGGATCGTGGCAGCATACCGCGTGCCGGACCCGCTGAGGGCAGTGATGCTGGCGTTTTGCGCGATGATCCCCTCAGGGGCAAAACCGGTGACGTCCTCCGAGAAGAGGATGGTTACCGAAAAGCTCGCCGCGCCGGCAAACTCGTCCGGCAGATCGACAATGGCCACCGTCGGCGCCACCGGGTCATGGGTAAAGGACACACGGTTCGAGGCCGCAGCATTGGCGTTGCCCGCCGCATCCGTGAAGCTTCCCGCCGTGACCTGTGCCGAGACGGTGCCCGCTGCCAGCGGCGTGACGACCAGCGTGTAGCCGGTGCCCGTGCCGCTGAGCACACCCGTCGCGTTTTCAAGCGCGATGTCCCCGAGGGCAAAGTCATCGGCCGCCTCGCTGAGCGTGATCTCGGCGCTGAACGTACCGCCCTGGGGTCCGGTGAAATCCGAGATCGTGACCGAGGGGGCGGTGGCGTCATACTCGCTGCTGGCCTGCACCGCAGCCGTGTTGCCATTACCCCCTGCGTCCTCGGCCACAGCCGCCGCGACGTCCAGCGTCACCGGGCCGTCCGCCGTCGGCGTGATCAGCGCGGTATAGACCGTGCTGCTGCTCGCCGCGAAGCCCGAGACCGCCGCGTTGCTAACCATGATATCGCCCGCCGCAAAGCCGGTAACCGCCTCGCTGAAGGTAAACGTCGCGGTGAATGGCGCGCTCGACAGCGCTGGCACGCCGGTGATGCTGACCGACGGCGCGGTGGCATCGTACTCCGAGACCGCCTGCACCGCAGCCGTGTTCCCGTTGCCCCCCGCGTCCTCGGCCACAGCCGCCGCGACGTCCAGCGTCACCGGGCCATCCGCCGTCGGCGTGATCAGCGCGGTGTAGACCGTGCTGCTGCTGGCCGAGAAGCCCGAAACCGCCGCGTTGGTAACCGTGATGTCCCCCGCCGCAAAGCCGGTAACCGCCTCGCTAAAGGTAAAGGTCGCGGTGAACGGCGCGCTCGACAGCGCTGGGACGCCGGTGATGGTGACCGAGGGGGCCGTCGCGTCGTACTGGCTGCTGGCCTGCACGGCCGCCGTATTGCCGTTGCCCCCCGCGTCCTCGGCCACAGCCGCCGCAACATCCAGCGTGACCGGGCCGTCCGCCGTCGGCGTGATCAGCGCGGTGTAGACCGTGCTGCTGCTGGCCGAGAAGCCCGAGACCGACGCGTTGCTAACCACGATATCCCCCGCCGCGAAGCCGGTAACCGCCTCGCTGAAGGTGAAGGTCGCGGTGAACGGCGCGCTGGTCAGCGCCGGGACGCCGGTGATGGCGACCGACGGCGCGGTGGCGTCGTATTGGCTGCTGGCTTGGGTTGCAGCCGTGTTCCCGTTGCCCCCCGCGTCCTCGGCCACGTCCGCCGCGACGTCCAGCGTCACCGGGCCATCCGCCGTCGGCGTGATCAGCGCGGTGTAGACCGTGCTGCTGCTCGCCGCGAAGCCCGAGACCGACGCGTTGCTAACCATGATATCCCCCGCCACGAAGCCGGTAACCGCCTCGCTGAAGGTGAAGGTCGCGGTGAACGGCGCGCTGGTCAGCGCCGGGACGCCGGTGATCGTGACCGAAGGGGCCGTGGCGTCGTACTCCGAGACCGCCTGCACCGCAGCCGTGTTGCCGTTGCCCCCTGCGTCCTCGGCCGCAGCCGCCGCGACGTCCAGTGTCACCGGGCCGTCCGCCGTCGGGCTGATCAGCGCGGTATAGACCGTGCTGCTACTCGCCGCGAAGCCCGAGACCGACGCGTTGGCAACCATGATATCCCCCGCCGCGAAGCCGGTAACCGCCTCGCTGAAGGTGAACGTCGCGGTGAACGGTGCGCTCGACAGGGTCGGCACGCCGGTGATGGTGATCGAGGGGGCGGTGGCGTCGTATTGGCTGCTGGCTTGGGTTGCCGCCGTGTTGCCATTACCCCCTGCGTCCTCGGCCACAGCCGCCGCGACGTCCAGCGTCACCGTGCCGTCTGCCGTCGGGCTGATCAGCGCGGTGTAGACCGTGCTGCTGCTCGCCGCGAAGCCCGAGACCGACGCGTTGGCAACCATGATATCCCCCGCTGCGAAGCCGGTAACCGCCTCACTGAAGGTGAAGGTCGCGGTGAACGGCGCGCTCGACAGGGTCGGCACGCCGGTGATGGTGACCGAGGGCGCGGTGGCGTCGTACTCCGAGACCGCCTGCACCGCAGCCGTGTTGCCGTTGCCCCCTGCGTCCTCGGCCGCAGCCGCCGCGACGTCCAGTGTCACCGGGCCGTCCGCCGCCGGCGTGATCAGCGCGGTATAGACCGTGCTGCTGCTCGCCGCGAAGCCCGAGACCGCCGCGTTGGTAACCGTGATATCCCCCGCCGCGAAGCCGGTAACCGCCTCGCTGAACGTAAAGGTCGCGGTGAACGCTGCGCTCGACAGCGCCGGCACGCCGGTGATGGCGACCGAGGGGGCGGTGGCGTCATACTCGCTGCTGGCTTGCACCGCAGCCGTGTTGCCGTTGCCGCCTGCGTCCTCGGCCACAGCCGCCGCGACGTCCAGCGTCACCGGGCCGTCCGCCGTCGGCGTGATCAGCGCGGTGTAGACCGTGCTGCTGCTGGCCGCGAAGCCCGAGACCGACGCGTTGCTAACCACGATATCCCCCGCCACGAAGCCGGTAACCGCCTCGCTGAAGGTGAACGTCGCGGTGAACGGCGCGCTCGACAGCGCCGGGACGCCTGTGATGGTGACCGAGGGGGCCGTCGCGTCGTATTGGCTGCTGGCTTGGGTTGCCGCCGTGTTGCCATTACCCCCTGCGTCTTCGGCCACTTCAGCCGCGACGTCCAGTGTCACCGGGCCGTCCGCCGTCGGGGTGATCAGCGCGGTGTAGACCGTGCTGCTGCTCGCCGCGAAGCCCGAGACCGCCGCGTTGCTAACCACGATATCGCCCGCCGCGAAGCCGGTGACCGCCTCGCTGAAGGTAAAGGTCGCGGTGAACGCTGCGCTCGACAGCGCCGGCACGCCGGTGATGGTGACCGAAGGGGCCGTGGCGTCGTACTCCGAGACCGCCTGCACCGCAGCCGTGTTGCCGTTGCCCCCCGCGTCCTCGGCCACAGCCGCCGCGACGTCCAGCGTCACCGGGCCGTCCGCCGTCGGGCTGATCAGCGCGGTATAGACCGTGCTGCTGCTCGCCGCGAAGCCCGAGACCGCCGCGTTGGTAACCGTGATGTCCCCCGCCGCGAAGCCGGTAACCGCCTCGCTGAAGGTGAAGGTCGCGGTGAACGGTGCGCTCGACAGGGTCGGAACGCCGGTGATGGCGACCGACGGCGCGGTCGCGTCGTACTGGCTGCCGGCTTGCACCGCAGCCGTGTTGCCGTTGCCGCCCGCGTCCTCGGCCACGTCCGCCGCGACGTCCAGCGTCACCGGGCCGTCCGCCGTCGGGGTGATCAGCGCGGTGTAGACCGTGCTGCTGCTGGCCGCGAAGCCCGAGACCGCCGCGTTGCTAACCACGATGTCCCCCGCCGCAAAGCCGGTAACCGCCTCGCTGAAGGTAAAGGTCGCGGTGAACGGCGCGCTCGACAGGGTCGGCACGCCGGTGATGGTGACCGAAGGGGCGGTCGCGTCGTACTCCGAGACCGCCTGCACCGCAGCCGTGTTGCCGTTGCCGGTTGAATCCTCGGCCACGTCCGCCGCGACGTCCAGTGTCACCGGGCCGTCCGCCGTCGGGCTGATCAGCGCGGTGTAGACCGTGCTGCTGCTCGCCGCGAAGCCCGAGACCGACGCGTTGCTAACCGTGATATCGCCCGCCGCAAAGCCGGTGACCGCCTCGCTGAAGGTAAAGGTCGCGGTGAACGGTGCGCTCGACAGGGTCGGCACGCCGGTGATGCTGACCGACGGCGCGGTGGCGTCGTACTCCGAGACCGCCTGCACCGCAGCGCTGTTCCCGTTGCCCCCCGCGTCCTCGGCCACGTCCGCCGCGACGTCCAGCGTCACCGGGCCGTCTGCCGTCGGCGTGATCAGCGCGGTGTAGACCGTGCTGCTGCTCGCCGCGAAGCCCGAGACCGACGCGTTGGTAACCACGATATCCCCCGCCGCGAAGCCGGTAACCGCCTCGCTGAAGGTGAAGGTCGCGGTGAATGGCGCGCTGGTCAGCGCCGGGACGCCGGTGATGGTGACCGACGGCGCGGTGGCGTCGTAATCCGACACCGCCTGCACCGCAGCCGTGTTTCCGTTGCCCCCTGCGTCCTCGGCCACGTCCGCCGCGACGTCCAGCGTCACCGGGCCATCCGCCGTCGGCGTGATCAGCGCGGTATAGACCGTGCTGCTGCTCGCCGCGAAGCCCGAGACCGACGCGTTGCTAACCACGATATCGCCCGCCGCGAAGCCGGTAACCGCCTCGCTAAAGGTAAAGGTCGCGGTGAACGGCGCGCTCGACAGGGTCGGCACGCCGGTGATGGTGATCGAGGGGGCGGTGGCGTCGTATTGGCTGCTGGCTTGGGTTGCCGCCGTGTTGCCATTACCCCCCGCGTCCTCGGCCACAGCTGCCGCGACGTCCAGCGTCACCGGGCCGTCCGCCGTCGGCGTGATCAGCGCGGTGTAGACCGTGCTGCTGCTGGCTGCAAAGCCCGAGACCGCCGCGTTGGTAACCGTGATATCGCCCGCCGCGAAGCCGGTGACCGCCTCGCTGAAGGTGAACGTCGCGGTGAACGGCGCGCTCGACAGGGTCGGCACGCCGGTGATGGTGACCGAAGGGGCCGTCGCGTCGTACTCCGAGACCGCCTGCACCGCAGCCGTGTTGCCGTTGCCGCCCGCGTCCTCGGCCACAGCCGCCGCGACGTCCAGGGTCACCGGGCCATCCGCTGTCGGCGTGATCAGCGCGGTATAGACCGTGCTGCTGCTCGCCGAGAAACCCGAGACCGCCGCGTTGGTAACCGTGATATCGCCCGCCGCGAAGCCGGTAACCGCCTCGCTGAAGGTAAAGGTCGCGGTGAACGGCGCGCTGGTCAGCGCCGGGACGCCGGTGATGGTGACCGAGGGGGCGGTGGCGTCATAGTCTGCGCTGACGCTGGCGGCGGCGGTGTTGTCATTGCCGGCAGCATCCTTGGCGACCGCTGCGGGCAGCGCGACGCTGACGGTGCCGTCGGCTTGGGGCGTCAGGGTGATCTCGTAGACGGCATCGGTGCCGGTCATCGTGGCCGTAGCATTGACCAGGGTAAGATCCGACAGGCTGAAGCCTATG
The DNA here is from genome assembly GCF_025949695.1 of Pararhodobacter zhoushanensis. Lineage (NCBI taxonomy): Bacteria > Pseudomonadati > Pseudomonadota > Alphaproteobacteria > Rhodobacterales > Paracoccaceae > Pararhodobacter > Pararhodobacter zhoushanensis. The sequence goes on along the minus strand of NZ_JAPDFL010000001.1, from coordinate 1,132,651 downwards.
ACCGGCTCGCTGAAGGTGAGGGTGGTGGTGAACACGCCGCTATCCGGCCCGACCAGCGGCGAAAACCCAGCGGTGGGGGCGGTGGTGTCGACGCTTCTTGCGCGCATGTAGAAATAGTAGGTGCTTTGGGCCGGTGCGTCGGACGCGACCTGAATCACGCTGGTATGCGTTCCGAGCAGGACAGGCTCATAGGTCACGGTGAAGGTTTCACTGGCTCCGGGCGCGACGGTGAAGGTTTGGGGTGAGACGGAATAATAGCTGCTGCCATCTTCGATCCCCGAGATCGTAAGCGTGCGCGTTCCAGGGTTGGTGACGACGAAATCCTGCGTCGCGCTTCCGGGGGACTCGATCGCGCCCAGATCGGTGCCGTTCGCGGTCACGGGCGTCGTGGCGCCGGGCGCGATCAACTGGCCGTTGCCGCGGATCTCGATTCCGGGCACGCCGGCGAAGGTGGCCGTGACAGGACCGGCCGCCACATTGCCAAAGCTGGCACCGTCCTGGGCAGCGGCGGCAGGGATGGCGTAGCTGACCGTACCGGCCGCCACCGCCGTCAGAACGACGCCGTAGACGGTTGTCGACACCGCCGTCACCGTCGCGGTGGCGTTGAGCAGCGTCAGGTCGGTGGCCGTGAAACCCGTAACCGGCTCGGAGAAGGTCACCTGCGAGGTATAGACTCCGTTGCCAGCCGGGCTCTGCAGCGCGCTCAGCGTCGCGGTGGGCGGCGACGTATCGACGCCCTCTCCTCCGACGGCAAAGGTATAGGGGCTGTCGGGATCATCGCTTACCACGGTCACAATGGCGCTGAACACGCCGATGCTGGGCGGATCGAACCGGATGCCAGTGGTCGCGATGCCGCCGACACCAACGGAAGACGGAAAATTCAGAACCGAGAAACCCGATCCGGATGTGACGGTGACCGAGGATATGTTCAGCGTGTCAGTGCCGCTGTTGAACAGCCTGAAGGTGCGGTTCTCAGATCCGGTCGTGTGATCCTGCTGATCGTAAACTGTGCCCAAGGCACTGCTTGCCGATGGTGACCCGTCCGGGATCAGGACCGTGACGCCGCCCGACAAACCATAGACGGCAAGCTCGGGCTCGCTGGGGACGATACCGGTGCCGCTGACCGCAAAGGTATAGGACGGGTCGGTGCCGGCGTCGGTTTGGAATGTCACGGTTCCAGAGGCGGCACCGGCGCTGCTTGGGTCGAAGCGGATGGTGAAATCCGTGAGGCCCGGGGCGGCAGTGGCCGAGGAGATGCCGACAAAGAACGGGCCGGTGACGCCGACAGAGTTGATGTTGAGGTTCATTGCGCCGGCGTTGCGAATCTGGAACGTGCGGGTTACCGACGCCCCTTCCGTTGCAACGTCGCCGAAATCGGTGCCATCAATCGTGCTTGTGGTAGTTTCACCATTGGCGATGACGGAACTGTCGGTGCCAAGGATCTCGATCTGAGCCGGTGCCGGCACGCAATCGGGGTCGGCGGCCATGTTGATTGAAACCGGGACGTAAAAGGCGCCAAAACCGGAAGCGATATCCGGTGGGCTGAGCGGAGAAACGTTGCTGGAACGTCCCATGCCTGCATCGGTGAAAGACCCGTACATGGCAAACCAGGCATTCGTGCCAATCAAATTGGCCTGCCCAAACTCGTAGTTGCTAACGCCGCCTGTCAAGGTCGAGCCGCCCGGAGTCACGCTGGTTGCACGAAGCGTCCAGCTCGGGCTGGTAGTCTCCCAACTGTTTATGGACGTGGCCTCTCCCGGACCGCTGGTTGTTGCGGACCAATTCACCCTAACATCTGCCACAGTGGCATTGGCGTAAGGCCCGGCCAGACATTGTCCATCCACAACATGGGTCAGGATGATCGACCCGTTGCTTTGGCCTGCAACTGCCGCCGTTGCCCCAGACACGACCAGCGCCACCATAGCAAGAAATCTGCAGAGGGCGTTGAAAATGCCCGACATAAGACGGTCGGCGAAACGGTACATGATACGGTCCTGACGGCTTTGTGCCATGCTCCGCCGTCCCGCAGTACGGGATCGGTGAAAACTGCGCACGGGTGGCGATTTCCTGCCGGGATTTACCGCAGGTCAGGACAGCTGCCCATCTACGGATCCATAGAGTTTCCTGAGAAAACCAGAGTCTGGCCCGACTCAATTAATCTGTGTTATTCAAAAGCCACAGCAAAAAAGCTTGATAATTGACGGCGCGCTGGCGCGGCCAAGGTGAATGAAAAGTGTCTATGAGTGATGTCGACTGCCCGGAGAAAGGCCCGGATCCTGCGCATCGGGCCGTCAAACCGACAGTTGATGTGCTGATCGTTGAAGACCGCCTGGAAATCGCCAAACGTCTGGAACGCGCGGTCCTCGGCGATCAGGGTTTCCGGATCTGCAGCATCGCCCATACGCGCGCACAGGGGCTGCGCGATCTTGCCCGCCATCGCCCGCGCGCGGTTCTGGTCGATCTGGGTCTGCCCGACGGTTCCGGCGTTGACGTCATTCGCGCCGCCGAGGCTGCCGACTGGGATTGCGACAGTCTGGTGGTGACGGTCTTTGGCGACGAAGGGCGGGTATTCGAGGCAATCCGAGCGGGGGCCAAAGGCTATATCCTCAAGAATGACCGGCTCGAAGAAATCAGCCAGAAGCTGCACACCGTGCTCGAGGGCGGAAGCCCGATCAGTCCGCAGATCGCACGGTTTCTTCTGAAATTCGTCCCCCAGCAGAACCCGGAAGCCGCGCCCGACGAGCCCGCACCGGTCATCAGCCTGACCACGCGCGAGCACGATATCCTCAAGCTGATCGCGATGGGTTTCAAGCGGCAGGAGGTGGCGGATAAACTGCAGATCACCCTCGGCACGGTCGGCTCGCATGTGAACAACGTGTATCGCAAGCTTGAGGTCAGCTCGAACACCGAGGCCGTCGCGGTTGCAAACCGTCTCGGGCTGTTCTGACCGTGGCGGGCCAAGCGGGCACCCTGCCCGCCAGACGCCTGCGCTTTGTGGCGCAACGTCTGTTGATCCATGTGGGCGTCGCGCTGTGGATCGTCGTGCTGGTACTGGCCCTGCAGATTTTACCCATGGAACGTTACCCCGAGGTCGCGGGCACGCAGCGTATTGACGCAGCCGAGCTCTGCCTGCGGCAGTCGGAGGCGCAGGACGGTGCCTGCGCGGTCACCCGCAGGTCCACGCTTCCCGATCCAATTTCCGCCGATTCCGACACCGTCGCGACCTATCGCATAAACCTGACGGTCGATGACCGGACGCATCTGCAGGCCCTTTTGATCCCGCGGGCATCCGACAGCCTGCAGGTTACGGTCAACGGCACCGTCCTGACCCCCACGCGCGACGCAAGCGAGCCGCTTTGGCATGACTGGAACAAGCCGACTTTTATCGGTCTGCCCGCACCAGTCCTGCGCGACGGCGACACCACGATCGAGATCGCACTGCGGCGGGCGAACGAGGGAAGGCTGGCGCTCTATCCCTTTTACGTCGGCAATGCCGCCGTGCTTCAGGCAGAATGGCTTGAGCAGTTCGCCACCGGACCGGGGACCATCCGGATGAACTGGGCGACGACACTGATCCAGGTCCTGGCTTCGCTGGCGCTGTGGCGGATGTCCCCGCGTTCGCTGGGCTTCGGCTGGCTGGCCCTGACGATGGGGGCCGCGCTTGTCTTCGGGTCGGAATGGGCCTTTCCGAACCTTGCGCCGCAGCATCCCCTCTGGGTCGCCGTGTGGTGTTTCTCGATCCAGGCGATGGTCTATTTCATCTTTCGCTTCTTGCTGGGGTTCTTCGGCGACCCGTCACGGATGTATCTCAGGCTGATGCACGGGGTGATCGTGCTCAACACACTGGTCCTGATCGTGAACCGGCCGATGCTGGGTTTTGCGCCCGGCGCGATCTTCTTTGCAGGCGTTGCCGTGCTGGCGCTCTTGACCCTCGGCTGGCTGCTGTCCTTGCCACGGCGGGGCGGCAAGCAGCCGCATATGACCCTGTTCTTCATGTTCAGCCTTGCGTCGGCGCTGGCCGCCACGGTCTGGATCGACGCCTTCTGGCCGCCGGGCACCGTGCTGGCACCGCTTGGTCCGCAGGCGATGACGATCCTCATCATCGGCTTGAGCTGGTCACTTCTGCAACGGTTTGATGAGTTGCGGCGCCAGCGTGACAGGCTGCACGCCTCGCTCGCCGAACAGGTCGAACAGAAATCGGCCGAGCTGGAAGCCACCTATGCGGCCTTGGCACAACAATCCCAGCGTCGGCTGATCACGCAGGAGCGGCAACGCATCATGCTGGATCTGCACGACGGCATCGGCGGTCAGCTGGTCAACACGCTCGCCTACATGGAGAATTCAGGCCATCAGGACCCGGTCTTGCAGAACGCAATCGAAGATGCGCTGCGTGATATGGGTCTGATGATCGACAGCCTCCACCTCGAGGACGACATTCCGGTCATGCTCGGCATGATCCGAAACCGGCTGGAGCCCCTGCTGCATCGCCACAAGGCGCAGTTCGCGTGGCAGGTCGACGCGACGACCCGTCTGGACAACCAGACCCCCTCTGACGTGCTGGCGCTGATGCGCATCGTGCAGGAAGCCATCAGCAATGCGGTGAAACATTCGTCGGCCACGGTGATCACTGTCCAGTCAGAAGACCGGGCGATCCGCATCACCGACAATGGCTGCGGCTTTGACACCAGCAAGGCCTCTGAGGCCCTGCCATCCGACAGCGGCCTCGGCCTGCGAGGCATGCGGCAGCGGGCGGCGGACATCGGGATACAGCTGGACGTCCGGTCTTCGGGCAGCGGCACCGTGGTGCATTTGTTCTGGTAGCCCGGACGAACCGCCTGAATCCGTCGGTCCTGTCGCTGACGATCACTGCGGGCAGAGCGGCGTGAGGCATGAGGCGTGACGGTCCACCAACCCGAAGCACGCCCGCCAAAGCCAGAGACCTGCCGGCGCCTACCCGACACAGAGACCCTCGCACGGCCAAAGCGGCAGCGTGCGAACAAGGGCAAACGTATCTGTCGGGAAAGTCTTGGAGGTGGGTACCGGAATCGAACCGGTCTTCACGGATTTGCAATCCGGCTTTCCCTACTGAATTCAAAGGGCTGACCTGTAAACGCCCCCTGTTTGTTCACGGCCAAGTATCAACGGGTTACGACCCGCGCGTAAACCAATTGCGCGCGGCAATGCGTGCTTGCGTCGGCGCGCACAAGGCCCTGCGGGGTGTAGCATGAGCCACGTCGCCACCAGTTGGGCCTTTGGACAACGCGGTCTTAAACCTTCGGCAAAGCTGGTGCTGCTGACACTGGCCGACTGCCACAACCCCGCCCACGGCTGCTTTCCGACCCAAGCATTCCTCGCCAGCACCTGCGAATTGAACAGGGACACGGTGAACGTCCAGCTTGCACTCTTGGAAGAGCGCGGGCTGATCCGGCGTTTCCGCTCGATCGACCCGCGCACAAAGCGCCAGCGACCGACGCGCTACAAGCTGGCCTTCGAAGATGACTTTGGCGATCCGGATGAAGGTGCCGCCTCTCCTGTTCGGCCCGCGCCTGTCGGCGGTCCCAAGGCCGGAACCGCCTCGAAACCTGCCACGACGACCACGCCCAAAACCCAAAAAGCCGTGTCGGAAATTCCGGCAGAGCCGTGTCGGAAAAACCCGGAAAGCCGTGTCGGAAAACCCGACACTAACCTTGTAAAGGAACCTGTAATGGAACCTTGTGTTGGCGGAGCAGGCTCCGCACACATTCGCGAACACTTCGAAAAGTTTTGGAAGGCGCATCCCAGACCGCGAGATCGGAACAGGGCTGAGAAACTGTTTGCCCAAGCTGTGAGCGATGGCACGCCTTCAGAACGGTTGATCCGAGCGGCTGAGCGTTACAGGGCAGAGAACAAGGGCAACACGGCGATGTACCTGGCCTATGCAGACAACTGGCTTGAGAAACGCCGCTGGGAGGATTTCCCGGATGACCGCGCAACTGCTGATCGTGGTCGCAGCTTGCAGGGAATGGCAGCCTTCTGGGCGAAAACCATCAAGGAGGGGCGGCATGTGCCCGCAAACGGGATTTCCCCCGACGTTGCTGCGGTCCTGATCAGTTCGGGGGCAGTGTCGAAGGACGAGCTCCGACGCCTCAAGGTCCAGTTCTGATGTTCGCCCGCCGCCCCCCCCTATCTGGGTCCTTCGCCGAGAACCCTTGCACGCGGGTAATTCGCGCCCCGGTTCGGGTGGGGGCTGGGCGGTTCGCGAGAGGGTGAAAAGAGGTTGTGGTTGGGGTATCTAAATACCCCGATCTGGTTGGGCGATACGAGATAGCGCAGGACATGCGTGCGGGCCTTAGTTTTCTTCCCCCGAAATGTCCCGGTAAGACGGCGAGTGCGGAAACCCCGTCAGCGCGCGGCTGTAGTCCATGCAGCGCGGCGCGCAAATCAAACCCTGCGGAAAATCGGGCGAGGGTTCGGCCCGGCAGGCGCGGCAACGGGCGCGCCAAGCGGGCCTCGGGTTTCGCCGCCCAATAGCGCTGAAACCCCGACGCCCGCTCCTGTAAGGCCCACAGGGCGTCTCCGAGCACCGCCACTCGCTCCATGTCGCCAAGGTACTTTTTGTCCCTGTACCCGGCTGGACGCCCCACCGTGGGAAAGGGCTTGCGATACCCCGTTGGCGCGCGCAGAGGCCCCCAGAACGGCAGGACGCCCTATTTTGGCACCCTGCGCTCCTCGCATGCGAAGCTGGGAATGCACTGGCAGTGCATTTTTCAAGTGGCCGAAGCGATGTTCTACCCGACCCAAAGTGACAACTACTGAGACAAACGCAAGGTACACGAGCGCAAGTTGCCGCGTCTCGCATCTCGATCGTCAGAGCAACGTCACCAGAGGATGGCTTTCCCCGAAGGTGGTTGCTTTCAGCGGTTGCTCATGACGCTGGAGCTGCGGCGGAGTTCAGTTGCTGCTGGAGGCACTCCCCGACCACTGTGATAAGCGGAGCAATGTCTAACTTGCCAGTGACGAGAGACTGATCGGCATGCTTCAACGCAGTGTTGTAGTTGGCATGCCGCTTGAGTAGGGTAATCATGTTTTCCGTGCCGGGAAGCCAACCGCCCGCTTTGACGCAGATCGTGAAGTAAGCCGCCGCTCGAGCAGTCCGCCCGTTGCCGTTGATAAACGGGTGAATCGCACACAGCCGCCAGAGCACATACGCCGCTAGCGCGACTGGATCGGCTTCTTTCCAGTTAGAGTTCACCCAATTGATGAAGTTGTCCATGAGGGCGTGCACACGAAAGTGCTCCGGCGCGTTGTAGTTATCCGCTGGGTCTGGATAGGCAACATGGACGTTGCAGGGGCGGAACTCTCCAGCGTTGGTGTGCAGGCAGGCGATCGCGTGGAAATTCAGGGCTTTCAAAACGGCCTGCGACAAAAAGAGCTGCTGAGCTTCCAGCGCAGCGTTCACAACAGACTGTAGAAAACTAAACTGGCGATCCCCGTTGGAGATCGCCAGTGCTTGATATGCCGGGTGAGCTTCGGAGTTGCTCAGGTCAAAAAGTATCATACAAAAGCAACCTCAGGCAGCTTCACCGTTCAGTTTTTTGAGCTCAGCTTCGACCATCTCGCGTGTCACTACGGTCTTCCCGTCACTCACTGATGACACGATGAAGGACACACGTTGAGCGCGCAGCTCGGCAGCGGACACGCCTTTGCTGGCAGCCGCGCGCAGGCGCTGCAGCAGCCCTGCGTCGGACGTATGCGTCGGGTTCATAAGCATGGTTCCATCCTTTCAAGAAGGGGCACCAGTTGAATCTGGCGTCGAATTTGTATGAGTAAAGGTAACCACAAGCCAAAGTGATTTGGCTAGAGTCCTTGTGCCTGTTTTCGCTATCACGCGGCAGTATGTCGCCAAAACAGTAAATATGCCGTGAAGTGCGGTGCCGAAAACTGCCTCAGCGCCGCCGTTCCTCCAACAACTTGCGGATGAACTCCGGTCGGCTCGGCTCCGGGTCTAACTTGGCGCGTTCAGTGTCGATCCAGTCGAGAAGGCTAGGCGGGATGCGGACTGTTACCGGCGTAGAGTTCACCGGCGGTCGCCCCATCCGCTTCTTACTTTCTGACATTACAAAGTCCTTGACTGCGCCAACTAAACGATGGCAGAAAGTTGACGGGCGAACAAGGTGCGCTAACACCCTGCCGCCCTAACCGAAACTCGTTCTGTAAGGAGAACGCGAATGGCTAACACCAGCCATAGCGGACAGGCATTGCCTGCCGCAAGACTTCACGAAATCCACGACATGCTCGCTCTGGCGCTGGACGCCACGGAAAGCCCGCGCGGCTATCCGCAGCCCTTGCGTGAGGCCCGTAGCTACATGCGCACCGCCCTGCGCCAAACCGTCAAGCTGATGGGGGTACAAGCATGAACCGGCGTGCGATGCTTGCAACATGGACCAGCGGCGCCGCGCTCGCTTTCTTTCCGGCTGGCGCTGACGCAAAGCCGGGTGAGTCAGAAATCTTGCGGCTGTATCGGGCCTATATCGCTTTGACCGATGCTGCGGATACGCACCCGTCGTTGGACGACGACGAACTGGATCGGCTGTTTTACTTCGAGCGTGACGCGATCGAAGACAGGCTCATATCCATACCCAGCACCTGCGCGGCGGATTTGGCGGCGAAGATGCTGGTGGCTCATAATTTTGGGGACTTTTCCTGTCTTTATGACTGTTCGCCGGTCTGGAATGAAGCGCGCGCGCTGCTCGGCGGGTTGGTCCCTGCTGAGCGCCTGCCAGCCCCCAACACCGTCATGCACGCCGCTCAAGAGGCACTGGCGGGGGTGCAACCATGAACCGGCGTGAGTTTCTGCGCTCTGGCGCGATCGTCGCCGCTGGATCGGCCACCGCTGCCACGGGGGTTGAGGCCGTCACCGGTGAGCTTGTCGAAGATCCTCCGCGCCCGGTGATTCCGTTCGTGATCGAGGTGCTGGGCAGTCCCGGCACCTTCGCATGCTGCTATCCCTGCGACCAGATTAGCCACGGCAACCAATACATGTTGTCAGGTGGTGTGCTCATTCGCGGCGAGCGGTGTGCCGGAACGCGCGTGAACATGAACGATGGGGCGGGATGGCTCGAAATTCCGACCGGCTCTCTGGATAGCGATGTGATTGGTAGGGTTGCCTCGATCCATCGGCAGGACTCGGCGGGATGGCACCGGCTGGCGGATTGGTGACGATACTCAGTCCTGCCACTCTCTAACTTCGCCGAAAGGCGAGTGAGTGGTCACAATCGGCAACGCGATATCGGGACTGAACTGTTCGTGTGGGCTTTGCCGCAAGCTCTGATGGTCAGGCCAATAAGCGCGACAGTTGGGCGTGAGAAAAGCGCCCAAGATGCGCAGGGGGCGTTGACCCAATGCTTCAGCACCAATAAAACACTTTGCCTAAAGTGAATTTTCCTCGAAAGGGTTCCCTCATGAAGCGTCGCCTCGTCCTCGAAGTCACTCAATGCGCAGAGAAGCGTTTTGACAACTACCATTTCCACAAGAACCTCCCGTTCATTGCGCCGGAGCCTTCTAGCTTCGTTAGCGTGAACTCGGACGGCAGCAAGCGCCGCGCTGACTATAGCGCTCGCGATGCTTTCGACCTGCGGATGATGATGGAATTCACAGACAATGGTGGAGTCGATGTCAACTCGGCCAAATATGCTGCGAGCAATGCTTGGCGGAAACTTTTGACAGCCTCTGAGCGCGCGCCGACTTCCGATCTTTACCTTGTCCTTGTGCAGGAACGTCCCGTCGAAGGCTTTCAGCCTCGGCAACTGTTTGCGGGAACGCTGGACGAGGTTCCGGCGCTGATCGCAGAAAATACCGCCGCAGAGGCCGTGCAACGCATTGTCTTGGTGAACGCCAGCGAAGCATCGCGGTTCGTGGTTTCGAGCTTGAAGCATTTTGGCGTGATCAGTGATGAGGATCAGCGGCCCGCTTGGTTGCTTGATGACGCATTTTGAGGGGGTTCTGACAATGCGCCATGCCACCTTTCACCAGTCTGTCCCGCTGCCCTTACCCTTTGGGCGGCTGGACTTTTTCAGCCTGATTGAACCCGAGCGCGAGACCGAAACGGAGTATTTCTTTCGGCACCGTCTCTATCTGAAAAGCGCCTGCGCCGAAGGTGGCAAGGTGCTGATCAAGCAGTCGCCGGAATACGCTGTTCCGAAATTTGTGCCGGGCACGCAGACGACCAACCCGGCGGCGGACTAGGATGAAGCCGCGCTTTGACATTTCCGGCAACATTGGCTCGGGCAACGCCTGCGCTACGGATCTGGCCGAGTTTTTCGCTCAAAACCTCGGATCGGTGACCATCTGCATCAACTCCGGCGGCGGCAGCGCCGCCGAAGGCGCGGCGATGATGGCCGAGGTTGAGCGGCACGGCAAAGTGACGACGTACATTCAGGGGATCTGCGCCTCTGCCGCCACGTTGCCCGCTGTCGCGGGGCGCACGATCATCATGCATCCCGCCGCAATGTTCATGATCCATGAACCCTACGCGATGGCCGAGGGCACGGCGGATCAGCACCGTTCCGCTGCCGATGCCCTCGAAAAGATGAGCGGGACCTATGCCGCCGCCTATGCGCGCCACACTGGCCACCCGGTCAAAACCATTGCCGCCTGGATGAAGCAGGAAACGTGGCTGACCGCCGATGAGGCTCTTGAACTGAACTTCTGCGACCGGATCGAAGCCTTGGAAACAGGGCCGCAGATGGTCGCGGCGTTCGACTATTCGAAATTCCGGGGCGCACCCAGGCACCTGCTGAGGCTCGCCCGAGAAAACGGCTGGGGGACCGGATCGCCCAATCATCAAAGCACGGAGAAACAGAATGCTTGATTTTCAGATGAAACACGAAGGTGAGCCGCCGGCCCAGCTGCTGGCACAAGTGCAGATGTTGCTTGGCAAGGCCGAGATCCCGAAATGGGTTGCCCGTCAGCTCACGCCCTACATGAGCACCGCCGACGACTTGGACGCGAAACTGATTGAAGAGTTGCAGGCGCTCATTGCCCTGTTCTCGATGCACAACATGACGCTGGAAGAAATGAAAGCCGCACTGCTGCAAGCGATCGAGGACAACCAAGCCGACCGTGGAGACAGTGGCGGCGACCCTGATGCCGAGAAAACGGAAATGTCGGCGTCTCTGTTGCTGCGGCACGCGATCGCGCGGCTCCGCTCGAAGGGCCCCAAAATGGGGGGAGCGACTGGACCATGCATCACTCGCTGGCAGTCGCCGCTCCACCAGAATGTCGCGATGTTCACGGACGCTCTGCAAGCCCGGCTCGACCGTAACCATACCCCGACGACCGGGCGGCGGTTCGCCAGCCATTCCTTAGCCGAAATGGCGATGGCTTTCGAGCGGGCGAACGGGAATCGACCGTTCAACATGCACGAAGCGGTCCGCATGGCGACGCACGCCACCAGCGACTTCCCCAGCGTTCTGAGCGGCGCGCTCGGCAATCTCGTTGCCCGCGATGTTCTGGCCGCAAAGCCCGCATTGATGCGCGCCGCGCATGAGGTTGAAGCGACCGACTACCGCCTCGGAAACATGCTGGGTCTGTCTGCCTCGGGGATGCCTCAGGAAGTCGGCGAGGGCGGCGAGATCAAGCATGTGACCATTGATGAAAGCGGTGAAGCCAAGCCCGCCCCCCGTGATTTCGCGGCGCTGTTCCGGATTTCGCAAAAGGCGCTCATCAACGATGATCTGGGGCTTTTCGGCCAGATTGCCAAGAAGATGGTTGCGGGCGCGATCGAGCGCCAGCGTCACGTCTTGCTGGAACCGCTGTTGGCGAATGCTGGGCTTGGCAACACCATGTCGGACGGCAAAACGGTGTTCCACGCCGCCCACGGCAACCTCGCCAGCTCGGGGGCTGCGCTGTCCGTCGCCAGCCTGTCGGCGGCGCGTCTGGCGCTGCGCACCCAGCGCGGCAAACAGGGTGAATACTTCGCGATCGAGCCGTGGGCACTGGTGGTCCCGCCCGCGCTGGAGACGGCAGCGCAGCAAGTCCTTGCTCAAATCAACGCGACCAAATCCAGCGACACCAACCCCTTCGCCGGTTCGCTGGAAATCATCGTTGAGGTCGGGCTGACCGATGCGAAGGCTTGGTATCTGATCGGCAACCCCGCCACCTCGGACGGTCTGGCCTATTCCTTCTTGGACGGCCAGTCCGCCCCCCGTGTCGAGTCCAAGCCGGGCTGGGAGACCCTCGGGACCGAGTTCCGCCTTGTCTGGGCACTGGACGCCCGGTTCGTGTCCTGGGCGTCGTGGTTCAAGAACCCCGGCGCGTAACGCCGGGCACCAAAGCCGGGGGCGCAGCCCGCGCCCCCGGCTCGCTGCGCTGTTCCTGAAATCAATCTGTCACGGCCCCGATGACGCATCATCCGCAAGACTTCCTGCACGAAATGATCCGACTGGTTCCCGCTGCCGAGGTAGCGGCCTGCCTCGGCTATTCGGGAGCGAACGATTCCTTTCGGAAATTCTGCGCCACCTTGGGTATTCGCCCGGTCCCCGGCCGTGCGGGCTGGTATGATCCGAAGCACGTCCGGCATCGTCTCGACCTCGCTCAGGGCCTCTGCCGCACCGCTGCCGATAGCACTTCGCCCCCACTTTCACTTGTCGAACAAAGAAGGGCGCGCAATGGCTCGCTTTGATCTGCCCACCGGTGTGCATCGCGTCAAGCGACTGACCAAAACCGGAATAAAATTTCACTTCTACGGCTGGCGCGGTGGCCCGAAATTTTGGGAAGGGACCGAGCGACACCCGACTGCGCCGGAATTCTTTGCGGCCTTGGCTGCCGCGATCGAGACGCCCAAACCTTCTGACTATATGACCCCGCAAATGGTCGATGATTTCCTGTCCAGCGCTGAAATGCCCAAGGGCGAGCGGACACGGCAAGACTATCGGCTTTGGGCGCTGCGCTTCGCACAAGCATTCAAGGACGATCCCGCGCGTCTGTTCGAAGAACCCGAGTCCCGCGGCGAAGTGAATGAATGGCGTAAGCAGTGGGCGCATTCCCCGCGCCAGTACGACTATGCCGGAACCGTGGTTACGCGCATTCTGAATTGGGCATGGAAGGACGCCGGAAAGCTGCGGGCACACTACTGCGGAGACTTCCGCAAGGTTTATGAAGCCGACCGCGCGGAAATCGTCTGGACGCCGGATCATCGGGAAAAGGTCTATGCGGTCGCGCCGCCTTGGGTATCGCGCATCCTGACCGCCGGTTGCGAAACAGGCCTGCGCCCTGCCGATCTCGTCACCCTGAGCCGTGGTCAAATCGAAGCGACCTCGACCGGGCGCCGCATCCGCATCCGGACGAACAAGCGCAAGCGGACCGCCTATATTCCGGTGACACCCACGATGAGCGCGTTGCTCGACGCAACGGCAGACGGGCAGTTCCTTATTCTCACAAATCCCAAGGGTACGCCCTTGGCAGCGCGGGCGGCGTCTGACGCCCTGCGCTACTGGCGCAACAAGGCTGGGCTGACGCCCGAAGCATTGGGCTATGACCTGCGGTTGCAGGACACGCGCGGCACGGCTGCAACGCGGCTACTCAACTCGGGCCTATCACTGGGCGAAATCGCCTCATTCATGGGTTGGTCTGTGCGGTACGCGGCGGCTGTGATCGAGCACTACGCTCGCGTCTCGCCCGACGAGTCGGACGCGATCCTTGTGAAATTGGCACAAGCGAAAGGTGGTGCATCGTGAGTGCAACTGTAAACGCAACTGTAAACGCCGGGACCGGCGAAAACCTCAAAGGAGCGCAAGTGCTTGAAAAGTCTTGGAGGTGGGTACCGGAATCGAACCGGTCTTCACGGATTTGCAATCCGGTGCGTAACCTCTCCGCCAACCCACCGTTGTCCGAGACTGCGACTGCTTTAGCCGCTCCGCCGCACGGGTGCAAGAGGGCGCGGTCACCTGCCCCATGCCCGGCGCAAAAACGCCAGCCAGTTGCCGTGGCACAGCTTGGCAATCAGCGCGTCGCCATACCCATGCGCCTCCATCGCCGCCACCAGCGCGGGCAGATCGGCGCAGCTGGCCATCCCCTGCGGCAGGGGCGCCCCGTCGAAATCCGACCCCAGGCCCACGTGATCCTCACCCGCACCCTCGATCAGCGCATCAAGCTGGCGCAGGCAATCATCCAGTGTCGCGCGCCCGGTGCTCCAGCCATTCTCGGACAGAAAGACCGTCGCAAAGTTCAACCCGACCATCCCCCCCGTCTCGCCGATCGCGCTCAACTGCGTCGTGGTCAGGTTGCGCGTCGTCCGGCAGACATTCCAGGCGTTTGAATGCGTGGCGAGCAGGGGGTGCCCCATCCCGGCGATGTCCCAAAAACCCTTCATCGTCAGATGGCTGGTGTCGACGACGATGCCCAACTCGGCGCAGCGCGCCACCAAACGCTTGCCATCCGCGGTCAGGCCCTGCCCGGTATCCCCGTCGCCGCCAAAGCCGAACGGCACCCCGTCGCCCCAGATCGTCGGGCGCGACCACACCGGCCCCAGCGAGCGCAGACCCAAGGCATGCAGTGCATCCAGGACCAACAGCTCGGGATCGATGCACTCGGCACCCTCAAGATGCAGCACTGCGGCAATCCTTCCGGCCGCCATCGCCTCTTCGATCCCGGCGACATCGGTACACAAGCGCAGCAACCCCGCCGCCTGCAAGCGTTGGGCAATGCCCACTTCGGCCATCACCGATTGCAGGGCCGGCGCCTGCTCCATCGGTGCCGACAACGGCAACTCGCCACCCTTGAAATTGCTGAAGTCAAAGCTCCGCCGGACCTGTGGCGAATACAAGGCGAACAAGCCACCGGCAAAGCCACCCGCCTCTGCGGCAGGCGCATTGATATGACCTTCAAGCCGCGAGAACCGGGCCACAGGATCACCGCCTGCGCTCCACAAGCGGCTCAGAACATCATTGTGCCCGTCAAAAACCTGCATGCCACACCCCCGTTGTTTCGCCTGTTAAGCTTAACGCGGCAGCCAGCGAAAGCGAAACCCTTTCCAGACGCAAAAAAAGGCGGCACCCGCCTGAGTACCGCCTCTCATCACCTTGTCACAAATACACACACCCGGCTCACCGCCAAGCGGCCCGGCAGGCCCTGAGCGCTGACGCCGCGCGCAGGCGCGGCCGGCGCGAGGGGGCTCGATGCCCCCCGAGCGCCGCGCCCCGCCGTCAGGCGTGGATCGCGCCGTCGCCGCAAGCCAGCGCCGCCTCGCGCACGGCTTCCGAATAGGTCGGGTGCGCATGGCAGGTCAGCGCGACATCCTGCGCCGAGGCACCGAACTCCATCGCGACGCAGATCTCATGGATCAGATCGCCCGCGCCCGGCCCGATGATGTGGCAGCCCAGAACCCGGTCGGTGGTCTTGTCGGCCAGGATCTTCACAAAACCCTCGGCCTGAAACACCGCCTTGGCGCGGGCGTTGCCCATGAAGGGGAATTTGCCGACCTTGTAGTCGACGCCCGCCTCTTTGAGCTGCTCTTCGGTCTTGCCGACCGAGGATACCTCGGGCGTGGTGTAGATCACGCCGGGGATGACGTCGTAATTCACGTGGCCATGCTTGCCCGCGATCACCTCGGCGACCGCCATGCCCTCGTCCTCGGCCTTGTGGGCCAGCATCGGGCCGACCACGGCGTCGCCGATGGCGTAGATGCCTTTGACATTGGTTGCCCAATGCGCATCGGTCTTGACCTGACCGCGCGGCAGCAGCTCAACCCCTAGCGCGTCCAGACCCAGACCATCGGTATAGGCCTTGCGGCCGGTGGCGACCAGAACCACATCGGCGTCCACCGAATGCTCGCTGTCATCCTTGCGCAGCGTGTAGGTGACCGTCGCGCCGGTCTCGGTGCGCTCGGCCTTCTGGACGGCAGCGCCCAGCGTGAACTTGAAACCCTGCTTGGTCAGCAGCTTCTGGAAGCTCTTGGCGATCTCGGCGTCCATGCCGGGCGTGATGGCGTCGAGGTATTCGATCACCGTGACGGTGGCCCCCAGACGGGCATAGACCGAGCCCATCTCCAGCCCGATCACGCCTGCGCCGATCACCACGACCGATTTGGGGATCTTGGGCAGGCTGAGCGCGCCCGTCGAGGTGACGATGACCTCTTCATCGACCTCGACGCCCGGCAGGCTGGCCGGAACCGAGCCCGAGGCCACAACGATGTTTTTGGCGTTGTGGATTTCGTCACCAACCTTGACCTGACCGGCGGCGGGGATCGAGGCCCAGCCTTTGAGCCAGGTCACCTTGTTCTTCTTGAACAGGAACTCGATGCCCTTGGTGTTGCCGTTCACCACGTCCTGTTTGTAGGCCTGCATCTTGTCCCAGTCGACCGTCGGCGCAGCGCCCATCAAGCCCATCTTCTCGAAGTTCTCGTGAACCTCGTGCAACTGGTGCGTGGCGTTGAGTAGTGCCTTGGACGGGATGCAGCCGACGTTCAGGCACGTTCCGCCCAGCGTCTCGCGGCCTTCGACACAGGCGACCTTGAGGCCCAGTTGCGCGGCGCGGATCGCGCAGACGTATCCGCCGGGTCCGGCGCCGATGACGATGAGATCGAAGTCAGCCATTGCTATGGTCTCCATGGTAGCGGGGGTCAGGGGGTCCTCGGACCCCCTCTTCGGCATCCGCCGAATTCACCCCCGAGGATATTTAGGGACAGATGATGCCGCATCAGATCAGCGATGCGATGATCATTGTAACGGTGGCGAGCAACCCGACGAACCAGATCAGCGAGCGCCACGGTGCCCAGCCAAAGAGGTAGGCGGGCACATACAGGGCGCGCATGGCGAGGTAGACCCAGGCGGCTGCCTGCGTAACGCCGGTGGACTGACCCGAGAGCGTAACCACGACCACGGCGGCGGTGAACAGGATCAGCCCTTCGAAATGGTTGTTGAGCGCGCGTTGGGCACGCCCCGCGAGGCCGGACAGCTCGCGCGGGGTATCGCGCGGCGAGGCGGCGTATCGGGGGCCGACCTGTTGCTGCGCCAACACCGAGTAGCTGGCAAATTGCGCGACCTGCAGCAGGATGGCGAGCGCGAGGGTGAGGAGTTCGGGGGTCATCATCTCTCTCAGATAAGGCCGAGGACCAGCAACGCCAATGTCGCCAGCGCGCTAATTGCCCAGATCACCGTACGCCAGGGCACCCAACACAGCGCATATGCCGGGACATAGAGCGCGCGGGCGGCGACAAAGATCCAGGCCAGGGCGGCGGTCAGGCCCGAGGTCTTGCCTGCCAGCACCACCACCAGCACGGCGATGATGAAAGGGCCGACATTCTCGGTGAAATTCGCGGTCGCCCGGCGCAGGCGCAGGGTAAGGGGGGACAGATCGTCCTCGACCCCTTCGCGCGTGCCCCAATTGCCGGACTTGCCGACGTCACGGGTCAGGAACCGTTGCGCGGTAAAGATCGTGGCGAAATGGATCAGCGCGGTGGCGGAAAGGGCAGCGAGTTCGGGCGTCATGGGCGCAACTCGATCGGCGTTCCGTCGGGCACCAGCGACCAGATCTGCCGCATCTCGCGGTTGGTGACGGCAATGCACCCAGCCGTCCAGTCGCGCGAGCGTTGCAGCACGCCCAGAAAGCCCCAACCGTTGTTGATCCCGTGGATCATGATATCGCCCCCGGCGCGACGGCCCTGCGATTCCGCATAGGCCACGTCTGCCTCGTTGGGGTACGAGATGTGCAGGCTGAGATAGGCCAGCGAATTGGGGTTGCGCCAGTCGATGATATAGCGCCCCTCGGGCGTGCGCCCATCGCCCTCGAACCGTTTGGGGCCATCGTTGGCCCCATCGCCCATGGAAATGCGGTATTCGCGGATCGGCTGGCCCTGCCGGTACAGGGTCAGACGGCGTGCGGCCTTCAACACCAGCACGAAATCCGCCTGTTCATGCGGTGCGGCCATCGGCGGCGGCGTGTGGCCGCGTGACTGGGCCGAGGCGCTGTCAGCACCACCGATCACGGCGACGGCGGCGAGGGTCTGAAGGACGAAACGGCGATGCATGGCGGCAGGTCCGGTGCTGGGAACGCAGGCGAAACGGCGGTGGGGCGAAGCCCCACCCTACACCGGGCGCGCCAGCGTAGGGTGGGTTTTCAACCCACCTTTTACAGGTCCATCAACAGGCGGCGCGGGTCTTCCAGCGCTTCCTTGACGCGGACCAGGAAGGTCACGGCGCCTTTGCCGTCAACGATCCGGTGGTCATACGACAGCGCAAGATACATCATCGGGCGGATGACGATCTGGCCGTTCACCACGACCGGACGGTCCTGGATCTTGTGCATGCCCAGAATGCCCGATTGCGGGGGATTCAGGATCGGCGAGGACATCAGCGAGCCATAGACGCCGCCGTTCGAGATGGTGAACGAGCCGCCCTGCATTTCCGCCATCGACAGCTTGCCGTCGCGGGCGCGCAGGCCCATTTCGGCGATCTTCTTCTCGATCGCGGCAAAGCCCATCTGGTCAGCATCCCGGACAACCGGCACCACCAGACCCGAGGGCGTGCCCACGGCCACGCCCATATGGACGTAGTTCTTGTAGACGACGTCCTGACCGTCGATCTCGGCGTTGACCTCGGGCACTTCTTTCAGCGCGTGGCAGCAGGCCTTCACGAAGAACGACATGAAGCCCAGCTTGACGCCATGTTTCTTTTCGAACTGCGTCTTGTACTCGTTGCGCAGGTCCATGATGCCGGACATGTCCACCTCGTTATAGGTGGTCAGCATCGCGGCGGTGTTCTGCGCGTCTTTCAGGCGGCGGGCGATGGTGGCGCGCAGGCGCGTCATCTTCACGCGCTCTTCGCGCACCGCGTCATCGGCGGCCACCGGGCCACGGCTGACAGCGACCGGCGCGGGGGCCGGAGCGGCAGCACCACCCGAGGCGACCGTGCGCTGCACGTCCTCTTTCATCACGCGGCCGTCGCGGCCCGTGCCCTTGACGTCATCCGACGTCAGGCCTGCTTCGGCCATCGCCTTTTTCGCCGACGGTGCATCCTCGACCGATTTTTCGGTCTTGGCGGCTTCGGCCTTGGGCGCTTCGGCGGCGGGCTTCTCGGCCTTGGCCGGGGCAGCGGCTGCGCCGTCGCCTTCGGTGATGATCGCCAGCAGGGCATTCACGCCGACCGTCTCACCCTCGGGCGCGATGATTTCCGACAGCACGCCGGCGGACGGGGCCGGAACCTCGACCGTGACCTTGTCGGTTTCCAGCTCGCACAGCATTTCGTCGGCTGCGACGGTGTCACCGGGTTTCTTGAACCAGGTGGCGATGGTCGCTTCCGAGACACTCTCACCCAGCGTGGGGACGCGGACTTCGATGCTCATTGTTCAGTTCCCTTCCGACGTCAGCGCTTCGATCACCAGCGCCTCTTGTTGCGACTTGTGCTTGCTGGCCAGACCCGTGGCGGGCGAGGCCGAAGCGGTGCGCCCGGCATAGCGGGCACGTTTGTGGGTGGCGCCGAGCTCGGTCAGCACGGCTTCGAGGTTGGGCTCGATATACGACCAGGCGCCCTGGTTCTTGGGCTCTTCCTGACACCAGACCATCTCGGCGGTCGGGAAGCGTTGCAGCTCCTGACGCAGGGACTTGTTCGGCATCGGGTACAGCTGTTCGACACGCAGCAGATACACGTCGTCCAGCCCGCGTGCGTCGCGCTCGGCCAGCAGGTCGAAATAGACCTTGCCCGAGCACAGCACCACGCGCTTGATCTCGGCATCGGGTTTCAGCGTCACGGTCGAGGTGCCGTATTGCGCATCATCCCACAGCACGCGGTGGAAGGTCGAGCCATCGGTGAAATCGGCCGCCTTGCTGACGCACATCGGGTGGCGCAGCAGGGATTTCGGCGTCATCAGGATCAGCGGCTTGCGAAAATCGCGGTGCAACTGGCGGCGCAGGATGTGGAAATAGTTCGCCGGGGTCGAGCAGTTGGCGACGATCCAGTTTTCCTCGGCCGAGTTCTGCAGGAAGCGCTCAAGCCGGGCCGACGAGTGCTCGGGGCCCTGCCCTTCGAACCCGTGCGGCAGCAGCAGGACCAGCCCCGACATGCGCAGCCATTTGCTTTCGCCCGAGCTGATGAACTGGTCGAACATGATCTGCGCGCCGTTGGCGAAATCGCCGAACTGGGCTTCCCACAGGGTCAGCGCGTTGGGTTCGGACAGCGAATAGCCGTACTCAAAGCCCAGCACCGCGTATTCCGAAAGCATCGAGTCGATGACCTCGTAGCGGGCCTGACCGGACCGGATATGGTTCAGCGGATAGTACCGCTCTTCGGTGGTCTGATCGACCAGCGCCGAGTGGCGCTGCGAGAACGTCCCGCGCGAGCAATCCTGGCCCGACAGGCGCACCGGGAACCCTTCGACCAGCAGCGAGCCAAAGGCGATGGCCTCGGCCGTGGCCCAGTCAAAGCCCTCGCCGGTTTCGAACATCTTCTTCTTGCCGTCCAGCTGGCGCGTGACGGTCTTGTGGATGTCGAAGTCGGTCGGGGGCGTGGTCAGGCCGACGCCGATCTCGGCAAAGGTTTCCGGCTTCAGCCCGGTGTGACCGGCCTGATACTGATCGCGATCTTTGGTCTTGACCGTTTTCCAGCGTCCGTCGAGCCAGTCGGCCTTGTTCGGGCGGTATTCCTTGGCGGTCTCGAACTCGGTGTTCAGATGCGACTGGAACGCCGCTTTCATATCCTCGATCTCGCCCTCGGGGATCAGGCCGTCTTCGACCAGACGCTCGGTGTACAGTTGCAGCGTCGTCTTGTGACGCTTGATCGACTTGTACATCGCCGGGTTGGTGAACATGGGCTCGTCGCCCTCGTTGTGACCAAAGCGGCGGTAGCAGAAGATGTCGATGACGACATCCTTGCCGAACTGCTGGCGGAACTCGGTCGCGACCTTGGCGGCGTGAACCACAGCCTCGGGATCGTCGCCGTTGACGTGGAAGATCGGCGCTTCAACCATCAGCGCGATATCCGTCGGATAGGGCGAGGTGCGCGAGAAATGCGGCGCGGTGGTGAAGCCGATCTGGTTGTTGACGATGACGTGGATACAACCGCCAGTGCGGTGCCCCTTGATCCCCGACAATTGCAGACATTCGGCCACGACGCCCTGCCCCGCAAACGCGGCATCGCCGTGCAGCAGGATCGGCATCACCGAGCGACGCTCGGGGTCGTTGTGCTGGTCCTGCTTGGCGCGGACCTTGCCCAGAACCACCGGGTTCACCGCCTCAAGGTGCGAGGGGTTGGCGGTCAGCGACAGGTGCACGACATTGCCGTCGAACTCACGGTCCGACGAGGCGCCGAGGTGATACTTCACGTCGCCCGAGCCGTCGACTTCATCCGGCTTGAAGCTGCCGCCCTGAAATTCGTTGAAGATCGCGCGGTAGGGCTTGGCCATCACGTTGGCCAGCACCGACAGACGGCCGCGGTGGGGCATGCCGATGACGATTTCCTTCACGCCCAGATTGCCGCCGCGCTTGATGATCTGCTCCATCGCGGGGATCAGGGCCTCGGCCCCGTCCAGACCAAAGCGCTTGGTGCCCATGAACTTGACGTGGCAGAACTTTTCAAAGCCCTCAGCCTCGACCAGTTTGTTCAGGATCGCCTTGCGGCCCATCTTGGTGAAGGTGATCTCCTTGCCATAACCTTCGATGCGCTCTTTCAGCCAACCGGCTTCGGTCGGGTTCGAGATATGCATGAACTGCAGCGCGAAGGTGCCGCAATAGGTGCGCTTGAGGATCTCCATGATCTGCCGCATCGAGGCAACCTGCAGCCCCAGCACGTTGTCGATGAAGATCGGGCGGTCCATGTCGCTTTCGGCAAAGCCGTAAGCCACCGGGTCCAGCTCGCTGTGCAGCGAGTCGTCGCGCATTTTCAGCGGGTCCAGATCGGCGATCAGGTGGCCCCGGATGCGGTAGGCGCGGATGATCATCAGAGCGCGCAGGCTGTCCAGAACAGCGCGCTGCACCTGCGTGTCGGTGATCTCGACGCCCTTTTCGGCGGCCTTGGCGCGGATCTTGTCGCCGGCGGCTTTGCTTTCCTGCGCGGCGGCGGGCCACATGCCGGTCAGGGCCGAGGTCAGCTCGTCCTGCGGCTGCGGCGGCCAGTCGGCGCGTGCCCAGCTGGGGCCTTCGGCCTGACGGGTGGCAGTGGCGACATCGTCGCCATTCGCCTCAAAGAACTGCGCCCATGCAGCGTCTACGCTGGACGGATCCTTTGCAAACCGCGCCTGCATCTGGTCGATGTAATCGGCATTCGCCCCATCCAGAAAGGACGTGGCATGCAGGGCGTCGTTGGGGCTTTGGTCGTTCATGGGTCTGGTCCTCGGGGTGAGGGAAGGGATGTTACTGAGAAGATCGGTTCGAGGTGCTCTGCCGGAAGATCGTCACGCCACCGATCCCGGCGAGATCGGCAACGCGCGTACCAGGCGGGACGGGCATCGTCACCATCGAGAACCCGGCGCTGGCAGTGGACACCGCCGCATCGTCATCGAACGGTATACGCCCTTGTCTTGCACTGACGTTAAAACCTCGTGACGAGGCAGACGGCGTGTCGGTGATCGTCACATTTTCAGGCAGCACAGGCACCAGAGGGGCCGTATCAGGCGGGGCGATGAACAGGCAGCGCGTCTCGCGACGGCCCTGACGTCCCGTGGTGATCGAACGGTCGATGATGAACAGCGTTCCCGCCGCATCGGCATAGGCCGCAACGCCGCCGCCCTGACCGGGGGTCGAGTAGAGCCAGGGCGTGTCCGCGGCGACCACGTCGAATTCCCGCATCAGCTGGTTTTCGGGCGCGATCAGCGCCGTGGCCATGATGCCCTGAAGCGCCCGGTTATACGCCAGCGCCATGCGCAGCGCACGACCGTGCTCGGCCTCAGGGGCGAAGCTGTCCAGCGGCAGCCGGGTCAGACCGGGGATCGCATCGAGGCTTTCAGCCAGCGAGGACGCCGGAAAGAACAGCCGCGCGCATTGCGCGACCACCGCGTCGGCGGCAGGGGTGGTGTCGGCCAGACACGAACCGGCCAACGCCCCCGCCAGTATGGCAGGGGCGACGAACCGGGACACAAGAGTGGCCGACACCATCATTGCGTTCAGGCCTTGATCGCTTTCATCACGGCTTCGCCCAGCGTCGCCGGGCTGTCAGCCACGATGATCCCGGCCGATTTCATGGCCTCGATCTTGGACTCGGCATCGCCCTTGCCCCCCGAGACGATCGCCCCGGCGTGACCCATGCGACGGCCCGGAGGCGCGGTGCGGCCCGCGATAAAGCCAGCTGTCGGTTTCCAGCGGCCTTTTTTCTTCTCATCGGCCAGGAACTGCGCGGCTTCTTCTTCCGCCGAGCCACCGATTTCACCGATCATGATGATCGACTGGGTTTCGGGATCGGCCAGGAACATTTCCAGCACGTCGATGTGCTCGGTCCCTTTGATCGGATCGCCGCCGATGCCGACAGCCGTCGACTGGCCCAGGCCGACGTCGGTGGTCTGCTTGACCGCCTCATAGGTCAGGGTGCCCGAGCGCGACACAACGCCGACCGAGCCGCGCTTGAAGATCGACCCCGGCATGATGCCGATCTTGCAGGCATCCGGCGTCATCACGCCCGGGCAGTTCGGCCCGATCAGACGCGATTTCGAGTTCAGCAGCGCGCGCTTGACCCGCATCATGTCCAGCACCGGGATACCCTCGGTGATGCAGATGATCAGCTCCATCTCGGCGTCGATAGCCTCGAGGATCGAGTCCGCAGCGAAGGGCGGCGGGACGTAGATCACGCTGGCGTTCGCTTCGGTCACAGCCTTGGCTTCGTGGACCGAGTTGAAGATCGGCAGATCCAGATGGGTGCCGCCGCCTTTGCCGGGCGTGACGCCGCCGACCATCTTGGTGCCGTAGGCAATGGCCTGTTCCGAGTGGAACGTGCCCTGCGACCCGGTGATACCCTGGCAGATGACCCGGGTGTTTTCGTCAATGAGAATGGCCATTCAAATTACCCCTTCACCGCTTTCACGATCTTCTGTGCGGCGTCCGACAGATCGTCGGCGGCGATGACGTTCAGCCCGCTTTCGTTGATGATCTTCTTGCCCAGCTCGACGTTCGTGCCCTCAAGGCGCACGACCAGCGGAACCTGCAGGCCGACTTCTTTCACCGCGGCAATCGTGCCCTCGGCGATGATGTCGCAGCGCATGATGCCGCCGAAGATGTTGACCAGAATGCCTTTGACGTTGGGGTCCGAGGTGATGATCTTGAACGCCTCGGTCACTTTCTCTTTCGTCGCGCCACCGCCGACGTCGAGGAAGTTGGCAGGCTCGGCCCCGTAAAGCTTGATGATGTCCATCGTGGCCATCGCCAGACCCGCGCCGTTGACCATGCAGCCGATCTCGCCGTCCAGCGCGATGTAGTTCAGGTCGAACTTGGACGCGGCCAGTTCCTTGGGGTCTTCCTCGGTCTCATCGCGCAGCGAGGCGATGTCGCCGTGGCGGTACATCGCGTTGCCGTCGAACGAGACTTTCGAGTCGAGCACTTTGAGATTGCCGTCGGTCATCACGATCAACGGGTTGATCTCGAGCATCTCCATGTCTTTGTCGATGAAAGCACGGTACAGGTTCTTCACCAGCGCGACGCATTGCTTGACCTGCGCGCCTTCCAGACCCAGCGCGAAAGCGACGCGGCGGCCGTGGAAATCGGACAGGCCCGAGGCCGGATCGACCGAGAAGGAGATGATCTTCTCAGGGGTCGAGGCGGCGACTTCTTCGATGTCCATGCCGCCTTCGGTCGAGACGACGAAGGACACGCGCGAGGTGCCACGGTCGACCAGCAGCGCAAGGTAAAGCTCGCGCGAGATGTCCGAGCCATCCTCGATGTAGATGCGGTTCACCTGTTTGCCGGCCGGGCCGGTCTGGTGGGTGACGAGCGTACGGCCCAGCATCTGCTTGGCCATCGCTTCGGCTTCTTCCACCGACTTGGCGAGACGGACACCGCCCTTTTCGCCCGCTTCGGCTTCCTTGAATTTGCCCTTGCCGCGACCGCCCGCATGGATCTGGGCTTTCACCACCCAGAGCGGACCATCCAGCTCACCGGCTGCGGTCTTGGCGTCTTCGGCGCGAAGGACGACACGCCCGTCCGACACCGGAACCCCGTAGGTGCGAAGCAAAGCCTTCGCTTGGTATTCATGGATATTCACGGAACTGTCCCCGTCTGCTGCGAATTTGGCCGTGTAATGGCACATGTGCAGCGTGGCACAAATGGAATATTCGTGCAAATCTGCGCGATGTGGGGTTTTTCTCTGGTTTGTGATCACAGCCTGAAAATGTGTGATCACAACGAGAGAGGACGTGATCGCCTCGGGCAGACAGACTCACGGCGCAACGACTCGCACAGGCGACAACGGTATGGCAGACCACCAAAACGCGACAACACCCGGCGCCGGGTCGCAGCCCGCCGGGCTGCTACGACCCGTGCTGACGCTCGGACTGACGCAAATCGTCGGTTTTGGCTCGATCTACTACGCCTTTGGCGTGCTGGTCACGCATATGAGCGCGGATCTGGGCATCACGCCGACCCTTGCCTATGGGCTGCTTTCCGCCGCCTTGCTGGCAGGCAGCCTGACCGTCCCGCTTGCAGGCCGCTTGATCGACCTGCGCGGCGCGCGCGGGATGATGGCGGCGGGATCGGTGGCGGCGGCGGTGGGCTTTGCGCTGCTGTCGCAAAGTGCGGGGGCATGGACCCTGGCCGCGACGCTGGTGCTGATCGAACTGATCGCGCCGCTGGTGCTGTATGACGCCGCCTTCGCCGCCTTGGCGCAGGCGGTGGGCGAGGCGCGGGCACGCCGGGCGATCACGCTGATGACGCTGCTGGGCGGCTTTGCGTCGACCGTGTTCTGGCCGCTGACGCTGTTCTTGCAGGATGCCGTCGGCTGGCGCGGCGCGTTCCTGACCTTTGCCGCGCTGCATCTGCTGGTCTGCCTGCCGCTGCACCTGTCGCTGCCCAAACTGGCGGCAAAGGGCACCGCCGCCCCCTCGTCCGCCCCGGCCTTCCCGCCTCTGCCCCCGCATCTGCACGGGCGCGCCATGGCCCTGCTGGCGCTTGGCCTGTCGTTGAGCTGGGCGATGATGTCGGCGTTCAGCGCGCAATGGGTGCCGGTGATGGCAGCGGTCGGGGTGTCGCAGGCGACGGCCGTGGCGGCGGGGGCGCTGATGGGACCGGCGCAGGTGCTGGCGCGGCTGGCCGAGATGCGCTTTGCCGCGCACCGTCATCCGATGATCACCGCGGTCTTCGCCATGGGCTGCCTGTGCACCGCCGCGCTGGTGCTGCTGGTGGCCCCCGTGGGGATCGTGTCGGCCTCGGCCTTTGCGGTGCTGTTCGGCATCGGGCAAGGGCTGGCGACGATGGTGCGCGGCACCGTGCCCTTGGTGCTGTTCGGACTGGCGGGCTATGCGGCGCGGTTGGGCAAACTGGCCAGCCTGCGTGGGCTGGTGGCGGCGGTCGCCCCCTTCGCCATGGCCGGATCGCTGGCGTATTGGGGGGCGTCCGTCACGCTGGGGCTGGCGGCCTTGCTGGCCGCCGTGTCGCTGGCCGTTCTGGCCGCGGTACCGTGGCGGGTTAAAGGATAACCGGCGTGCGGTCGCCGGTCACAAACCGGCGCAGCACGGCAGGATACAGCCGGTGCTCCTGCACCAGCACCCGCGCGGCAAGGCTGTCGGCGTCATCGCCCGGCAGCACCGGCACCCGCGCCTGACCCAAGAGCGGCCCGGCATCCAGATCGGCGATCACCTCATGGACCGAGCAGCCCGCCTCGGTATCGCCGGCATCCAGCGCGCGCTGGTGGGTGTGCAGGCCGGGGTATTTCGGCAGCAAGGACGGGTGGATGTTCAGCATCCGCCCGGCAAAACGCCCGGTGAAATCGGGCGTGAGGATGCGCATGAACCCGGCCAGACAGATCACGTCGGGCTCAGCCGCCAAGAGCGGCTCCAGCAGCGCCGCCTCGAACGCCGCGCGGTCGCCCTTGAACGGGCGATGCTCGGCGACGGCGGTGGGAATACCCATCTCGGCGGCGCGCGCCAGACCCTTGGCGGCGGGATCGTTGGACAGCACCAGCACCGGCCGCGCCGGGTGATCCCCGGTCATCGACTGCGCCAGCGCCACCATGTTCGACCCGCCGCCCGAGATCAGCAGCGCCACCCGTTTGCGCGTCTGGCTCAAAGGATGTGGCCGGAATAGGCGACGCCCTCGCCCTCGACCACCGACCCGATGCGCGAGACGGTCTCGCCCGCCGCCAGCAGCAGGGCCTCGATCGAGTCGGCCTGTTCAGGGCTGACCACAACGATCATGCCGATGCCGCTGTTGAAGGTCTTGAGCAGTTCCGGCTCGGACAGCTCGGCCACGCCCGCCATCCATTTGAACACCGGCGGCAGTTCCCACGAGGTCAGGTCGATCTGAGCGCCCAGACCCTCAGGCAGGACACGCGGCAGATTCTCGGTCAGACCACCGCCGGTGATATGCGCCAGCGCGTGCACGCCGCCCGCCTTGATCGCCGCCAGCGCCTGTTTCACATACAGCCGGGTCGGCGCCAGCAGCGCCTCGCCCAGCGTGCCCTCTTCGCCAAACGGCGCGGGCGAGTCCCAGGTCAGGCTCGATGCCTCGACGATCTTGCGCACCAGCGAATAGCCGTTGGAATGCACCCCGTTCGAGCCGAGGCCCAGCAGCACGTCCCCCGCCGCCACGCCGGCGGGCAGATCCGAGCCGCGCTCCATCGCGCCGACGGCAAAGCCCGCCAGATCAAAGTCGCCCGCGTGATACATGCCCGGCATTTCCGCCGTCTCGCCGCCGATCAGCGCGCAGCCCGACAACGCGCAGCCCTCGGCGATGCCCTCGATGATGCGGGCGGCCTGATTGACGTCCAGCTTGCCGGTGGCAAAGTAGTCCAGAAAGAACAGCGGCTCCGCGCCCTGACAGACCAGATCGTTGACGCACATCGCCACCAGATCAATGCCGATGGTGTCCACGTTGCCCGTGTCGATGGCGATGCGCAGCTTGGTGCCGACGCCATCCGTTGCGGCCACGAGGACCGGATCCGAATAGCCCGCGCCCTTCAGATCAAACAGCGCGCCAAAGCCGCCGAGCCCCGACATGGTGCCGGGCCGCGCCGTGCGCTTGGCGGCTGGCTTGATGCGTTCCACCAAAGCGTTGCCCGCGTCGATATCGACGCCCGCTTGAGCATAGGTCAGTCCCTTGGTCCCGGTCATCACATCCCCCGAGGTGGTTTGCGCCGCGTTACCGCATCCCGGGATGGGGTTCAATGCGCTTCCCTTGGGGACCGGGGGTTTTAGGCGACAGAGCCGGTTTGTCCGCGCCAGCCACCAGCAGCGCCGGGCAGAGACCGCACTTATGCGGGTCTGCGCGGATTCAAAACGGGGGCCGGGCACAGGGCGGCTTCGTCGGGGGTCAGCGGGCGCAGGCCCGTCGCCTGCCAGTCATCGCGCGGCCCGGCAACAAAAGGGGGCGCCGGGCGCTCGTCGCTCAACCCCGCCGCCGCTGCGCGCCGTGCGCCACGGCTGCGCCAGTTGTGACGTTCGGCACGGCTGAGGACGGGCTCGAACGCATCAACAAAAAACGCGACATCGCGGCCCAGCCGGGGCCCGCGCTGCGACAGGTTCGACACCCGCGCAAGCCGCGAAAACCGGCGGCGGATCTCGGCGGGGGTGAGCGCGTCGCCCGCCGACAGGACCCGGCGCAAGATACGCCGCACCTCGACATTGCGCACGCGGGTATGCGCGGCGCGGTCGGCGAAGAATGCGAAATCGATCTCGGTCGGTTCCAGCCCGGCATCGCGCCACGCGTCCATGAAGGTGCGGATCTTGCCACCGTCGAAACTGGCCGACTCATAGAGCGCCGCGTAAATCGCCCGCACTTCGGCCCGCGACCCCAGCGCGGCAAAACCCTGCGACCATGCCTGCCGGCGCGGGAAATCGACGTAGATCCCGCACAGATAGCGCCGCAGTTCGTCGTCACTTTCTGGCGTGATCTGCAGATCGAACATACGGCGCAGCGCCCCGGCCTCGGCGCCAAAGGCGGTGTCCACCAGCGCCCGGTCCAGCCGCTCGACCCGGGCCAGAATGGCAAGGATCTCGTGCCCGTGCCCCGCCGTCGCCCCATTCGGACCCCAGGTCAGATAGGACGCGCGGTCGTTGGTATAGCAGGTAGGGTCCTCGGCCAGAGGGTCGTAAATCTCGCTGTTGTTCTGGCAGAAATTCCATTCGGCCGGGCTGGCAATCTCGGTGCCCTCAAACGCCAGCAACAATGCCCTTGCGCGCGTGCGCGCATCGGGCACCGGGCGGTCCGGCAGCAGCAATTCCCAGAACGCCTGCGTGATCGCGCCCTCATGCGCAGCGGAGCCTTCTGGCAAGCGCGCAGCAATCGGCGGGCAGGTGGCGGCAAGAGCAATCGCCGTGCGGGTCTGCACCCCGAAGCGCCCGTCCGGCTCGAGCCGCAGATCCTCGCCACAGGCCAGCAGGATCAGATTGACCGCGTGCTGAAAATCCGCAATCGCGCCGGTTCGGCCATCAGCCAGAACCCCCGCAGGACGCCCGGTATCGGGGCCGGTGTGACGATACAGAACAGGATCTTCCACAGGCACATCGGCCCCGGCGCGCAAGGCAGACAAGACGCCAAAAACCGCTGCCAGTGCAACCCTGCGCATTAACGTGACCGATGTTAAGACTTTTGCAAAATAAATGTGACGATACGAACGATGCAATCATCGGGTCAAGGCGCTTGCGCCCGATGGTGCCTGCGCGCCGGTCACAGAGCGTTGATCCGACCCGCCGCGCCAATCTTGACCCCCGCCCCCAACATGGGTACGCAGTTGGCGACTGGGCCTGTAGCTCAATGGTTAGAGCAGGGCGCTCATAACGCCTTGGTTGGGGGTTCGAGTCCCTCCGGGCCTACCAACCCAACCCGTTGATCGCGCAGCACAGCGGCAGCGCGCATAGGCATCGGCGACGCCGGGTTCGGTCTGGACAACCTCCCGGCCTTGGGAGAACACTGGGGACTGTGGCGCCGACGCGCGTCTTGACGGTTTTGATCGGCGGCATGCACAGCAAACTCATTCTCGATACTGACGGCGGCGTCGATGACGCACAGGCGCTGTTGATGCTCATTGCAGCCGGGCGCACGCCCGATGCGGTGACCACGGTCTTTGGCAATGTCGATCTCGACGCCGCGACCCGTAACATCTTGTCGGTGCTTGCCGTCGCAGGGGCCGGTGACGTGCCGGTGCACAAGGGCGCACCCGCAGCGCTGGTCAATCCGCCGATTGCCGCGCGCGAGATCCATGGCGCGGATGGGCTGGGAGGGGCGCCGCGCCCTGAAAGCCAGCCCGAAGCCGCAGGCGATGATGCCGTAGGTTTCCTGGTGGCCGAACTGCGCGCGGCAATCGCCGGGGGCTGGAAGGTCGATCTGCTGATGATCGGCCCGCTGACCAACCTCGCGCTGGCCCTGCGCTGCGCGCCCGATTGCGCCGCCGGGGTGGGGCAGCTGGTGATCATGGGCGGCACCATCGACGGGCGCGGCAACGTGACGCCCGCCGCCGAATTCAACATCTACGCCGACCCCGAAGCCGCGCAGATCGTGCTGACTGCGGGGCTGGAAACGCTGCTGGTCCCGTGGGAGACCTGCGCCGATCACCGGATGAGCGGCGCTCAGGTCGCGGCGCTGTTTGACGATACGCCCGAAACCGCACAAACCCGCTTCTCGGCAGCCCTGTCGACCCATGCGATGAAGGTCATCAAAGGCTTTACTGGCGAGGATTATTTCCGCTTCGTTGATCCCCTGGCTGCCGCCGTGCTGATCGACCCCGCGATTGCCACCGAAACCCTCACCGCCTCGCTCGATGTTGCGCTCGCCCCCGGGCTGACGCGCGGCATGGTCGTGGTGGACCCTTCCGGGCGGCTGGGAACGCCGCCCGTCACGCTGCTGCGCAAGGCCGATATCGCGCGCGTGATTGCTCTCTACGCGGCCTCGGTTTCTGCATGACTTTTCCTGCCGACCTGCTGATCAACGCCCCCGATGAAGTGAAAATCCGCCAGCGCCTGACCCGCGTGGCGCGTGGCGATTTGCCTGCCGACACCCGGCTCAGGGTCGGTCGGCTGCTGGATGTGCATTCGCGGATGTGGCTGAGCGATCAGGAGATCATCATCGCCGGCAAGCGCATCGCTTATGTCGGCCCCGCCGGCAGCTGGCCGGGCGAGGCGGCGCAAACGGTGGACCGCTCAACCCTGATGGCCGTGCCGGGCTTCGGCGAGGTGCACAAGCACATCGAGTCGAGCCATGTCTCGCCCGAATGGGAGGCAGCCCTTGTCCTGCCGCATGGCAACACCTGGACCTGCGAGGCAAGCCACGAGTTTTCCAACGTCAACGGCGCGCGCACGCTGGAATTCTGGCTGGCCGCGCGGCTGGCGGGCAGCCCGCAAAAGATCTTCCCGCTGCCCGGCTCGGCCGTGCCGCCGACCGCCTATGAATGGGGCGGTGGCTGGTTTGGCCGCGACGAACAGGCGGCGTTCATGGCCGAAAGCCTGATGGTGGCGGGGCTGGACGAGGTGATGGACTGGCCCGCCGTCTGGTCGCCCGAGAACCCCTCGTATGACCGGCTGTGGGGGATGATCGAGGCGACCTTCGCCGCGCGCGGCGTGGTCGAGGGGCACGCGGCGGGGATGCGCGATCTGCCCAACATCAACGCCTTTGCCGCCGCCGGGCTGGCGTCGGACCACGAGGCGTGGACGGCAGAGGAGGTGTTGGACAAGCTGCGGCGCGGGTTGTTCATGGAGCTGCGCCCGCATTCGGTGAAAGAGATGATCGCCGGGCTGCTGGAGGCGGGGCTGAGCGACTGGAGCCAGTTTGCGCTGACCACCGATGACCGCTCGTGCTCGGACACGATGAAACTGGGGGCGACGGATTACAACGTGCGGCTGGCGATCGAGGCGGGGCTGACGCCCGAAATCGCCATCCAGATGGTCACGATCAACCCCGCGCGGCACATGCGGCTGACGCCCTGGGTCGGCTCGATCGCGCCGGGGCGGTTTGCCGATGTGGTGCTGCTGGATGATCTGGACACGCTGTCGATTGCGCAGGTCTGGGCGGATGGCGCGCAGGTGTCGGACGGTGCGCGCTATCTCAAACCCGTGCCGCAGATGGACTGGCCGGAATGGGCGACCAAGACGGTCAAGATCGACCGCACGATAACCGCCGCCGACTTCGCCATCCCCGCCGAACCGGGGCGCGAGACGATGCAGGCGGCGCTGCTCAGGCCGTTCCACTGGGCCGATGACTTCCTGACGATGGCGCTGCCGGTCGAAAACGGCCACGTCCAACGCGACGCGTCACGCAACGTGACCAAATTCGCCATCGTGGATCGGTTTTCGGGCGCGGGGAAAACCTCGGCGATGTTCTGGCTGGGCACGGGGCCAAAGACGCCTGATTCGGCATTGGCCTGTTCGATGGGCCACGACAAGCACAATATTTGGGCAGTTGGGTCGTCAGATGAGGCAATGGCTCTTGCCGTCAACGCGCTGAACGACCTCCAGGGCGGCTGGGCGCTGGTGCGCGAGGGGCAGCTGGTGGCGACCGTGCGCTACGAGATCGCCGGGCTGATGACCTGCCGCCCGCCCGAGGAACTGGATGCCGAAATGCAGCGCCTCTACACGGAAGGCGCGAAAATTGACTGGATGTACGAGCCGACATTCAGCCCCCGGTGGTATCCCGGCTTTCCCGAGCGGCTGGCCTTTGCAACCCTCACGTGCGCACCGTGGCGCTGGGTGCTTGTGGCACCGTCGCCGCTGGCGCCCGAGGGGTTCGTCAATGTCGCCACCGGCCAGACGCATCCGGTCGTCTGGTGATCACGGCTTGGTGACGCGATCCCTTGCATTGCCGTTTTTGCGCCCTTAGCGTCTCTGGGCAAACCGCTCCGGCATCCTGGCCGGAGCCCAATCACCCCCAGCCCGTGGATACCCATGATGCCCCGTTTGAAAAGCCTCACCCTGTCGTCGCTCTCGACCCTCGCCCTGCTGGCCGCCGCGCCCGCCGGTGCCACCACGTTCACCATTTCCTGGTGGGGCTTCAACGGCGACAAGCTGCAAGACATCATCGTCAATCCGTTTCAGGAAATGTGCGGCTGTGAAGTCGTGTTTGAAACCGGCAACAACGGCGACCGCGTGAACCGGCTGCAGATGCGCAGCGGTGCCGGGGTGGACGTGATCTATCTGACCGACAGCTACAGCCAAGCCGCCATCGAACAGGGCCTGTTCCAGCCCATCGACCGCGCCCAGATCCCCAACATCGACCAGCTTTATGATCTGGCGCAGGCACCGCAGGGCGAATTCGGCCCGGCTTATACCGTCGGCCGTATCGGTCTGGTGTACGATGCAGCCCGCGTCAGCCCGCCGATCACCTCGTGGAACGACCTGTGGCGTGAAGATCTGGCCGGGATGATCTCGTTGCCGAACATCACCACCACCTCGGGCCCGATGGTTGTGCTGCGCGCCGGTGCCCATGCGGGCGTCAACGCGTTCGAGGATGCCGATGCGGCCTTTGGTGCGCTGGCCGAACTGGTGCCGAATGTGGTGACGAACTACAACACCGGCTCGGAAATGATCAACCTGTTCTCGACCGGCGAGATTGCCGTGTCGATGACCCAGGATTTCACCCTGAACCCGCTGCGCGCCGCCGTGCCGACCATCGAATGGGCACAGCTGGAAGATGGCGAAATCGCCGTGCTGAACACGCTCAACATCCCCGTGGGGTCCGAGAACGTCGAGCTGGCGCATCAGTTCATCAATTTCGTGCTGTCGGCTGAGATCCAGCAGCAGCTGGCCGAGCAGGGCGTCGATGCCCCGGTCAACACGATGGTTGATCTGACCCCGGAGCAGGCGTCCGCCTGGACCTATGGCGCCGATCAGATTGCCAGTCTGCACCGCATCGACTACAGCCAGCTGAACCCGGCCCGCACCCAGTGGCTGGACCGCTGGAACGAAACCTTCGGCATGTAACCGAACGACACCTACGCTGGGCTTTGAGCCCCTTGGCCGGTCCCGCAGACCCCGGGACCGGCCTTTTCTGACCAAGGCGGCCCGGTCAGGGCCGCATCGCTGGATACGCTTATGAAACGAATAGCCGGATGGATGCTGGCCAGCCCCGCGACCTTGGCGATCACCCTGTTGCTGGTGCTCCCGGTTGCCGCGACCATCGGCATGACCTTTGGTCCCAGCGACGGCGGGCCCTGGGGCATCGTCCAACCCTACGCCAATTTCTTTGACTCGGCCTTTCAGCGCCGCGTCCTGTGGCGCACCTTCGAGGTGGCCGGCTGGGTTACCGTGATCTCGCTCGCTGCCGGTCTGGTGACCGCCTATGTCGTCGCGCGCTGCCCGCCGTGGATGAAATCCACGCTGGTGGTGCTGGCGGTATTCCCGCTGCTGACCGGGGTTGTCGTGCGCTCGTTCGCGTGGCTGGTGCTGCTGGGCCGTCAGGGCATGATCAACGAATTCCTGCTGTGGATGGGGGCTATCGAGGCCCCCCTGAGCATGCTCTACACCCCCGGCGCGGTGATCGTCGCCATGGTCTATATCTTTGTGCCGCTGATGGTGCTGGTGCTGGTCGGCGTGCTGGAGAATATCCCCGAGGATCTGTTGCAAGCCTCGTCCTCATTGGGCGCGGGACCGGTAGCCAGCTTCGTGCAGGTCACCCTGCCGCTGGCCGTGCCCGGGCTGATCGTCGGCGCAGTGCTTGTGTTCACCGCCAGCTTCACCTCTTACGCGACGCCGCATCTGCTGGGCGGATCGCGGCAGATGATGATGGGCACCTTCCTGCAACAACGCGCGATGGTCGCCTTTGACTGGCCCGGCGCGGCCGTTGTCGCCGCGATCATGCTGGCGGTCATCGTGGCCACGGTGTTGGTGATGACCCGGCTCGCGCGCCGCCTGAACCCGATGGCGACCTGACATGACAAACCGCATCCACCCCGTTTTGATCGCCTTCACGATCCTGATCTATCTGTTCCTGCTGGGACCGCTGATCATCATCTTCGGCGCCTCGCTGTCGGACACGACCTATCTGACCTTCCCGCCGCAGGGCCTGAGCCTGCGCTGGTTCGAGAATATCTGGGAAATCTCGGCCTTTCGCCGCACCATCGTCACCTCGCTGCAAATGGCGATCCTTGGCACCTCGATCGCACTGCTGATCGGCATTCCCGCCGCCTATGCGCTCAACCGCTACCGGATCGCCCTGCCCGGCTGGCTGTCGACGCTGTTCGTGCTGCCCATTCTGGTGCCCGAAATCGTCATCGGCTTCTCGCTGCTGCGCTCGGTCACCGTGCAGGCGGGAATTCCGGTGTGGTACGCGCTGCTCATCGGCCACACGCTCTTGGTGATCCCTTACGTGATCCGCGTCGTGTCGGCCTCGCTCGCGTCCTTCGATTTCTCGATTGAAGAGGCCGCCGTCAGCCTTGGCTCGCACCCGGCGAAGACGTTCTTCACCATCGTGCTGCCCAACATCCGCTCGGGTGTCATCGCCGCTTTCATCCTGTCGTTCATCACCTCGATCAACGACGTCTCGGTATCGCTGTTCCTCACCGGCCCCGGCATCTCGACCCTGCCGATCCAGCTGCTGGCGCATATGGAACAATTCTTCGACCCGACCATTGCTTCGGTCTCGGTCGTGCTGATGCTGCTCACCATCATTGTGATGATCATCGTCGAGCGCACGCTCGGCCTGGCCATCGTCGCCAAGTAAGACCAAAGCCCATGACCCTGCCCCTGACCATCGACGCCATCACCGCCCATTACGGCACCACCAAGGTGCTTGAAGACCTCTCGCTGTCGCTGGCCGAGGGCGAGCTTGTCTCGCTGCTGGGCGCGTCGGGATGCGGCAAGACCACGACGCTGCGTCTGGTGGCGGGTTTTCTGCAACCGACGTCCGGGCGGATCACGCTGGGAACCAAGGATCTGACCCGCCTGCCCGCGCATCAGCGCGACATCGGGCTGGTGTTTCAGAACTACGCGCTGTTCCCGCATCTGACCGTGCGCGAGAACGTGGCCTTCGGGCTGAAGCAGCGCAAGGTGGCCACCGCCGAGCGCCTCAAACGCGCCGATGCGATGCTGGACCGGGTGGGGTTGGCGCATTTGGCCGACCGGCTGCCCGCCGCGCTGTCGGGCGGGCAAAAGCAGCGCGTGGCGCTGGCCCGCGCGCTGGTGATCGAGCCGCCGCTGTTGATGTTCGATGAGCCGCTTTCGAACCTCGACGCCAAGTTGCGAGTCGATATGCGGGTCGAGATCCGGCAGCTGCAACGCGCCAATGGCACCACGGCGCTGTATGTGACGCATGATCAGGAAGAGGCGTTCTCGATCTCGGACCGCGTGGCGATCATGCATCAGGGCCGCATCATGCAACTGGACACGCCCGAGGTGCTCTACCAGCGCCCGGCCAACGCCTTCGTGGCCAATTTCGTCGGCTTCGAGAACCTGATCCCGCTCACCGTCAGCGCCCGCAACGGCGCGCTCGTCACGGCGCAGACGGCCGAGGGCGCGGTGCTTGAGCTGTCGCAAGACCAGCTTGGCCCGATCCCTGACCGCTTCACACTGGCCACGCGCCCCGACGGGCTGGTCGTGACGACCGATCCGGCGGCAGCGGGCCTGCCCGCCACACTGGGTCTGCGCACCTATCTGGGCCGGGCGTATCAGTATCAGGCCAAGGCGGGCGGGTTGTCCGTCGTTGCCAACAGCGCGCTGTCGCAACCGCTGGACGCGGGTGCAGCCGTCCGGCTGACCCCCAACCCCGAGCAATGCGCCATCCTGCAACCCGAATGAGCACCCTGCTCACCAACGCGTGGCTGCTGACGATGGACGCGGGCATGACCCAGCACCGCCACGGCTGGGTGCTGGTCAACGGCGACCGGATCGCGGCCTTGGGCAGCAGCACCCCGCCCCCCGCCGACACCGTGGTCGATATGGGGGGCGACGTGGTCATGCCCGGCATGGTCAACCCGCACTGCCATCTGGCCATGTCGCTGTTCCGCGGTCTGGGCGAGGATGTGGACGACCGCCTGTTCCGCTACATCCTGCCGCTGGAACGCAAATTCGTCTCGCCCGACATGGTGCGCGCGGGCACGGCGCTGTCGGCGCTGGAGTCGATTCAGGGCGGCGTCACCACCATTGCCGACATGTACTATTTCGAGACCCTGGTGGCCGAAGTCATGGACCGCGCGGGCTTGCGCGGCGTGCTGGGCCAGACGCTGGCCGATTTCGCCGCACCCGACCACGCCACATTCGACGAAGGCTTCGCGCTGTGCGATCAGCTGGCCGACCGGCTGGCCGGGCACCCGCGCCTGACCGCCTCGATCGCGCCGCATGCGCCCTATTCCACCGGCCCCGCCCTGATGGAACGCGCCGCGCGCTGGCACGATGACCACCCCGACAGCCGCATCCAGATCCATCTGGCCGAAACCGAGCCCGAGGTCGTCTGGGCGCAGCGCGAACACGGCATGACCACGACCGCGCTGACCGCTGCCACCGGCCTCTTGCGCCCCGGCACCGTGGCCGCGCATTGCCTCTTGGTCGATGACGCGGACATTGCGCTGATCGCCGCCTCAGGCGCCGGGGTTGCGCATAACGCCCGGGCCAACGGCAAGGGCGGGCGCGGCATGGCGCGGGTCGAGGAGATGCGCGCGGCGGGCATCGCCGTGGGCATCGGCACCGACGGGCCGATGAGCGGCAACACGCTGGACCTGTTCGCGCAATTCGCGCCGGTGTCGATCTTCGCCAAGATCCTCGGCCATTCGCGCGGCCCCCTGCCCGCCGCCGACGTGATCCGCATGGCCACCATCGAGGGCGCACGGGCGCTGCGGCTGGACGACCGGATCGGCTCGCTTGAACCCGGCAAACAGGCGGACCTGATCCGCATCTCACTGGACGCGCCGCGCCTGCATCCGGTCTATGATGTCTTCTCGATGCTGGTCTATGCCGCGATGGCCAGCGATGTGCGCGACGTGATGGTGGCGGGCCAATGGCTGATGCGCGACCGGCAGGTGACTACGTTGGAGCCCGCCAAGGTCATGGCCGACGCGCTGCAGATCGCCGGACAGTTTCAGGCCGAAATGGCCGCCATCGACGCGAGGGTTTCATGAAGGTCATCATCGACACCGACCCCGGTCTGGATGACGCCGTGGCGATCCTGTTCGCACTGGGCGCTCCGGGCTTTGACGTGCAGGCGATCACCAGCGTCGCGGGCAACATCGGCATCACGCGCACCACCGACAACGCGCTGCGGCTGTTGGCGGTATGCGGCGCAAATGTGCCGGTGGTGCGGGGGGCCGAGGGACCACTGGCCGGTGAAGGCCTGAGCGAAGAGGCGATCCACGGCGCCGACGGGCTGGGCGGCGTGGCCTTGCCCGCCCCGCTGGCCAAGGCGGTGCCGGATGCTGTGAGCTTCATGGTCGCGCACCTGATGAACGAACCCTCGGGCAGCGTGACGATCCTCGCCCTTGCGCCGCTCACCAACCTTGCGCTGCTGGCGCGCGACCACCCGGCGGCCTTCGCCCGGCTGGGTGGCATCATCGCCATGGGCGGCACGGTCCATGAGCCGGGCAACGCTGGCCCCTACGCCGAGTTCAACCTCGCCGCTGATGCGCTGGCCGCCGATATCGTGCTGGGCGCGGGCGTGCCGCTGACGCTGATCCCGCTCGACGTCACCCGCCAATTCCGCGCCACGCCCGCCCATCTGGCCGACTTGCGCGCCGCCGGAACGCCTGCGGCCACCACCGCCGCCGCACTGATCGAGGCGTATTTCACCGGCTCGACCCGTGAATCCCGCCCGCTGCACGACCCCTGCGTGATGCTGCTGGCCTTGGCACCGCAGATCTTCGGCACCGACCCGATGCGCCTGCGCGTCGACACCGGCGACCATCCGGGCCGTCTGGTCCCCGACAACGCCCGCCCCGCCATCAACGTGGCGATGCGGATCGACGCCGAGGCCGCGCGGGAAACCCTGTGGGCGGGGCTGTGCCGTCCGGTCAGTCGGTAAGCTCAGAACGCACCAGTTCGGTCCAGAACGCCACGCCCGAGGCAATCGCCGCGTCATTGAAGTCATAGCGCGTGTTGTGATGCAGCGCGCCGTCCACGGCCGGGCCATTGCCCAGCCAGACATAACACCCCGGCACCTGCTGCGAGAAAACGGCGAAATCATCGCCAGCCGTCGAGGGCGGAAAGGCGCGGCGCACCTTGGGCAGCGCGCGCTGCGCGGCCTTCAGCGCGCGGGCGGTGGCGTCGGGATCGTTGATCACCGGCGGCACGCCGCGCCGGTAGTCAAAGCGCGCCGTGATGCCATAGGTCGCCGCAATGCCTTGGGCGATGCGGTTCAGTTCCGCCTCAAGCTGGTCGCGCACATCGGGGGCATAGGCCCGCGCCGTGCCACCCACCCGCGCCGTGTCGGGGATCACGTTGAGGGCCGAGAAATCCCCTGCCGACAGCGCGCAGGCGCTGACCACGGCGGGTGCCAGCGGATCGACCACCCGCGCGACGATGGTATGGACCGCCGTCAGAAACGCCCCCGCCGCCGTGATCGCGTCACGCCCCAGATGCGGCTTGGCACCATGCGTGCCGGTGCCGGTGAACACCACCTCCCAGCGGTCCGAGGATGCCAGTTGCGGCCCCTCGACCACGGCCATCTCGTCAGGGTCAAGACCGGGCATGTTGTGCAGCCCATAGACGCGATCCACGGGGAACTGCTCGAAAAACCCGTCCGCAACCATGCGCTGCGCCCCGCCGCGCCCCTCTTCGGCAGGCTGAAAGATGAAATGCACCGTGCCGTTGAAACCCCCGTCCCGCGCCAGTTGCCGCGCCGCGCCCAGCAGCATCACCGTGTGCCCGTCATGGCCGCAGGCGTGCATCCGGCCGGGGTTCTGGCTGGCATAGGGCAGGCCCGTGTGTTCGGGCATCGCCAGCGCGTCCATGTCGGCCCTGAGCGCGATGCGCCCGTGCCCGTTACCCCGCCGCAGCGTGCCGACCACGCCGGTCTCGCCCAGCCCGCGATGCACCTCGATCCCCGCCTCGGCCAGCTTCTCGGCGACGAGGGCGGCGGTGCGGGTTTCCTCGAACCCCAGTTCGGGATGGGCGTGCAGATCGTGGCGCAGGGCGACCAGCATCGCCTGTTCATCATCGGGAAGGGTCGCGGTCATGTCTTGCCAATCGGTCAGTGAGTTTGCCATACCGCAAAGTGACCCATCCCCCCGCCGAATGCCAGAGGTAGACCCGCCATGACGCTCGCTCCGCACGACTTCTGGCAGCAGATCTTTGCGCTGGGCAGCTATGCCACCGGCCCCGGCACTGTCCACAGCCACCACTATCCAGCCACCCTGCCCGATGGTCGCCAGATCCTGCTGCCGATCCGGGTGCTGCCGGGGGATGGCACGCAGGCGGTGGCCTCGCTGATCGTCAATCAGGCCTCGTTTGTTGTGCATGACGCGCTGGTCGAGGGGATGGCGGCACTGTGGGCCGACGCAAAGGCCGACGTGGTGATCGGTGTTCCGACTTTGGGCCTGACGCTCGCCACATCGCTGGCGCGGCGGTTTGGCCATGCGCGGATGGTGGCTTTGGGCACGTCGCGCAAATTCTGGTACGACGAGGCCCTCAGCGAGCCCCTGAAATCGATCACCACCCCCGGCGGTGGCAAGGACATCTATCTGGACCCGCGCATGCTGCCCCTGCTGCAAGGCCGCCGGGTGCTGCTGGTGGATGATGTTGTCAGTTCCGGTAGTTCTCTGGCCGCCGTGTTGAGGCTGCTGGACAAGGCCGGGATCGCGCCGGTCGGCGTTGCCGTCGCGATGGAACAAGGCACGAAGTGGCGGCAGGCGGTGCCGGGGCCTGAGCGGGTCAAGGGAGTCTTCGCAACGCCGATCCTGCGGGCGGTGGACGGCGGGTTCGTGAGCGACGCGGCCTGAATGGCCGGTTGCGCCCTGCGGCAAACTTTGCTCTGCTCGCGCCAAATTTCAGATCAACGGGAGAGACACGATGGGCGAGTTCATCACGCTGCCAACCGAGGATAACGTCCCGCTGCGCGCCTACCGGGCCGAGCCCGAGGGCACGCCGCGCGGCGGCGTCGTGGTGCTGCAAGAGATCTTCGGCGTCAATCACCAGATCCAGAGCACCGCTGACCGCTTTGCCGCCCTTGGCTATCTGGCCATCGCGCCCGCCGTTCAGGACCGGGCGATGCCGGGCTTTTTCACCGATGACTACTCGCCCGAGCAGTTCACCAAAGCCCGCAGTTTCATCGGCAGCTTCAAACTGGATCAGGCGCTGCTGGATGTGAAAGCGGCGGTGGCCGAAGCGGCCAAAGCAGGCAAGGTCGGCGTTACCGGCTATTGTTTCGGCGGCATGCTGACCTGGCGCGCGGCGCATGCCGGGATGGGGCTGTCGGCGGCCTCGGGCTATTACGGCGGCGGGGTGATGAACTATATCGACGCCGCCCCGCAGATCCCGATCGAGATGCATTACGGCGACCGTGACGCGGGCATTCCGCTGGAGCAGGTCGAACAGTTGCGCGCCCGTTATCCGCAGTTGCCGATCTACGTCTATGACGCCGATCACGGCTTTTACAACGACGAGCGCAAGCCGACCTTCGACGCCCCGGCGGCGACTGTCGCCTTCGCCCGTACCGCCGAATTCTTCGCCCGGCACCTCGCCTGAGCATGGCGGACACGGACGCGGCGCTGGCCGCCGGATGGCGGGCGGCGGTTCAGGCGGTCGCGGACAGCCGCGCCGCCCCGCTGTCCGCCCGCCATGCCCTGCACGCCGCCGTGGCGCTGGACCGCCTGTC
Source organism: Pararhodobacter zhoushanensis (assembly GCF_025949695.1). Taxonomy (NCBI): domain Bacteria; kingdom Pseudomonadati; phylum Pseudomonadota; class Alphaproteobacteria; order Rhodobacterales; family Paracoccaceae; genus Pararhodobacter; species Pararhodobacter zhoushanensis. The sequence continues at coordinate 1,090,830 of NZ_JAPDFL010000001.1, read as the reverse complement.
GGATCTGGCCCACGCGCGGCGCGCGGCGCTGCCCTCGCCTTTGGCGCGGGCGGGCGATATCCTGAGCTTCCGCGCCGCGTTGCGGGCCGCCGACCCGGCGTTCGGGCCCCTGATGGACCTGACCGCCTGCAGCGCGAACGGCCCGCATCTTGCCCTGATCGCCACCCAGATCCCGCCCGAAGGCTTCGCCAGCCTGCCGGTCGGCGATCTGATGGTCAGCCTGTATAACGCCGGCACGGTGCCGCGCCTGTATCTGGTCACGCCGGCGGAAAGCCTGCCCATGCAGCCGTTGTTGCAAGCGGCACTGGACTGGTGGCGTGTCGTTGTGCCGCACGCCGCTGCGGGCTGATCACGCTTGCGTCACCTCGTGGCCCGCCGCGTGACTTAGGCCAATCTGTCCTATCTCTGATCCATAGGATCACCCGGGGAGGGACCGCAGATGACGCGCATGACGGCCAAGGATTTCGATCAGGGTCTGCTCGACCTCTATGATTTCTATGCCCATGGCAAATTGACCAAACGCGACTTTCTGGAGCGTGCGGGAAAATACGCGGTTGGCGGCGTGACGGCGGGTGCCCTGCTGGGGATGCTGTCGCCCGACTACGCGCTGGCCCAGCAGGTCAGCGCCGACGACCCCGAGATCGCCGCCACGTATATCACCTACCCCAGCCCGAACGGCACCGGTGACGTGCGCGGCTATCTGGTGCGCCCGGCTTCGGCCGAGGGGCCCCTGCCGGCGGTGCTGGTCATCCACGAAAACCGTGGCCTGAACCCCTATATCGAAGACGTCGCCCGCCGTCTGGCAAAGGCCGGGTTCATGGCGCTGGCGCCGGACGGGCTGACCTCGGTTGGCGGGTATCCCGGCAATGACGCTGAGGGGCGCGAGCTGCAAAGTCAGGTCGACAGCACGCAGTTGATGAACGACTTCTTCGCCGGGTTCGAGCACCTGCTGGCGCGTGAGGATTGCACCGGCAAGGTTGGCGCTGTCGGCTTTTGCTATGGGGGCGGCGTGGTGAATGCGCTGGCGGTAGCCTATCCCGAACTGACCGCTGGCGTGTCCTTCTATGGCCGTCAGGCCGATGCCGCCGACGTTCCCCGTATCGAAGCGCCGTTGATGCTGCATTACGCCGCGCTGGACGAGCGCATCCTGCAGGGATGGCCGCCGATGGAAGCCGCGCTGATCGAAAGCGACAAGGTCTACGAGGCCCATATCTACCCCCATGTGAACCACGGGTTCCACAACGACAGCACGCCGCGCTACGACGAAGCCGCCGCCGCGCTGGCATGGCAGCGCACCCTCAGCTGGTTCACCATCTATCTGACCTGACGACGCTCTGCGCCGTCAGCCAACCCACGCGTGCGGCACGGATGACAGCGTGTTCGCCCGCTGAACCGCGTCCTGCGACGCGTCGATCAGGTGTTGCAGCAAGACCTGCACCGCCGGGTTCAAGCGCCGGTTCTCTGGCACCATCGCCTTGATGGTGAAATCGGGCAGCCGGAAATCGGGCAGCACCGCCACGATCCGCCCGGCCTCGACCGCCGGTTGCGCGATGTACGAGGCCAGCGTCGCAAAGCCGAGGCCATGCTCGACCGCCTTGAGCAGCATCGTGCTGTCATTGGCGGTGAAGCTGTTTTGCACCTCGACGCTGACCGTGCCCGAAGGCCCCTCGAACACCCATGTTGCCCCGGTTGCCGCAAAGACGTTGCATTCCCGCCCTGCCAGATCGCGCGGGTGATCGGGCATGCCATGGGTCCGCAGATAGTCGGGCGAAGCGACCAGAAGCCGTTTCATTCCGCACAAGGGGATATCGGCGACGTTTGTGTAGGTCGTCGGCAGGGCACCGATGGCAATATCAAAGCGCTCTTCGATCGGATTGACCGAGCGATCCATCAACACCAGTTCGATCCGCACCCCCGGATGCGCGCTGCGAAAGCTCACCAGCGCGTCGCCGATGTAATACATCGACAGCGTGGTCGGGCATTTGATCCGCAGATGCGCCTGCAACGCGCTGCGCGGCCCCCAGCCGTCGTGCAGAACCGCGTCGAGTTCGGGCAGCGCGGCCTGAAAGCGCAGGCTGTAGACGCGGCCCGCTTCGGTCAGGGCCAGCTCGCGCGTCGAGCGCACGAAAAGCGGCGTTTTCAACTGGTGTTCCAGCTGCGAGACCCGCTTGGACACCACCGAGGGCACGGTATCCAGCGCCCGTGCGGTGGCCGAGAAGCTGCCGTGCCGCGCCACGGCCAGAAATGTGCGGATATTGTCGAGCGTATCCATGAAAGCCCCCAAGCGGCGCCCCGCCCCTTTCGCAATCCGCGAAAGCTGACGCGTCGATATAGCTCTTTTTCATCAAAATCGATTCGTTAACAATGAATTTCTGGTTGCCCGATCTCACGATCGGACCCCCTGCAGGGAGGCAGGGCGCAACCACCGAGGAATTTGGGAGGTTAGGTTTATGGGGGATTCTCCCAACACGGGGACAATCGAGGTCCGGCGGAATGCGCCTGCGCCGCGCAAACTGGTGGCGGATGTGTGCGTGGTCGGTGCGGGGATTTCCGGCGTGGCGGCGGCTCTGGAGGCCGCAAAGCTGGGCCGTCGTGTGGTGTTGGTGGACAGCCAGCCGGCACTGGGCGGACAGGCGGTCAATTCGATCATTGCCACGTTCTGCGGTCTGTTTTCCAACGGCACGCATGGCTATCAGTTCACCTATGGCATCGCCAATGACATCCTGAACGCGCTGGGCGCGCAGGAGCAGGCGCTGCATTACCGCAACGGACCGACCACCACCGTGGTCTATTACGACGAGGTGGCGCTGGGTCGCTGGGTCGAAAGCAGCATCCTGACCGCCGGTATCCAGCCCGTGCTGGGGGCCACGCTGATGGCCACGGATGTGGTCAATGGCCGCATCCTGAGCGCGCAGTTCATGACCCGCTACGGCGCGGTCACGGTCGAGGCCGAGGGCTTTGTCGATGCCAGCGGCGATGCCGCGCTGGCGTGGCAGGCGGGTCTGGCCTGCCGCGAGCCGGAAAATCACAAGGTGTTCGGCACGCAGATGGTCGTGCTGGAAAACATCAACGAGGCCGCGCAGCCCTCGAAGCAGGCGATCAGCGCCCGGATGAAAGAGCGCGGCGATGCGTATGGGCTGACCCGGCGCGAGGGGCTGGGCTTTACCATCCCCGGTCGCGGCATCGTCGCGATGAACATGACCCATGTCGAAACCCCGCTGGACCCGGTCGAAGCCTCGATCAAGGCGCTTGAGGGCAAGCAGCAGGCCTCGATCGCCGTCGATTTCCTGCGGGCAGAATTCCCCGAGTGTTTCGGCGCGGCGCGTGTGCGCTCGTTCGGTCTGCCCGGCATCCGCCAGACGCGCTGGATCGTCGGCCAGCACCAGCTGACGGTCGACGAGATCAAGGCGGGCACCAAGTTCGACGACGCCATCGGTCGCACGGCATGGCCGATAGAGCTGCATGACCACGGCGACGGGCATCACTGGATCACCTTCGACGAAGATCATGTGCATTACATCCCGCTGGGCAGCCTGATCTCGCCCGAATGTCACAATCTGGTCGCCGCCGGGCGCTGCATCGACGCTGACAGCGCCGCGCTGTCCAGCGTGCGGGTGATGGGGCCGTGCATGGCGATGGGCATGGCTGCGGCGCAGGCGCTGGATCTGGCGGGCTCGGGCTCGGTGCATCAGATAGACCGCGACAAGCTGCGCGAGCGCGTGTCGGACAATGTCGAGCGCCGCGACTATCGCTGGACACCTGAACAGCTGGCAAACCCGGTCACCGCCTGAACCCAAGAAAGGCGACCCCATGCATTTGACAGACTATGAGAAATCCCTGCTGAACGGCGATCAAGGCCCCGCCAAAGCCCGCGCCATGGACCTGCTGCAACGCTATGGCGAGGCTTTGGGGGCCGAGCGGCTGGTCGAGACGGCGAATGTGGCCGGGGCGTTCAATGCCTCGACCCCCTCGGTCGCGCCGATTGCCGCCAAGGGTTTCGACCGGGTGTTTTCCGAGCTGAATCTCGACAGCGACGATACCGTCGACATCCCGCATATGGCGGTGCCGACCTGTCAGCTGATCACCGGCATCGACAATGACAACTGGGAACTGCAGGGTGTCGATCCCGAGCTGGCCCGCATGCAGCGCGAGTCCGAGAAATTCCTCGGCAAGCGCGGGGTGAACCTGATGGCCACCTGCACGCCCTATCAGGTCGGCAATGTGCCGGTGCTGGGCGAGCATTGCGCGTGGATGGAATCCTCGGCCGTCATCTATTGCAACAGCGTTCTGGGCGCGCGCACCAATGTCGAAGGCAAGGAAAGCACCGGCGCGGCAGCACTGACCGGGCGCATCCCCTATTGGGGCTATCACCTGCCCGAAAACCGCTTCGGTTCGCATCTGATCGAGCTGGATATCGAGGTCGACGATATGGCCGACTGGGGGGTGCTGGGGTATTTCATCGGCGGCGAGGTCGAAGAGAACATCCCCGTCCTGAACGGCATCTCGCACCAGCCCAACCTTGTGAAACTCAAGCATTTCGGCGCGGCGGCGGCCTCGTCCGGCGGGGTCGAGATGTACCACATCCCCGGCGTCACGCCCGAGGCGCGTTCGGTGGCCGAGGCCTTCGGCCCCAAACGCTCGCTCCGCACCATCCGCTACGGCGCGCGCGAACGGCTGGCGACCTATGAGCGGCTGCAGAACGCCACCGACCGCAAGGTCGATTTCATCATGCTGGGCTGCCCGCATGCCTCCATCGAGCAGATGGCGCTGATCGCGCATATGCTGGAAGGCAAGCGCATCCATGCCGATGTGGCGCTGTGGGTCCATACCCCGCGCGCGATCCGCCAGATCGCCGAGCGCAGCGGCTATTGCGAAATCATCGAGGCCGCCGGCGGTGTGGTGATGAGCGACACCTGCCCGGCCATCTCGCGCCGGATGCCACCCGGGGTGCGCGTTATCGCCACCGACAGCGCCAAACAAGCGCATTACCTGCCCGCGATCACCAAGGTGCAGGGCTGGTTCGGCACCGTGTCCGATTGCATCAACGCCGCTGTCACCGGCCAATGGCAGGGGGTGGCGGGATGAGCACGCTTACAGTCACCGGGCGCAAGGTCGTCGGCGGCAAGGCCGCGGGCGAGGCACTGGTCACATCGCAGACGATCTCAGGCTGGGGTGGCATCAACGAGCGCGACGGCTCGGTGATCGAGCTGCAGCACGAGCTGCGCGGTCAGTCCTTTGCCGGCAAGATCCTGGTGTTTCCGGGGGCCAAGGGTTCGTCCGGCTGGTCGGCCTATTTCCACATGACGCGGATCAACGGCGTCGCCCCGGCGGCGATGATCTTTACCCGCATGACCACCAAGATCGCGCTGGGGGCCGTGGTGACACGCGTCCCCGCGATGACCGATTGCGACCAGGACCCGCTGACGGTGATCGAGACCGGCGACTGGGTCGAGATCGACGCCGACGCAGGCACCATCACCGTCACCAAACGAAAGGGCTGAGACCGTACGGCAAGGCGACGGTGGAGGACCGTCTGAACAACAAACCAAGGGAGGATAAGACACATGACAGTATCCAGATGGTCACGGATCGGCGGCGCTATGATGGCGCTCGGCCTTGTGACTGCCACCAGCGCCGCCGCCCAAGAGTATGAATGGCCGCGCTTCATCAACGTCATCACGCCGATTGTCGGCACGGCCAACCATTCGCTCGCCGTCGCGTGGACGTCGGAATTTTCCGCGCAGACCGGCTCACGCGCGCGGGTTCTGCCAGCGCCCAACGGCTTTACGCGGGTGCAATGGCTCAACACCGACGAGGGCCGCATCGCCATGCTGCAGGCGTCGGATTACTTCGACCAGATGGACGGGGTCGAAGGCTTCGCCTCGCCCATGGCCGGACCGGCGGATACCCGCGTTGCCAACATGAACATGGTCACGCCCTGGGGCTACATGGTGCGCGGCGACAGCGACATCCAGTCGATCGAGGATATCGGGCCGGGCACGCGGATCTCGTTCTCGCCCAGCTCGTCGTTTCTGGTCGCCGGGGTCAACGCACTTCTGGCCTATAACGGGCTTGATGCCAGCGATGTCGAGCTGGTCGAGGTCGGCAACTACGGGGCCAATACCCGCATCGTGGTCGAAGGCCGCGCGGATGTGACCTTTACCTCGCCGCTTTCCGGTCCCAGCTACGAGGCCGAGGCCGCGCCCGGTGGCGTGCGCTGGATCCCGCTGCCTGCGGCGTCCGACAATCCCGAGGCCTTTGCCCGCTACCGCGCTTTCCAGCCGGGCTATGTGCCGCGCGAAACGGTGGCCGGTGTGACCTCGTCCCTCGGCGTGCCCATGGACCATGCGTTTCAGGCCAACCACGTCCGTGCGGACGAGGATGAGGAGCTGGTCTACCAGCTGCTCAAATGGCTGACCGAAGAGCATGAATCCTTCCGCGAAGCCTTCACCCACGCCAATATGATGAGCGTCGACAGCCTTGTGGCCTTCATCGAGGCCGGCACCCTGCAGCCGCTGCATCCCGGCGCGATCCGGTATCTGGAGGAAATCGGCGTCTGGACGCCCGAGTATCAGGCTCATCAGGACGCGCTGGTCGAGATGGCGCAGACCCGCGTGGCGCTGTTCGAACAGGCCGTGGCCGATGCACAGGCGCAGGGGATTGATACCAACCCCGAAAACGCCGCTTGGGTCGAGTTCTGGCAACAGGCGCTGGCCGATGCAGGCGTGACGCAAAGCTACGGCGAAATGGTTCTGGCCCTGCCCTGACCCCTTGGCCGACGGCGCAATCCGCGCCGTCGGCCCTCGTCCTTTTTTCATACCCTCAAGACGATCCGCCCCGTGATCAGGAGGCCCCCATGCCCAGCGATTTGACACCCCAGACACCGGACGCACAGCTGGCACCGGGCACTGTGCCCGAGGCGTATATGGACCGCACAACCGAGCGGTTCATGACCATGCCCGTCGCCGTGCGCGCCGTGACGCTGATCATGTCCGCCATCGGCGTGGCGACAGCGGTGGTCTATATCTTCGGCCTCTACCCGCTGCTCGACCTGACCTATTATTTCATCCTGATGGCCATGTTCCTGCCGATGGCCTTCCTGCTGCTGCCCGCCTACGGGCGCGAGAACGGCGTCACATGGGCCAGCTATCTGCCCGCGCTGGCGATCTTTGGTCTGACGATCTTCATGGCCTATGTCAGCCGCTCGCTGGTCATGCAGACATGGGTTCCCGTCGCCTATACGTGGCAACTGGTTGTCGCGGCGTGCCTTTTCGTGCTGATCCTTGACGCCGCGCGGCGCTCGGGCGGCTATATCTTCCTGTTCATCGTGGCATTTCTGGCGCTGTATCCGGTGTTCGCCGAATACATGCCGGGCATCCTGTGGGCCCCGCCGACCTCGCTGTCGCGCACCCTGGCGTTCAACGTCTATTCGGGCGATGCGATGCTGGGCGTCGTTACCCGCGTGGTGGGTGAGCTGATCATCGGCTTTCTGATCCTTGCCGCGCTGCTGGTGGCCACGGGGGCTGCGGATTTCTTCCTCAAGCTGGCGATGGCCCTGATGGGTCAGGCGCGCGGCGGTCCGGCCAAGGTCAGCGTGCTGGCCAGCGGGTTTTTCGGCAGCCTCAGCGGTTCGATCTTTGGCAATGTGGTCTCGACCGGCTCGGTCACCATCCCTAGCATGAAACGCGCCGGTTTTCCCGCGCATTATGCCGGTGCGCTCGAGGCCTGCGCCTCGACCGGGGGGATGCTGATGCCGCCGGTGATGGGGGCTGTCGCCTTCATCATGGCCGATTTCACCAACACCGAATACAGCGTCATCGTCGTCGCCGCGATCATCCCCAGCCTGCTGTATTACTTCGGCCTCTACATGCATGTGGACGGCTATGCGGTGCGCCATAACCTCAAGGGGCTGGAGAAATCCGAGCTGCCAAAGCTCTGGCCGACGATCAAGGAAGGCTGGCCCTTCCTGCTGGTGCTGGCCTTCCTCGTCTGGGGTCTGGTGTTCATGCGCTGGGAGCGGCTGACCCCCTTCTATGCCTCGGCCCTGCTGCTGGCGCTGACCTTTGTGAACCCGCGCCTGCGGATCCGGCTGAACCGGGTGCCCGAGCTGTTCTTCCAGATCAGCAAGCTGCTCAGCCAGACCATCGCGCTTTTGCTGCCGACCAGCTTCATTCTGGGCGGTCTGATGGCCACCGGCGTCGCCCCGGTCATCGCCGCCAGCCTTGTGCGTATGGGCGGGGATTCGGTGGTGCCGGTGCTGGCCATCGGTGTCGCGGTCTGCATCATCTTCGGCATGCTGGGCATGATCGTCGCGGCGTACCTGATGCTGGCCCTGACCCTTGCCCCGGCGCTGGAACAGATCGCGGGCCTCAACACCCTCGCGATCCACCTGTTCATCGCCTATTACGCCACGCTCGCCGCGATCACCCCGCCGGTGGCACTGGCCGCGTTCCTCGCGTCGCGAATAAGCGACAGTGACCCCCTCAAGACCAGCATGCATGCGGCAAGGCTGGGGATCGTGCTGTACTTCGTGCCGATCTTCTTCCTGTTCGAGCCTGCGCTGATCTTCCAGGGGCCGCTCTATCTGACGGCGATCTGGCTGGTGTTGAACGTGATCGCGATCATCGTCATCGCCGGGGCGTCCGAGGGACAACTGGCCTTCTTCGGTCGCCTGCGCCCGTGGACCCGTCTGCCCATTCTGGCCACCGGGCTGCTGATCGGCTTCCCCGAATGGTCCAGCACCGTGGTCGGTTTCGTGATCCTCGCAGCCCTGCTGGCGCTGCGCCCTGCCCCCATCCCCGCGCCGTCCGAACCCCAGCGCGCCTGACCCTCAAGGAGAGACCCCATGACCCTGTCCGTCACGCAGATCCACAAACATTTTGTCGGCGAAGCCACCGGCGTCGATCTGTCCAAACCGCTGAGCGCAGCCGATGTGGATGCGATCAACGCCGCGATGAACCAATACGGCGTGCTGGTGTTCCACAACCAGCCGCTGACCCAGACGCAGCAACTGGATCTGGCCAAGTCCTTTGGCCCGCTGGACATCGGCTTCAAGCGGATGAAGAAACAGGCCGACCGGATGGAGCATGTCGAGCTGGCCGATATCTCGAACGTCACCGCCGATGGTGCTCCGGTCGAGCGTACGGACCGCAAGCTGGTCAGCAACATCGCCAACCAGCTCTGGCATTCAGACAGCTCGTTCCAGAAACCCGCCGCGCGCTATTCGATGCTGGCGGCGGTGCGCGTGCCCGAGGAAGGCGGCAACACCGAATTCGCCGACCTGCGCGCGGCCTATGATGCGTTGCCGGACGCCCTGAAAGCCGAGATCGACGGCCTGCAAGCCGAGCATTTCGCGCTGCATTCGCGCTTTCTGTTGGGTGATACCGAATACACCGACGAGCAAAAAGCGATGATGCCGCCGGTGATGTGGCCCTTGGTGCGCACCCATGCCGGATCGGGGCGCAAGGCGCTGTTCGGCGGGGTGCATGCCTGCGCGGTCGAGGGGATGACGCTGGCCGAGGGGCGCATGTTGCTGCTCGACCTGCTGGAACACGCGACGCAGCCCGAGTTCGTCTATGCCCACAAATGGCAGCCCAACGATCTGGTCATCTGGGACAACCGCTGCATGCTGCACCGGGGCCGCCGGTTCGACGTCACCAAACCGCGCGAGCTGCGCCGGGCGACGACACTGGACGTCGATGCATCCGAGATGGAAATGGCGGGCTGACAAAGCTCCCCAAGGCGCGCAAGGCGCCTTGGGGGTTCGTGCCTGAGGTCAGAAGAAGCCCAGCTTGTTGGGGCTATAGCTGACCAGCATGTTCTTGGTCTGCTGGTAGTGGTCCAGCATCATCTTGTGCGTCTCACGCCCGATGCCCGACTGTTTGTAGCCGCCAAAGGCCGCATGCGCCGGATAGGCGTGGTAGTTGTTCACCCAGACGCGCCCGGCCTCGATGGCACGGCCAAAACGGTAAGCGCGGGTGCCGTCGCGGGTCCAGACCCCTGCCCCCAGCCCGTACATCGTGTCATTGGCAATCGCCAGCGCCTCGGCCTCGTCCTTGAAGGTGGTCACCGACACGACCGGGCCAAAGATTTCCTCCTGGAACACCCGCATCTTGTTGTGGCCCTTCAGGATGGTCGGCTGGATATAGAACCCGTTCGCCAGCTCACCCCCGAACGATGCCGCAGCGCCGCCGGCCAGAACCTCGGCCCCTTCCTCGACCCCGATCTGCAGATAGGACAAGATCTTGTCCTGCTGCGCCCGGCTGGCCTGCGCGCCGACCATCGTGTCGGGCAGGCGCGGGTCGCCCTGCTTGATCGCCTTCACCCGGGCAATGGCGCGGGCGATGAATTCCTCGTAAATATCCTCCTGGATCAGCGCGCGCGAGGGGCTGGTGCAGACCTCGCCCTGATTGAAGGCGAACAGCACGAAGCCCTCGACCGCCTTGTCCAGAAACGCATCATCCTGCGCCATCACGTCCGAGAAGAAGATGTTGGGCGATTTGCCGCCCAGTTCCAGCGTGACCGGGATCAGGTTGACCGTCGCGGCCTCCATGATCTTGCGGCCCGTTGCGGTCGAACCGGTAAAGGCGATCTTGGCGATCCGCCCCGACCGCGCCAGCGCGTCGCCAGCCTCGGCGCCGAAACCGTTGACGATGTTGAGCACACCGGCGGGCAGCAGATCCGCGATCAGCTCGACCAGCACCATGATTGCGGCGGGCGTCTGCTCAGCCGGTTTCATGACGATGCAGTTGCCTGCCGCCAGCGCCGGGGCCAGTTTCCACGCCGCCATCAGGATCGAGAAGTTCCACGGGATGATCTGGCCGACAACGCCCAGCGGCTCGTGAAAATGATAGGCCACGGTATCGGCGTCGATTTCCGACATGGTGCCTTCCTGACTGCGCAGGACACCGGCGAAATAGCGGAAGTGATCGACTGACAGCGGAATGTCAGCCGCCATGGTTTCGCGGATTGGCTTGCCGTTATCCCACGTCTCGGCGGTGGCGATCAGGGCGAGGTTTTCCTCGATCCGGTCGGCGATCTTGAGCAGGATGTTCGAACGCTCGGTGGCCGAGGTCTTGCCCCAGCTCTCTTTCGCCGCATGCGCCGCATCCAGCGCCAGCGCGATATCGGCGGCATCCGAGCGGGCGACTTCGCAGACCACGGCCCCGCTGATCGGCGTCACGTTGTCGAAATAGCGCCCGTTGACCGGGGCCACGAACGTGCCGCCGATGAAGTTGTCGTAGCGCGATCTGAAAGGCGACGCGAAGCGGCTTTCGGCCTGAGTCATCTCGTTCATGGTATTTCCTCCTGAAACACCGGGCTCCCCCGCCCGGACTGCACACAGGCTGTCAGCAGGGGGGCTGAGTCGTCAGGGGGGCGCAGGGGATCACAGCGGCGAGGCGTCTCAGAACTGAGACACTTCGCGCCGGTTATTCGCCGATGCTCAGGCGTTTCATCCGCCGATAGAGCGTGGCGCGGCCAACGCCCAGCGCGCGCGCCGCCTCGGTCACATTACCCTGCGCACGGCTCAGCGCCCGGATGACCGCCGCCCGCTCGGCGCGCTCAAATCCGGTCGGGCCATCTTCACGGCCAAACAGGTCCGACGCGGGGCGCGGTTTCAGCGCGCCGCTGAGTTCCAGGCGGAACGCCCGCCGCGCGCCGCGCGTGGCACCGATCACCAGATCATCGGCATCGACAGCGATCAGCATCGCCGCATCCGCGTCCTCGGCACCGGCCACGACGATGCGCGCGCCGGGATACGACGCGCGAAAATAATCCGCCTCGATCGCCCGCGCGGTCTGCGTCACCATCGCCGCGATCAGCCGGTTGTAGCCCGCCGTCTGATCCGCACGGGCCGAAGACACATCGAGCGCCGCCAGCACCCGGCCATCAGGGCCAAAGATCGGCGCGTCCATGCAGCTCATGCCGATGTTGCGGGCGAAGAAATGCTCGTCGCGGTGGATGATCACCTGCGTTTTCTCGGCCAGACAGGTGCCGATGCCGTTGGTGCCCTCGTGCGCCTCGCTCCAGTCCGCGCCCAGCGCCAGCCCCCAGCTTTGGAACACCGCCGCGTCCGAGTCCGAACAGCGCTGCTCCAGCACGATCCCGTCCGCGTCGGTCAACAGCACGCCGCAGCCCGAGCTGCCGACAAGGCCGAAGAGCTGGTCCAGCTTGGGGCGCGAGACGGTCAGGAAGCTGTCGAGCTGCGCCCTGCGGGCGGTCAGTGCATCGGTGCCGACCCTGCGGGCTTCGCGATGCTCGGCCGGGTCGAGCCCGTGGTGCTGCACCGAGCGCTGCCACGACGCGGCCAGCGCCGACCGCGCAGCGGCAGAGCCCGAGCTGACCGATTCCAGAACCCGGTCGATATGGTGAGCATGGCGTGAAATGGCGGCTCCTCCTGGGGCTGACGATAGCGGTGCCCGGCGTACCGAACAATCGCGCATCGCCTGCACAACTGGCGTGCTTTGGTCGCAAAAACGGATCAAACACGCGCCGCGGCAGCGGTCCTCCCTTTTTTACACGCTCAAACCGTCCGATTGGGTGCATTTGCATCATAGGCCACCCCCGGAATCATGGTCTCGTAACGGTTAAATAACAAAAACAACCGGGAGACAGACCATGACCACCAGACTGGCCGGATACGCCGCCGCGGCGGCCCTTACCCTCGCCACACCCGCCTTCGCCCAAGACATCCTGATCGGCATCCCCACCGCACAATCCAGCGTCGTCGGCGTTGCCGACCATGCCGACTGGCTGAACGGCGCGCAGATGGCGATTGACGCGATCAACGCCGAGGGCGGTGTCAACGGGCGCATGCTGCGCGCCGAGGTGGTCGATATCGACCTGCTCTCGCCCGAGGGCACCGTGGGCGCGTTTCAGGCCCTGAACGCGCGCGGCGTCAGCGCGATTGCCTCGGCCTTTGTGATCATCCCGCAGCCGGCGATGGATGCCGCCGCCGCCAGCGGCGTGCCTTATATGCACGGCAACACCTCGCTTTCGTCGGTCGAACTGGTCGCCCAGAACCCCGAGCGGTATCGCAACATCTTCATGATCGACCCCGACGAGACGTGGTACGGCTACGGTTTTGTCCGGTATCTGGACCAGCTTGAGGCCAGCGGCCAATGGACCCCGGCCAACCATCGCATCCATATCGTGCAGGAACAGATCGCCTATACGCAGGTGATCAGTCAGGCCGCCCAGCGCGCCATCGCGGAATCGGGCGGCCGGTGGGAACTGGCCGAAGTGACCGACATCCAGTTCCCGGTGCAGGACTGGACCCCGGTGATCAACGCGCTCAAGGACGAGGGCGCGGGCGTGGTCTTTGTCAGCCACTGGATCGCTGCCGAGCTGGCCGCCTTTGCCCAGCAGTTCGCGTATGATCCGACACCCGACTCGCTGGTCTATCTGCAATACGGCCCCAGCCAGCCCGAATTTCTGGACCTTGCGCGCGGCGCGGGCGAGGGGATGATCTGGGGCACCGTTCTGGGCACCCCCCGTACCGAGTCGGGCGTGGCCTTCCGCGACGCCTATATGGCGCTGCATGGCGAGAACATGGGCGAGGTGTATCCGGCCTCGGGCTATGACACGATCCAGATGCTGGCTGAAGTCTGGCGCACCACCGACCCTGCCGATTTCGACGCCGTGGGTCAGGCGATCCGGCACCTCAGCTATCAGGGCCTTGCGGGCACCTATACCTTCGACCGCGACCAGCAGCGCCCGCTGAACTACCCGTGGGAAACCGATGTTCTGGCCGAGGGCATCCCGCATCTGATCTATCAGGTGCAAGATAACCACCACACGATCATCCTGCCCGCCGAACTGGCCGAGGCCGAGTACCAGACCCCGCACTGGGCCCAGTGACCTTGCCCGGCGGGTGGCCCGGTGCCACCCGCCGACCCCTTCCCGTCCTCTGATCAAGAGACGCCATGTCCCCCCTTCTTCCATCTTCGCCTGCGAAGGCGTGAGCCTTGCGCTGGGCGGTCGTCAGATCCTCAAGGATGTCGGCCTGCACGTCAGCCGCGGCGAGGTTCTGGGCCTGATCGGTCCCAACGGCGCGGGCAAGACCTCGTTGTTCGAGGTGCTCTCGGGCCGCTATGTCGCGCAATCGGGCCGCGTGGTGCTGGATGGCTCGGATGTCACCAGACAAGACATCGTGCGCCGCTCGCGCCGTGGATTGGCGCGCACCTTTCAAAGCCCCGTCGTACCCTCGGCGCTGACCGTGGGCGAAACCTTCCGGGCCGCGCGCATGGCCTACCTGCCCTTCCGCTCGCGGCACGAGGCCGAATGGGCCGCCCGGCTGGTCAATCTGACCGTGCCGTGGAGCCGACCGGCGGGCAGTCTGGACACCTTCGACCGCCGCAAGCTGCTGCTCGCCTGCCTGCTGATGCGGCGACCCAAGGTCTTGCTGATGGACGAGCCCGCCTCGGGCCTGATCAACACCGAAATCGACGAGCTGGACCTGCTTCTGCGCACGCTGGTCGATGAATACCATCTGGCGGTGATCGTCATCGAGCACCGGCTGGAACTGCTGGAAGCACTGGCGGACCGCGTGACCGTGCTCAATCTGGGCGAAGTCATCGCCGAGGGCACGCCGCAGGGCGTCTTTGCCGACCCCGCCGTGCGCGCCGCCTATTTCGAGGGGACGGGATGACCCTGCTCAAGATCACCGACCTGTCCGCAGGCTATGGCCCGCTGCGCGTGCTGCACGAGATCAACCTGACCGTCGAGCGCGGCGAACGGCTGGCGATTGTCGGCCTGAACGGCCACGGCAAGACCACGCTGTTTCGCGCCATCACCCATCTGGTCGGCTGGCAACGCGGCTCGATCCTGTTCGACGGGGTCGAGATCGGCGGCCAGCGTTCGCTTGGCGAAGGTCGAAAGACCCCCGGCATCGTGCGCCTTGGTGTGGCAATGACCCCGCAGGGCGACGCGATCTTTCCCGGCCTGACCGTGCGCCAGCACCTCGATTGCGGGGCGTGGTCCAAGCAGGCGTGGCGCGAACGGGCCAGGCGGCGCGAGGCGATCTTCGATCTGTTCCCGCCCCTGCGCAAACTGGAAAACACCACCGTTGGCACCCTGTCGGGCGGCGAGCGGCGCATGGTCAGCGTGGGCCGCGCCCTGATGACCGAGGCGCGGCTGTATCTGATCGACGAGCCGTCACTGGGCCTTGCCCCCGTCATCAGCCAGCGCGTCATCGCCGCGCTGCGCGAGATCGACGTCAAGGATGGGGCCATCATCATCGCCGAGCAGAACGTGACGCTGCTGGACGGACAGGTCGACCGGATGATCGGCATGCACGCCGGTCGTCTGCGCGGCGATGTCGGACATGTGGAGCTGGGCTGATGGATGCTGCGCTGATCGTCTACGCCCTGAACCTGAGCGCGATCTACGCGCTGATGGCCATCGGGATTTCGCTGCTCTGGTCCTCGATCGGGATGCTGAACATGGCCCATGGCGCAACCTTCGCCGTGGCCGGATACGGCACACTGGTGCTGGGCAACGCGCTGTTGCCGCTGGTCGAGGCGGTGTTTGACGGCTGGGCCATCCTGCCGCTCTTGAAAATGACCGTGCTGCTGCTGTCCGGCGTCACGGTCGGCGCGCTGTTTGGCGGGCTGATCTATCTGCTGGGTTTCCTGCCGATCCACGACAAGGCCAATTTCCCGGTGCGCGGGATGATCGTCACGCTGGCGATCAACCTGGCCACGGTACAGGCGCTTCTGTGGTGGTTCGGACCCCGGCAACAGGCACTGCCCAATGTGTTCGGCTTTGGACGCCTGAACCTGTTCGGCATCCCGCTGCGCTATGATCAGGCGATGACCATCGGTGCCACCGTGGTGCTGCTGGGCGTGGTGCTGGCGTGGCTGCGGCTTAGCCGCAAGGGGCTGGAGATCCGCGCGATGATGCAGAACGCCGAGGGCGCGGCGCTGTCGGGGATCTCGGTCCGGCGCACGGCGCTGCCGGTGGTGGCCGTGACAGGTGCCATGGCGGGCGCGGCGGCGGTGCTGTTGTCGCAGACGGTCTATGTCAGCCCCGGCGCAGGCGCGATGCCGCTGATCAAGGGCATGATCATCGCGCTCTTGGGCGGTCTCGGCTCCGTGCCCGGTGCGGCGATTGCCGCGCTGCTGGTCGGCACGCTTGAGGCCGTCACCGGGGCGATCCCCTTCCTTGGCCAGCGGATGGTGCTGGTGGTGCAGTTCGGCTTCATCATCACCGTTCTGATCATCCGCCCGCGCGGTATCGGCGGCCTGTTGAGCGAGACGCGCAAATGACCCAACCCATCGCTCCTGTCTTTCACCGCGTCGGCAACCGGCGGCATGAATTCACCCTTGCCCCCGATGGCAACCGCGACTGGCACCGGGGCCGCGTACCGGGCCTGAGCCGTCACTGGCTGAAATGGCGCGGCGGCTATAACCCCAAGACCCTGCAACGCGAGCGGCGGCTGGCCGACAAACGCCCCTTGTGGTGGCTGATCGGTCTGGGCGGGCTGGCCTGCGCCGCGCCGATGCTGCCCGACACGCTGCTGCAGGTCGCCGTGGTCTTCTGCGTCTTCGCCGCGATCAATGTGATCTGGACACTGATCATTGGTGCTGCGGGCATCCTGTCGCTGGCGACGATGGCCGTGGTCGGGCTTGCGGGCTATGCCGCTGCCGCCGCGAATGTGTATCTGGGCGTGCCCTGGCCGTTGATGTTCGTGGTGGGGGCCTTTGTCGGGCTGGTGGTCGGCGGGCTGCTCGCCCTGCCCTCGACCCGCATCGACGGGCTGTACTATGCCCTGCTCACCATCGGCGTGGCCGAGATTTGCCGGGTGTCCATCAGCCAGATCCGCGCGCTGGCGCCGCAGAACTCGTCGATCAACAACGTCGGCTCGTTCATCCCGCAGGACTGGTATCTGCAACGCCCCGGCCTGCTTCTGGGCTTCGCCACGGCCTTTGTACTGCTGTTGCTGGCGCTGTTGCTGTTCCGGGTGATCAACTCGGAACGGCTGGGCCTGCAACTGCAAGCCGCGCGCGAGGATGAGGATTTCTCCGAAGCCGTCGGCATCGACTATCGCCGCGCGCGGCTGCACGTGTTCCTCATCTCCTCCGCCGCGCTGGGGTTTGTCGGCGCGTATTACGCGATGCTCTACCGCTCGATCAGCCTGAACGTGTTCTCACTGGATCAGCTGCTTCTGATGTTCGCGATGATCGTCATCGGCGGCATGGGCCGGGCCGAGGGCGCGGTGATCGGCACCGCCATCGTCGTCGTCATCGACCGCGCGCTGATCGACCTGGGGCCTTTGCGCATCATCCTGATCGCGGCGGTGATGATCGCCGTCACGCTTACCACACATCACGGTCTGGCCGATGTGCGCAGCCAGTTCCGCGGCTGGCGTCACCGCATCCGCTCCGAACGCCGCGCCGCCAGCACCCGCAAGGGAGGGGAAGTCATGCCCGAAGAAGCCACCGAGATCGCCGACAAGCAACTCATCGCCTATCGCCGCTTTGACCGCCGGTTGCGCGACCGGCTCAAGGAGATGGTCACGCCCGCGCTGATCGAAGAGCACCATTCAGCGCCGCTGGGGCCGCATTCC
Source organism: Pararhodobacter zhoushanensis (assembly GCF_025949695.1). Taxonomy (NCBI): domain Bacteria; kingdom Pseudomonadati; phylum Pseudomonadota; class Alphaproteobacteria; order Rhodobacterales; family Paracoccaceae; genus Pararhodobacter; species Pararhodobacter zhoushanensis. Next base: position 1,073,261 of record NZ_JAPDFL010000001.1, on the reverse strand, counting down.
GACGCACTGGCCCGCGTGCTGAACTACTTCCGCCGCGGCGAGATGCCCGACAAATACGCCATCCTGCAAGAGGGCGACGCGGGCGCGTGGCGCTACAGCGTGATGGCGCTGTCGGGCGAGCCGGGCAAACCGCCACGCGTGGTCGATGACCGCGTCTATGAAACCCGCGACGAGGCGTATCACGCCGTCTTCCTGCTGCGGGTCAACGATCTGTTGGAAAGCTGAGACCATGGCAAAGCACCGCATCTTTGGATATTGCACCCCGTGGTCGGTCAAACCCGGCGAGGCGATGCGCTTCATGATCTCGGGCGAGGGGGTCGAGGAAGCCGACGCCATGCTGGTCCGTCTGATCCATGGCGACGAAAACCCCGACGGCCCCGGTTTCATCGAAGAGGAAATCCCCGGCGCTGTGACCGAGCGGCTGCATGTCCGCCGCCAGTTCACCCAGAAAGGCGCTTATGCCACCGTGCCGGGCTTTGAAACGCATGACGTGGCCGAGGGCAGCTTCACCCTCGCCGCCTTCATCTGCCCCACCGCGCCGGGCAAGCAACGCCAGACCTTGCTGGGGCGCTGGGACATATCCGGCTCGCAGGGCTGGGCGCTGGGGCTGAATCCTGAGGGGCATGTCGAGTTCTGGGTCGGTAACGGCAAGGACGTCGATCAGGTCACCGCCGAAGTGCCGGCGATCCCCAGGACCTGGTACTTCGTCGCCGCCACCTGGGACGCCAAGACCAAGCGCGCGCGGCTGATCCAGCTGGGCCGGGTCGGGCGCTACAACGGGCATCTGGGACCGGTGGTGCCCTATGATTACAACAGCATCACCGATGCGCCCCTGCGCGTCACGCCCAAGGCGGCGGTGGCCGAGGCCCCCTTCCTGTGGGCCGCGGCCAGCGACTGGAACGACCGGCGCGGGCGGTTCGTCTCGACGCTGTATAACGGCAAGATCGACCGTACCGGCCTGTGGAACCGCGTGCTCGACGACGACACGCTGCACGCGATTGCGGATGGCGGGGCGTTCCCCGTGGATGGCGCGGTGGCGCTGTGGGACACCACGCTGGGCTACACCGACACCGGGATCGGCGACACGATCGTGGACACCGGCCCCCACGCTTTGCACGCTGAAGGCGTCAACCGCCCGGTGCGCGGGATGACCGGCTGGAACTGGCAGGGCCGCGACGATTGCTATCGTCTCAACCCCGGCCAGTACGGCGGCGTGCATTTCCACGATGACGCGATGACCGATTGCCGCTGGGAACCGACAATCGAATGGACCGTGCCGCAGGGTCTGAAAAGCGGTGTCTATGCCCTGCGCCTGACCACCGCCGGGGCCGAGGATCACGTCCCTTTCTTCGTGCGCGCCGCCACGCCCAAGGCCCCCATCGCGGTGTTGATGTCCACCTTCACCTATCTTGCCTATGCCAACGAGCATCTGGCTTACGAGGCCCCCATCGCGCAGGCGATCACCGCGCACACGCCGATCCTGACCACCCGCGATGTGGAATTCGTCAAGCTGAACGAATTCGGCCTGTCCACCTATGACCACCACTCGGACGGCGCGGGCTGCTGCTATTCCAGCCATTTGCGCCCGATCCTGAACATCCGTCCGCGCTATCGCAGTTCGGCGATGGGCATGCCCTGGGCGCTGCCCGCCGATCTGTCGCTGATCTGGTGGCTGGAGAGTTCGGGCTATGACTATGAGATCCTGACCGACCACGACCTGCACGCCGAGGGCGCAGCGGCGCTGAAGCCCTACAATGTCGTGCTGAACTGCACCCACCCTGAATATTATTCCGAACGCATGCTCGACGCGACCGAGGCGTATCTGACCACTGGCGGGCGGGTGATCTATGCGGGCGGGAACGGGTATTACTGGGTTTCGGGCCTGCGTGAAAATGAGCCCGAGATCATGGAGGTGCGCAAGCTCGACACCGGCTCGCGGGCGTGGCAGGCCGAGGCGGGCGAAGGATACTTGGCCTCGACCGGCGAACGCTCGGGCCTCTGGCGCTCGCGCGGGCGGGCCCCGCAGAAGATCGTCGGCATCGGCTTTACGGCTGAGGGCATGGACCATTCCACCCATTTCGAGCGCATGCCCGACAGCTTTCACAAGCGGGTGGACTGGATGTTCGAGGGGATCGGCGCCGAGGAGAAGATCGGCACCGCCGGTCTGGGCCTTGGCGGCGCGGCGGGGATCGAGATCGACCGCTACGATCTGTCACTGGGCACCCCGCCGCACACGATGCTTCTGGGCATGGCCGACGGGTTTTCCGACAACTACCCGCTGGTCAGCGAAGAGATCACCTATGCCTTCCCCGGCCGTGGCGGCACGCAAGACCCGCAGGTGCGCGCCGACATCACCTATTTCAGCACCCGCGACAACGGCGCTTGCCTCGGCATCGGGTCAATCGCGTGGTCGATGGCACTGCCGATCAACCACGGGCAGAACCCCGTCGCGCGCTTCATGAAGAACGTGGTCGATGCCTTTGCCCGTCCCGGCCCGCTGCCGGGCGGGGCCTTTGTCGGAGAGGAAAAGCTGTGGCGTTGACTCAAAGCATGGGGCCACTCTACGCTGTGGGTTCACCCGATTGCCCAGGGGGCCAGCCTTTGCGCGAAGGCACGGAACTGCAGGCGTTCAGCCGCTTTGTCGGCGCATTGCACGAGGTGCGGCGCGGCATGGATGGCCCCGCTTTGCTGGACTGGGCGGCGGGGGAGTTGTCGGGCATCGTCGGCTTTGACGCGGCATGGCTGGGCTGGGCCGATACCGTCCCGCCCGAGGTCGATATCATCGGCACCACCATGCATAATCTGCCCGCCGATTACGTCGCCTTCTGGAGCGAGATCCGCAACGACGACCTGCTGGCCGCCGATGTGCAATCGATGAAATCCACCGGCCGGTTCTGGGCACAATACGACCGCGACGGGCCTCGCCAGTCGGACGGGATGATCGCGCTGGCCGACCGCTACGGATTGCGCAAGCTGTCGGTGGTCACCCGCGCGCTGGACCCGCTGCGCCCGCAGCTGTTCCTGTCGGCCTATCGCGGCGGCACGGGCGCGCGCAGTCTGGTGCAACGCGAGCTGCAGTTCCTGTCCTGCGCGTTGGATCACATGCAATCCGTGCTGGATCAGGAGGGGGCGCGCGATGGCAGTTTCCGCCTTCTGGTCGATGCGCGCGGTCGCCCGGTCGCGGGCAATGCCGCTGCGCTGACTCTGTGGTCGGGTTGGCAGGCCGAGCCCAAGCGGCGCGAGCCCGCCGAGAGTTTCGACGATTTCCTTGAAACGCGTGGCTTCAATGTGCTGGCCTCGCCCACCGCCCTGAACGACGGTCATCAGCTGACCGAGTTGCGGCTGATGCCACGCCGGGTGGTGGATCGGTTCACCGCGCGCGAACGCGAGATCGCCGAGCTGATCGCCGAGGGCTTCACGCACAAGGAGATCGCGCGCGGACTGGGGCTGGCCCCGGCCACCGTGCGCAATCAGACGGCCCGCATCTATGAAAAGGCGGGCGTGTCCAGCCGTGCGGCGCTGACCCGTGCGATCCTGACCGATCAGGCCAGCCTGCAGGGCTGACACCCTGCCCCTTCCCCACCCTTTCCCCCTGCTGTCGGAGGCCCCATGACGACCGGATTCTATTTTGACGAGCTGTGCCTGTGGCACCAGCAAGGCGCGCACGCGATGATTCTGCCCGTCGGCGGCTGGGTGCAGCCCTCTGCCGCTGCCGGTCACCCGGAATCCCCCGACACCAAGCGCCGGCTCAAGGCGCTGATGGATGTGTCCGGCCTGACCGCCAAGCTGGACGTGCGCAGCGCCACACCCGCGACGCGCGCCGATATGGACCGCGTGCACAGCGCCGACTATCTGGACCGGCTCAAGGCCACCAGCGACGCAGGCGGCGGCATGGCCGGGCCGGAAGCGCCCTTTGGCGCGGGCAGCTATGAGATTGCGGCCCTCTCGGCCGGGCTGGTCAAGCAGGCCGTGCTCGACGTGCTGGCCGGGGTCCACGACCGCGCCTATGCCCTGTCTCGCCCGCCGGGGCATCACTGCATGCCCGATCACGGCATGGGCTTCTGCCTGCTCGCCAACATCCCCCTCGCGCTCGAGGCCGCGCGGGCGCAGCACGGCGCGCTCAGGGTGGCGGTGGTTGACTGGGACGTCCACCACGGCAACGGCACCGAGGCGGCCTATATTTCGCGCGACGACACGCTGACCGTCTCGATCCACCAGTACCACTGCTACCCGGCGTTTTCGGGCAAGGCCGACACGCGCGGCACCGGTGCGGGCGAAGGGTATAACCTGAACATCGAACTGATGGCGGGGATGGGGCACCAGACCTATCTCGACAGCTTCGATCTGATCGTGGAACCCGCCCTGCGCGCCTATCAACCCGACCTGATCGTCATCGCCTGCGGCTATGACGCCAACGGTTTTGATCCGATGGCACGCATGCAGGCGCATTCCGACACGTTCCGCGAGATGACCCGGCGGGCGATGGCCCTGGCCGATGACCTGTGCGGCGGCAAGCTGGTGGTGGTGCATGAGGGCGGCTATGCCGAGGCCATCGTGCCCTTCTGCGGGCTGGCGGTGATCGAGCAACTTTCAGGCCACCGGACCGAGGTGCAAGACCCGACGCTGCCGATGATCGAGGCCACTCAACCCGACGCCGACGCCATCGCCTATCAGCGCGACCGGCTGGCCGCGCAGGCCAGAACGCTGGGGCTTGGCTGACACAGGCGCCGCGCGAAAATCGGAAAATCGACCGCCGGTCGTTGACTTTCTGCACATGCGAACGATGTTACGCGTCCGGCCCATGCCCCGTTTTTCGGGGCGGGCCCTTCCCATGACCAATTTTTCGCAGGTTTTCCGATGCGCGATCCGCTTTTCCGCATGGCCCTTTTGTTGGGTCTTTTGTCCGCTGTCGGACCTTTCGCCATTGATATGTACCTGCCCGCGCTGCCGCAGGTGGCTGCCGATCTGGGCACGGACGAAGCCGGCGCAGGGCTGACCCTGACCGCCTATTTCCTCGTCTTCGGCGTGGCGCAGATGATCTATGGCCCGCTGGCCGATGCCATCGGCCGCAAAAAGCCGCTGATGATCGGCGTTGCGATCTTCTTTGTTGCCACGGTGCTCGCCGCCATGGCCCCCGATCTGCCCACGCTGGTCGCTGCCCGCGCCTTGCAGGCGCTGGGCGCTGCCACGCTGATGGCCGTCCCGCGCGCGGTGATCCGCGACATGGCCAGCGGTCCTGATGCCGCGCGGATGATGGCGGCGATCATGATCGTCATCTCGATCTCGCCGATGCTGGCACCGCTGACCGGCTCGATCGTGCTGGCCTTTGGCGGCTGGCGCGAGATCTTCATGGTGCTCGCCGTGGCCTCGGTGATCAGCCTGTTGCTGATCATCTTCGCCCTGCCCGAGACCCTCCCGGTCGCCGAGCGTCGCCCGGTGCGCGTCCGCGCCATGCTGGCCGGTTTCCGCCGCCTGCTGACCGACCGCTCGTTCATGGGGCTGACGATGATCGGCGGCTTCGGCATGGCCAGCTTCTTTGTGTTCCTCGCCACCGGCAGCTTTGTCTACACGCGTGAATTCGGCCTGTCGCCGACTGGCTTCTCGATCGCCTTCGCGATCAACGCCATCGGCTTCTTTGGTGCCTCGCAGCTGGCTGGCCGTTTCTCGGCCCGCTATGGCATGCAGCGCGTGATCGTTCTGGCGATCAGCGGCTTCATGGCCTCGACCGTGCTGCTGGCGATCGTCGCCTTTGCCGGGCTGGCCTCGCTGCCCGTGGTGGTTGCGGGTCTGTTCATCGCGAACGCCTGCCTCGGGCTGGTGATCCCCACCGCCATGGTCATGGCGATGGACCCGCATCCCGATATCGCCGGGCTGGCCTCGTCGCTGGGCGGGACGATCCAGATGCTGACCGGCGGCGTGATGATCGTGATTACCGGGCTGTTGCTGGACAACTCGGCCATGGGCATGACGGCAGCCATCGCGCTGTGTGGCGTGATGGCCTTCGCCGCCGCCGCGCTGTCGCTGCCGATGCGGCGGCTGGCGGTCTAAACCAGCGCAGGATCTGGCAGGCGGGCGAGAAATTCGCCCGTCCGCCGCAACCCTTCGCGCAGGATCTCGGGGTTGTTGGCGTAGCCGATGCGCAGCCAACCCTCGACGCCCAGCGCCGAGCCGGGGGTGAACATCACCCCGGTGTCCTCGAGCAGCGCAATGCAGAACTCGCGCGAGGTCATCGGCGCGTCAAAGCGCACGAAGGCCGTGGTGCCCGAGGCCGGACGCACCCAGTCAAGACGCGGCTGGGTGTCGATCCAGTCTGACAGGATCTGCAGATTGCCCCGCGTGATCGCCTGCGCGCGGTCCAGTACCCGGTCAGCGGCTTCCAGCGCCAGCGTGGCGAAATGGTCGTCGACCCTGCCGACGCTGATCGTGTCATAATCCCGGTGGATGGACACCATGTCCAGCAGCTCTTGCCGGGCCACCACCCAGCCCAGCCGCAACCCGGCCAGGGAAAACGCCTTGGACATCCCCGCCGTGCTGATCCCCTTTTCATACAGATCCGCCATCGAAGCCGTGCGCCCGTCGCCGGTCTGATCCGTGCCGCGGTACACCTCATCGCACAGCACCCATGCGTCGACCTCGCGCGCGATCCGGGCAATCTCTTGCAACATCTCGACCGGGATCAGCGCACCCGTGGGGTTGTTGGGATTGGTCAGCGCGATCAGCTTGGTGCCCGGCACCACCAGCGCCCGCAGGGCGTCCAGATCGGGTAGCCAGCCATTCTCGGCCTGCAAGGCCAGCTGGTGCACATCCGCGCCCAGACTGTCGGGGATCGAGTAATGCTGCTGATACGTCGGCACCACGGCGACCACGCGGTCACCGGGCCCGACCAGCGCCTTGTGCACCAGCATATTCGCGCCAATCGTGCCATGGGTGACAATCACGTTCTCCCGCTGCTGTTTCGCATACAGCGCCGCAATCGCATCGCGCAGCCGGTCCGAGCCTTCAATCGCGCCGTAAGTCATCTGCAGCGGCAACAGCGCCGACAGATCGTCGCCATTCCGCCCGGTCAGTTCCAGCAGTTGCGCGATGGTCAGGCTTTCCACGCAAGTCTCGGCAAGGTTCAGATCGCAGCGGGTTTCCCACTCGTTCATCCAGATCTCAACGCCGAATGGTTGGATGTGCATCGCGTCCCTCCGTGCTCTCTTGCATGCCTTGGCGCGCAGCATCACGCGGGCCGTTCCGCATTGCAAACGCTTTAGCCGGACAGTCGGACCCTTTCCGCCGACGTCGCTTTGCGGCAAGCTGGCGGATATGATCGACAAGCTGGAAATGCTCATCGCCCTTGCCCGCGAGCGTCACTTCGGACGCGCGGCCGAGGCCTGCCATGTGACGCAGCCAACCCTGTCATCCGGCATCAAGGCGCTGGAGCAGAGCCTCGGCGTGCAGCTGGTGCAGCGCGGGGCGCGCTATATCGGCCTGACGACCGAGGGCGAGCGCGTGCTGGCCCGCGCCAAGACCATCGTGGCCGAGGCGCGGGCGATGAAATCCGATGTGGCCGTGGCGCGCGAGGGGCTGTCAGGGACGCTGCGGCTGGGGGTGATCCCGACCGCGCTGTCCTCTATCCATGACCTGACCCGCCCGTTTCTGGCGGCGCATCCCGGTGTGCGGCTGCGCATCGTGTCGCTCAACAGCCATGAGATTCTGGAACGCCTGACCGAGTTCGAGATCGACGCGGGCCTCAGCTATGCCGCCGTCGATACGCCGATGGACAAGCCGGCGGCGGATCGCTCGGTGCTCTTGTACGAGGAAAGCTATGCGCTGGTCACCTGCGCCCGCGCGGACCTGCCCGCCTCGCTGCGCTGGGCCGATCTGGGCGGGTACGAGCTGGGCCTGCTGACCACCGACATGCAGAACCGGCGGATCATCGACACCAATCTGGCACGCGCGGGCATCAGCGTCTCACCGCGCATCGAGTCCAATTCGATCGTCGCGCTGATCAGCCATGTGACCGCGCCGCACCACGCCACCATCCTGCCCGCGCGCACGGCTGCCTTCTACGCCACCGGGCGCGAACTGGCCTGTATTCCCATCACCGGCGGGGTCAGCGGCATCGCCACGGTCGCCTTTATCCTGCCCCCGGTGGGGCGGCGGACGCTGCTGCTGGATGCGTTTCTGAAGACCGTGAGTTAAGCCGCTTTGATAGACGTTCTCTATCAGATAACGGAATTCACAATTTGAAATTCAATCGCTTTGCCGCTACGCACGCGTGAATCGACCGGAGAAGCCAGATGCCAGCCACACCAGCGTTCGGGGAAGCAGGGGTTGAGACCCTGCACCAGATCCTTGCCACCCATCGCGGGATGGAGGGCGCGCTGTTGCCGATCCTGCACGCGGTGCAAGCGGCCTTTGGCCATGTCCCCCAGGACGCCCTGCCGATCATCGCCAAGGACCAGAACATCAGCCGCGCCGAAGCGCATGGCGTGATGAGCTTTTACCACGATTTCCGCGAGAATCCGGCGGGCCGCACGGTGCTGAAACTGTGCCGGGCCGAGGCCTGTCAGGCCGTCGGTGCCGACGATCTGGCCGATCACGCGCGGGCGAAAACCGGGCTGGACTGGCACGAAACCTCGGCCGATGGCGCGCTGACGCTGGAACCGGTGTTCTGTCTGGGCCTGTGCGCCTGCGGTCCCGCCGCGATGGTCAACGGCAAGTTGGTGGGCCGCGCCGATGCCGCCAAGCTGGACAAGATCCTTGAGGGGGCACGCTGATGAAACTCTATGTCCCCCTCGATTCCGCCGCCGTCGCACTGGGTGCCGATGATGTCGCCGCCGCAATCAAGGCCGAAGCCGACAAGCGCGGCATCGCCGTCACCGTGGTGCGCAACGGCTCGCGCGGGATGGTCTGGCTGGAGCCGCTGGTCGAACTGGTCACCGATGAGGGCCGCATCGCCTTTGGTCCGATGACGCCGGACGACGTGTCCGCGATTTTCGGCGACGGCGAAAGCCATCCCAAATATCTGGGCCTGACCGAAGAACTGCCTTGGATGGTGCGCCAGACCCGGCTGACCTTTGCCCGCGTCGGCGTGATCGACCCGCTGTCCCTGCATGAATACGAACTGCACCACGGCCTGAAAGGCCTTCGCCGCGCGCTGGCGATGACGCCCGCCGAGGTGGTCAAGGAAGTCACGGATTCTGGCCTGCGGGGCCGGGGTGGTGCGGGCTTCCCGACCGGCATCAAGTGGAAAACCGTCCACGACGCGCCCGCCGCGCAGAAATACATCGTCTGCAACGCCGATGAGGGCGACAGCGCCACCTTCGCTGACCGGATGCTGATGGAAGGTGATCCTTTCACCCTGATCGAAGGCATGGCGATTGCCGGGATCGCCGTGGGCGCGACCAAGGGCTATATCTACACCCGCAGCGAATATCCCATTGCGATCAGCCAGTTCGACGCCGCGATCCGCATCGCGCGGGAGGCCGGTGTGCTGGGCGCCAGCGTGCTGGGCTCGGACTATGCCTTTGACATGGAGGTCCGCGTCGGCGCGGGGGCTTATGTCTGCGGTGAGGAAACATCGCTGCTCAACTCGCTGGAAGGCAAGCGCGGCGTGGTGCGCGCCAAGCCGCCGCTGCCCGCGCTTGAGGGCTTCATGGGCAAGCCCACCGTGGTCAATAACGTGATCTCGCTGGCCTCGGTCCCGGTGATCATGGATCGCGGGGCGGCGTTTTACAAAAACTACGGCATGGGCCGCTCGCATGGCACCATGGCGCTGCAGATCGCCGGGAATGTGAAATACGGCGGGCTGTTCGAGACCGCCTTCGGCCTCAGCCTTGGCGAGATTGTCGAAGATATTGCCGGCGGCACGGCCTCGGGTCGGCCCGTCAAGGCGGTGCAGGTCGGCGGTCCGCTGGGTGCATGGTTCCCGCCGTCGCTGTTCGACACGCCCTTCACCTATGAGGATTTCGCCGCCAAGGACGGGCTGATCGGCCACGCCGGGCTGACCATCGCCGATGACCGCACCGACATGCTGAAAATGGCCCGCTTCGCGATGGAATTCTGCGCCATCGAGAGCTGCGGCAAATGCACGCCCTGCCGCATCGGCGCGGTGCGCGGGGTGGAAACGCTGGACCGCGTGGCGGCGGGCGATGCCTCGGGCCTGCCGCTGCTGGCGGATCTGTGCAACACGATGAAATCAGGCTCGCTCTGCGCCTTGGGCGGTTTCACGCCCTATCCGGTGATGTCGGCGCTGACGCATTTCCCTGACGATTTCGCCCGCACCCGCGAGGCCGCAGAATGAGCGATACCGTCAAAGGCCCGGCCTCGTACTTTCCGTCGATCGAAAAGACCTATGGCAAGCCGATCGACCATTGGCTGACCCTCGCCCGCGACGGGTTGAAGGACAAGCCGCACATGGCCGTCGTCGCCCTGCTCAAGACCGAGCATGGTCTGGGCCACGGGCACGCCAATGCCATCGTCGCCCACGCCAAAGCGCAGGGAGAGTGAGATGACAACGCCCCCACCGACCCGCCCCGTCGATCTGTTGACCTTCCTGCGCACCGAACTTCTTGACCGTTGCCACCAGCCCAAAGCCAAACAGCAACCGGAGAATGCGAAATGAAAGACTTTATCATTCCCTGGGATGACCGCGACTACGGCACCCCCGCCGCCAAATCGCAAAAGCAGATCACGCTGACCATCGACGGGTTCGAGGTCACGGTGCCCGAGGGCACGTCGATCATGCGCGCTGCCGCGATGACCGGGATCAGCATTCCCAAGCTCTGCGCGACCGACAGCGTCGAGGCTTTTGGGTCGTGCCGTCTGTGTCTGGTTCAGATCGAAGGCCGCAATGGCACGCCCGCTTCGTGCACCACGCCGGTGGCCGAGGGGCTGAAGGTTCACACGCAAACCGAGCCGCTCAAGAAGCTGCGCAAGGGGGTGATGGAGCTTTACATCTCGGACCACCCGCTCGACTGCCTGACCTGCGCCGCCAATGGTGATTGCGAATTGCAGGACATGGCCGGGGCGGTGGGCCTGCGCGATGTCCGCTATGAGGCCGTCGATACCCATTTCCGCCCGCGCCACAACGGCGAGGCGAACCCGCAATACATGGTCAAGGACGGGTCGAACCCGTATTTCGACTATGATCCGTCCAAATGCATCGTCTGCTCACGCTGCGTGCGCGCGTGCGAGGAAGTGCAAGGCACCTTCGCGCTGACCATTCAGGGCCGGGGCTTTGACAGCCGCGTCTCGGCGGGTGGCAAAGGTGACACGTTCCTGTCGTCCGATTGCGTCAGTTGCGGTGCCTGCGTGCAGGCCTGCCCGACCGCCACGCTGGTGGAAAAATCCGTGGTCGAGATCGGCACGCCCGAGCGCGCGATCATCACCACCTGCGCCTATTGCGGCGTCGGCTGCTCGTTCAAGGCCGAGATGCGCGGCGACGAACTGGTGCGCATGGTGCCGCACAAGGACGGCAAGGCGAACCGGGGCCACTCTTGCGTCAAGGGCCGGTTTGCCTGGGGCTATGCCACGCACAAGGACCGCATCCTGAACCCGATGATCCGCGACAAGATCACCGACCCGTGGCAAGAGGTTTCGTGGGACGAGGCGATGCGCTTCACCGCCGACCGCATGAAGGGCCTGATCGAAAAGCACGGCCGCCAGTCGGTCGGTGTGATCACCTCGAGCCGCTGCACGAACGAGGAAACCTACCTCGTGCAGAAGCTGACCCGCGCGGTGTTCCTGAACAACAACACCGACACCTGCGCCCGCGTCTGCCACTCGCCCACCGGCTACGGGCTGGGCCAGACCTTTGGCACCTCGGCCGGCACGCAGGATTTCGACAGTGTCGAGCAGTCCGATGTGGTGATGATCATCGGCGCGAACCCGACCGACGGCCACCCGGTCTTTGCCAGCCGGTTGAAAAAGCGCCTGCGCAAGGGCGCGAAGCTGATCGTGGTGGACCCGCGCCGCACCGACATCGTGGAAGGCCCGCACGTCAAGGCCGCGCATCACCTGCCGCTGCGCCCGGGCACCAACGTCGCCATCGTGACCGCCATCGCGCATGTCATCGTTACCGAGGGGCTGATGGACGAAGAGTTCATCCGCACCCGCTGTGACTGGGATGAATTCCAGGACTACGCTGAATTCGTCGCGGATGAGAAAAACTCACCCGAGGCGGTCGAGGAACTGACCGGCGTGAAGGCACAGACCGTGCGCGAAGCCGCGCGCCTTTATGCCACTGGCGGCAATGGCGCGATCTATTACGGGCTGGGCGTGACCGAGCATTCCCAGGGCTCGACCACCGTGATCGGCATCGCCAACCTTGCCATGCTGACCGGCAACATCGGCAAGCCGGGTGTGGGCGTGAACCCGCTGCGCGGCCAGAACAACGTGCAGGGCAGCTGCGACATGGGCTCGTTCCCGCACGAGCTGCCGGGCTATCGCCACGTCAAGAACGACGACGTGCGCGACCTGTTCCAGAACGCCTGGGGCGTCAAGATCGACAACGAGCCGGGCCTGCGCATTCCCAACATGCTGGACGCGGCGGTCGAGGGCACGTTCAAGGGGCTCTATTGTCAGGGCGAGGACATCCTGCAATCGGACCCCGACACCCACCACGTCGCCGCCGGTCTGGCCGCGATGGAATGCGTGATCGTCCATGACCTGTTCCTGAACGAGACGGCGAATTACGCGCATGTCTTCCTGCCCGGCTCGACCTTCCTTGAGAAGGACGGCACCTTCACCAACGCCGAGCGCCGCATCAACCGGGTGCGCAAGGTGATGGCGCCCAAGAACGGCTATGGCGACTGGGAAGTCACCCAGATGCTGGCCAACGCGATGGGCGCGAACTGGAATTACGCGCATCCCAGCCAGATCATGGATGAGATCGCGCTGCTGACGCCGTCCTTTGCCGGGGTCAGCTTCGAGCGGCTCGACGAGCTGGGCTCGATCCAGTGGCCCTGCAACGAGGCCACGCCCGAGGGCACGCCGACCATGCACATCGGCGCGTTCGTGCGCGGCAAGGGCAAGTTCATCCGCACCGAATACGTGGCCACCGATGAGAAAACCGGCCCGCGTTTCCCGCTGTTGCTGACCACCGGGCGCATCCTGAGCCAGTACAACGTCGGCGCGCAGACGCGGCGCACGGCGAATGTGATCTGGCACGATCAGGACGTGCTGGAAATCCACCCCCATGACGCCGAAAACCGCGGCATCCATGAGGGGGATTACGTCCGCCTGACCAGCCGCGCCGGGGAAACCACGCTGCGCGCCACGCTGACCGACCGCGTGTCGCCGGGGGTGGTCTATACCACCTTCCACCACCCTGACACGCAGGCCAACGTGGTCACCACCGACTATTCCGACTGGGCGACGAACTGCCCGGAATACAAGGTGACGGCGGTGCAGATCGCGCCGTCGAATGGCCCGTCGCAATGGCAGGAAGACTACACCGCGCAGGCCGAAATGGCCCGCCGTATCCTGCCCGCTGCCGAGTAATGCAGGGCGCGCGGCCCCTTCCCCGCCTGTCGTTCGGCGCGTCCATCGCGTCGGGCGAACGGGTGTTGCCTGAAGAGGTCGGCGTCGCGCTCAGCTTCAACGGCACCACGCAGGCGGTGATGATGGCCACGCCCGACCATCTGGCCGATTTCGCCTTTGGGTTCGCGCTGACCGAAGGGCTGGCGCGGCCCGAAGAGATCGAAAGCGTCGAGGTTGTCGAAACCCCGCGCGGGCTGGATGTGCAGCTTTGGGTGTCCAAGGATGCCGAGGCGCGGCTGACCGCGCGCCGCCGGGTGATGGCCGGGCCGGTGGGCTGCGGGCTGTGCGGCATCGACAGTCTGGAGCAGGCGCTGCGCGAGATGGCGCCCGTGCCGCATGGCAGCTTCCGCCTGACACCTGCGCAGGTGATGGCCGCGATTGCCGCGCTGCCCGCGCAGCAAACGCTGCACGATGCCACCCGCTCGGTGCATTGCGCCGGGTTCTGGGACGGCGCGCGGATCGTGGCGGCGCGTGAGGATGTCGGGCGGCACAACGCGCTGGACAAGCTGGCGGGCGCGATGCTGCGCGCGGGCACCCGCGCCGGGACTGGCGCGGTGGTGCTGACCAGCCGCGTCTCCATCGACCTTGTGCAAAAGGTCGCCGCGCTGGGTGCCCCGGCGATCATTGCCGTGTCGTCCCCGACCGCCGACGCCGTCGCGCTGGCCGATCATCTGGGCATCACCCTGATCGCGCAGGCCCGCCCCGACCGGTTCGAGGCTTTCACCCATACCGACCGTATCGAGACGAGAGAGCAGAATGTCCGCTGAAAAGATCACCCGCATGGCCAATCAGATCGCCACCTTCATGGCGTCCAAACCCCATGCCGAGGGCGTCGAAGGGCTGGCGCTGCACATCAACGATTTCTGGGAACCCCGGATGCGCCGCGAGCTGTTCGCGCTGCTCGACGCGGGGGGCGAGGGGTTGTCGCCCTTGGTGATCGAGGCGGCAGATCAGATCCGCCGCCCGGTCGAGCCTGCGTAAGCGTCAGTTAATCTCGTTATTCCAGTCGTTCAGCATCAGCACGGCCGTCACCGTGCACCCGCGCATGCCGTTGAAATGGCGGATACGCAGGCGCAGCCGGATGTTTTCGACATGCGCATCGAAACTGGCACCGGCAAACGGGATGCTTTCGCGTTCGAGCACCCGAAGGCGCGGCGCAGGCCGGATGGCCCCCGAGGTGCCCCAGATCACCTGACCCGACGCCTGCCGCCAGGCGCGGCTGGGCGACAGGTCGCCATAGTAGACAAAGGTGTTCACGCCCCCCACGGCGAAAGTGAGCACGATCTGCGACGGGCCGCCGTCGATCTCGCGGGCACTGTAGCGGGCGCGGACCATTTCGACATTGACCGGCCAGCCGTATTGATCGCAGCCCGCGTAATCGGTGAGATAGCCGCCGCCCATGAATTCGGCATGCGCGGGCGCAGAGACGCCCATCAGCGCAACGGCAACAAGCGGGGCGAGACGGGCGGTAAGACGGCGCAGAAACGGTTTCATCACAGAGCCCCTCAGTTGCGTTGCATCACCAGGAAAACCGACATGCGGCAACCCGGGTGCTCGTTGAAGTTCTGGAAATTGATGACCAATTGGTCCAGAGCGCTGTCACTGGCCTCGGGGATCTCGCCATAAAGATCCCATGACAGCGACATGGATGGCTCGTCGGGCGTCCACGGACCATTCCAGACATAGGTGGCCTGCGTGATCTCCTGATTGCGTCGATAGCCACCCTCGTTGTTGTAGCGGATGGCGATAGTGCCGGTGCTCAGAAGCAGGGACAGCTGGGACTCGGTCGCCAGATTGCCGGGTGCCCCCTGCGGCTCCATGCGTGCCAGAACCTGCTGGGTGCCGACCCAGCCGTAGTCTTCGCAGCCACCCCACCGGCTGACCATGAAACCGCCGCCCAGCAGCTCGGTTGTCGCTGCCGCTGGCGTCGCCAGCGCAACGCCAGCCGCCAGAATGGCGAAGGCGACGTGCCGCGCGGTTGTGTTCTCAAGACCCATGAAGCCACCCCTGTACCGTTACTGTCACTGCGGGCAAACTGGCGGCTGAACAGGGCCGAAGTTAGGCAAATTTTGACTAAAAATTGTAATGAATTTGACTTTTCAGCGGCACAGAAACCGGTGGCGAACCGCAGACCAGCCCATCAAAAAGACCGCCCGTTGTCACGGGCGGCCTCTGACAGGCGATAGCGCGGCGTCACGACCAGGCGGTGCGGATCAGCTTAACCGGCCCAGATCCGCGGTGATCAGCTGCGAGCGGGCGCGCATCGACCCGGCGGCGTCCAGCGCACCCGGCGCGGCCAGAAAGGCGTCGATGTCACTGCCCGCCGCGACCAGCAGTGCACGGGCGGTTGACGGGTCGCGCCCTGCATCCAGCAGCCGCCGCGCCGCTTCGTGGCGGGCCGTGCCGCGCACCGACAGGGCCGAGGCATGGATCGAGCCGGTTTGCCGCGCGACCAGCGTGTCGCAGATCGCGATCGCCTCGTCATAGCGGTTACCGCGCAACAGGGCGTGGGCATATTCAAGCTGCAACCGCGAGGCCGAGGCGGCATCAACCTGTTCCATCAGCGCGCCATAACGGCGGATGGCCAGATCGTAATTGCCGGTCTCCAGCGCCTGACGGGCAACCAGATAGTCCGATTGCGCACCGCCGCCTGCCAGCGTTCCCGCCGCTTCGCATGACGCGAGCAGCAGCACTGCGCACAGCGCCGGTATCCGGCCCCTGAACCGAAGGAATTGGATCACTGCTCTCACCTTATTTTTCTTTTCATCCTAGGCCGAGAGGCCGATAATGTCCACAAAAACACCCATGAGGCCCATCGCGCATGACCCTTGCCACGCCCGCCCGCGTGACGACTGCCCTGACGCATTCCCCGACGGCCCGGCCGTCGGCGCTGTTGCTGTTCTGCGCGTCAGTGGTCGCGGGCTGCGGTTTGGGTCTGGCTGCTTTGGCCCTGCTCGCCCCGACACCGCAAGCAGCCCCCCTGCCCCCCATCGCCGCTGTCACCCAACCCGCTGGCACCGCGACCGACACGGCCCCCGCGCGCCAAAGCTGGGCGGCGCTGTTCGGCACACCGCCCGCCGCCGCCCCTGTCGCCGAGGCTCCGCCTGCGCCCCGCATCCCCGAGCCCGCCTATGACCCTGCCGACGATTTCGATGACAGCGCGTTTGTGCTGCGCGGGCTGGCGATGAGCGACGGCATCAGCGAGAGTTTCGCATTGCTCGAAACGCCCGAGGGGGTCATGATGCTGCACGTCGGCGACCTGCTGCCCGACGGCTATGCTGTCGACGACATTACCGAAGAGGGCGTGGTCATTGATCTATATGGCGAACCCTACCTGATCGGATTTTCCGAAGATTCCACCCCTGTCGACGCCGATGCCTATGACGGCAGCATGGGCGCCGATTATGAAGGCCCCACGCGCAGACGCCCGATTGACGGCGACCGCTTTCGGGACGGACCGGTCCCGGCAAGTCCGCGCGACCGGTTCGGGATCAGCCGATGACACCGACCTTCCTGCGCTTACCAGTTGACCTTGCTTACCAAACGGAAACAATCGCGCCATGACCCGCTTCGCCGCCTTCCTGCTGCTCGGACTCTTGCTTGCCTTTGGCGCCCTGCGCCCGGCCTCGGCGCAAATCCGGCTGGATCTGCGCGACGTCGATCTGCGCAGCTATATCCAGCTGGTGTCGGAACAGACCGGGCGCAACTTTCTGGTCGATCCCGAGGTGCAGGGCACGGTCTCGGTCTATGCGCCCGTTCCGGTCACCCCGGCGTCGATGTACGAGATTTTCCTGAACGTGCTGGAAATCAACGGCGTGACGATCCTTGAGGGCGAAGGCATCGACCGGATCGTGCCGATGCATCTGGCCTCGGGTCTGGCGGCGGCACGCGCGCAGCGCGGCGGCGGGTATGAGACGCGCGTGATCCCGGTGCGCGGCGGCGATATCGTCGAGATGTACGATGTGCTCGAACCGCTGGTCGCGCCCGATGCGATCCTGACGCCGATCCCCTCGGCCGGGCTGTTCGTGCTGTCGGACCGCACCGAAAACATCACCCGGATCGAGGCGCTGATCGAGCGTCTGAACACCGCCAGCAGCCGCTCGGTGGAAACCATCCGCCTGAACCACGGCCGCGCATCCGAGATGATCACCGTGTTGCAGGCCGCGCTGCCACCGACCGCCGCGACCGGCACCATCGCCGCCGACCCCGGCGCGAATGCCATCGTCGTGTCCGGCCCGTCCGAATTCCGCGACCGTGTGCGCTCGGTCGTGATGCAGCTCGATACGCCGCAGATGCGCCCGACCTCGCGCGTCGTGCGGCTGAATTTCGCGCAGGCGACCGAACTGGCCGATGTCATCCGCCAGTCGATGGGCGCGGGCGGCGAAGGCGACGCGGCGATCACCATCGTCGCCGAACCGCAGTCCAACGCGATCATCATCACCGCCCCGCAGGACCGGGTCGAGGCGATCACCCGCGCGATCCAGTCGCTCGATACCCGCCCGTCGCAGGTTCTGATCGAAGCGGTGATCTTTGAAGTCAGCGCCGAGAATTTTTCTGACCTGTCGGTGCAGTTCGGCGGGTTGCTCAATGACGCCATCGGCGGCGGCACCTCGTTCGCGCTGGATGGCCGCACCTCGCTGATCACGCTGATTTCGGCGGCCATGGCGGGCAACAACGTCAATCCCGGCAATGGCGGCGTTCTGGGTGCCTCGGACGGCAACTTCGCCGCGCTGCTCACTGCGATTGCCCGTGAACGCTCGACCCGGCTGCTCAGCACCCCCGCCGTACTGACCCTGAACAATCAGGAAGCCGAGATCATCGTCGCACAGAACGTGCCCTTCGTGACCGGCCAGTATTCCACCGTCGGCGACAGTGCCGTGCCCGATCAGCCGTTCCAGACCATCGAGCGACAGGACGTCGGCCTGACCCTGACCGTGCGCCCGCAGATCACCGATGACGGCACCGTGCGCATGGCCATCGCGCAGGAGGTGTCCAACCTGACCGGCACGACATCCGCCGCCGGGGGCGAAGTCACCGCCCGGCGTCGGCTGAGCACCAACGCACTGGTCGGGGACGGCGAGGTAATCATTCTGGGTGGGCTGATCGAGGACAACTCGACCGCGCAGAACCAGCGCGTCCCCGGCCTGAGCAACCTGCCTGTGCTGGGCGCGCTGTTCCGGGGTCGCTCGCTGCAAGAGGGCCAGCGCGTGCTGCTGATCATGCTGCGCCCGCGCGTCGTGCGCGATGACCATCAGGCCACCGCGCTCAGCCGTCAGATCGCGCGCGAGACCGAGCGTCTGGGCCGTCTCGTCTCGCCGCGCAACACCGACAGCCTGTACCCGCAGGTGCGCCGCACCGGGTTTCCTTTCGACGGCGTGGATCTGAACCAGCCGTTCGATGATCCCTATGTCGATCAGGCGGTGCGTGACCGTCTGTTCCCGCCGCTGCCGCCCCGCCTGCAAGTGGATCAGGGCCAGTAAGCGATGAGCGGCGCGCGCCTGCCCTTCGCCTTTGCTCGCGACAATCAGGTCGCGCTGGACGAGGCCACGCTGCTCACCGGGCCCGAGGTCACGATGAACGGGTTGCGCGCCGCCCGCCGCGCGGCGGGTCAGGCGGTCGAGCCTGAGATGCACGATGGCGAAGGGTTCCTGTCGCGCCTCTCGCGCCTCTATGACACCGGCAGCGATGAGGGCGGCGAGGTTGCTTTTGACCTCGAAGACTCCCCCAGCGTGGCCTGTCCCGCGACATTCTGGAAGACCCCGAAGACGCGCCGGTGATCCGGCTGGTCAACCAGATGCTGCGGCAGGCGGTGCGCGGCTCGGCGTCCGACCTGCATCTGGAACCGCATGAGGACGGGTTGCGCGCCCGCATGCGCATCGACGGCACCATGCAATCGGTCTTTGACCGCCGCGACGTGCCCGCCAAGCGCGTGGTTTCGCGGCTCAAGGTCATGGCCGGGCTGGATATCGCCGAGACGCGCCTGCCGCAGGACGGGCGCATCGCGCTGCGGCTGGGCGGGCGGGCCATCGACGTGCGTCTGTCCACCCTGCCCGGCCATCACGGCGAGCGGGTGGTGATGCGCCTTCTGGACCGCTCGGGCGGGCTGATGGCGCTGGACCGGCTGGGCCTGTCAGCGGTGAATGCCGAGCGGCTGAACCGGTTGGCCGCGCTGCCCAACGGCATCATTCTGGCCACCGGGCCGACCGGCTCGGGCAAGACGACCACGCTCTATTCCCTGCTGCGACTGGCCGACCGGCGCGAACGCACGATCCTGACCGTGGAAGATCCGGTTGAATACGATCTGCCCGGCATCAGCCAGACCCCGGTGAACCCCGAAATCGGGCTGACCTTCGCGCGCGGCCTGCGCTCGATCCTGCGGCAAGACCCCGATGTGATCCTGGTGGGCGAAATCCGCGATACCGAAACCGCGCAGACCGCCAGCGAGGCGGCGCTGACCGGGCATCTGGTGTTCTCGTCCCTGCACGCCAACACCGCACTGGCCGCCGTGGTGCGCCTGCGCGAGCTGGGGGTCGAGGGGTATCTGATCGCCGCCACCCTGCGCGGCGTTGTCGCGCAACGGCTGGTGCGGCGGCTGTGCCCGGACTGTGCGCGCAAGGCCGGGCCCACGGCGCAAGAGGCAGCGCAGTTCGCCGCGCATGGCGTGCCGCTGCCTGAGATGATCGGCCACGCAGCGGGCTGCGAGAAATGCGATGACACTGGCTTCACCGGGCGGGTCGGTATTTTCGATATCCTCGAAATAGACGAAACCCTGCGCGCCGCGATTGACAGCGACGCCTCGGAAGTCACCCTGCGCGAGGCCGCCGGGCCACGCCCCACACTGATGGCCTCGGCGCTGATGCTGGTGGCCGAGGGCGCGACCTCGCTGGCCGAGGTCCGGCGCGTGCTGGGTGAATCGCCGTGAAAACCTTCGCCTATACCGCCTATACGCCGGACGGCAAACGCAAGCGCGGCGTGGTGGTGGCCGAGGATGAAAGCGACGCCTCGCTGCGGGTGGTCGAGCTGGGCCTGATGCCCGCGACGCTGGACGCGCAGGCGGGCACCCCCACCAAAGCGCGCAAACGCGAGCGGCGCATCGACCGCGATCTGCTCAGCGTCTTCACCCGGCAGATGGCAGTCCTGCTGGGCGCTGGCCTGTCGGCTGACGCCGCGCTTGAGGCCGTGCAGGGGGCCGCCGGGGCGGCACGGATCGAACGGCTGGCCGCCGAAGCCCGCGCCGGGTTGCTGCAGGGCGATTCGATGGCCGACGCGCTGACCCGTGCGGGTGGGGCGCTGCCCGCGTGGTACGCGGCGGCGGTGCGGGCGGGCGAGCAATCGGGCGATCTGGCGGTGGTGTTCAACACGCTGGCCGAGCATCTGGAAACCAGCGCCGGCGACCGCGCGGCGATCACCTCGGCCCTGGTTTACCCCGCCTTTGTCACCGTCGTCGCCATCGTCGTCTGCGCGATCCTGATGACCACCGTCGCGCCCGAGATCATCGCCATGTTCGAGGAATCAGGCCGCCCCCTGCCGCCCTTGACCGTCACCGTGATGGGCATCGTCGATGCCATCCGCGATCACTGGCTGGCGCTTCTGGCGCTGTTGGGGCTGGTGATTGCGGCGATCATCGCTGTCAACCGCACCCCCAGCCTGCGCGATCGCCGCGACACCCTGTTGCTGCGCCTGCCGCTGATCGGTCGCTTCCTGCGCATGGCGGCGGCGGCGCAGTATCTGCGCACGCTGGCCGTGGTGATCAACTCGCGCCTGCCGCTGACCGAGGCGCTGCGCTTTTCCGCCGGCGTGCTGGACATCACCCGCTACCGCGCCGTGGCCGAGGAAGCGGGCGAAGCGCTCAAGCGCGGCGAAAGCCTTTCACAGGCGCTGGCCCGCCTGCCCTTCCTCAACCCTGTCGCGCGGCAACTGGTGCAGGCGGGCGAGGCCTCGGCCCGGCTGGGCCCGATGACCGAACGCGCGGCGGTGCTGGCGGAAAGCTGGCTCAGGACCGAACGCAAGCGCGTCTCGGTGATCATCGAGCCTGCATCGATGGTGATCGTCGGCGGCATGGTGCTGACCATCGTGCTGGCCATCCTGCTGCCGATCTTTGACATGCAGGCGCTGGTCACCGGCTGACCAGCCGCCAGCCGTCTTCCCAGATCAGCGTGACCGGCCCGGCAGGATCACTGCCCCGCGCCTGCCCCTCAAGCTGGCCGTCGCGCAGCGTGCCGTCCAGTCCGACCAGCATCTCGCCGCCCTCAAGCGCCAGATCCCCCGCGCCTGCGTCCAGAAAGCGCAGCGGCACGATCCCGGTGATCTGCGTGATGCGCAGCGCTGTCCCTTCCGGCTCGGCCCGGCCCTGCGCCTGCCAGTCGGGGCCAGTCAGGGTGACGTCAAACCCGCTCCACCCGCTCAAGCGCCAGTGCAGCGCCGCGCCGTTCAGCGTGCCCCGGCCTTCGGTGAACCCCGCGTCCTCCGCGACCCCGTCAACCCACGCAGGCAGGCTCAGCCCGGTCATCCGCAGATGCGCCAGCGAGCCGCCAAACAGCACAGCGACGCACAATCCCAGCCAGAGGCCAAGGAAGATGGCAAACCCACGGATCATCGCAGCGGCTCCAGTTGCAGCTCTGCATCAACCTCGCCAGGCGCGGATCGTTCCACCTGCAGCGCGTTGACGCGGTAGCCCGCGCCGTCCTCGATCCCGTCCAGCCAGCCCATCAAGTCGCCGAACGGCACCGCGTCCAGCGTCAGGGCCACGCGCCCGTTGGGGCCGTTGGCGAGCAGGGTCACCGCATCGCGCAAGCGCGCGTCGATCAGGCGCAGCTCGATCCCGCCAAGGCCCACCGGGGCCGGGCGCTCTGTGGGGGCGGGGCACCGGGACGCGGCAGCGCTGCGATCTCCCCCTGACGCGCGGCGTACCAGTCGCGCACCGCTTGCGCGGCGGTCAGATCCGCGCGGGCAGCGGCGCGGGCGTCGATCAGCGGCAGGGCGACCAGCGCGACAAAGGCCACCGGCAGCGCACCCAGCGCCAGAAGCGCCAGCAACACCCGTTCACGCGGGCTGCGCAGGGCCAGAACGCGGGCAAGCGCAGCGATCATGGCGCGACCTCCAGCGACAGGGTCGCGGCGACGCCGCCGTCGGGGTCGATGCCCGAGCGGGTGGTGCGCGCGGTGACACCGACCTCGGCCAGCGCGCCCGCCAGCGCGTCGAGCGCGCGGAAATCGGGGACGCGCAGCGCGGCGCTCAACCCGTCAATCCCCAGCGATACCGACTGCACCTCGCCCCCGGCCAGCACCGGCGCGGCGGCGCGCAGCAGGTCCAGCGGGCCGGTGGGCGCGGCGACGGGAGCCGTAGCGGCGCGGCGGCGCTCGATCTCGCGGGTGACCTGCACCTGCAGGTCAAGGATCGGCCCCGACGGCAGCACATCCCGGCGCACGGCGGCCAGCGTCTCGGCCTGCACGGCCACGGCCAGCGCGCGGTCGTTGCGGATCGCCAGCGCCTGCGCCCCGGCCCAGCCCAAAGCGCCCAGCAGCACCAGAACCGCAGGCCACATCAGCCTGCGCAACCGCGCCTCGACCCCCACGGCGTCGGCGCGGGGATCGCGGGCGAAATCGACGGATTCTTCGCTATTTTCCAGCACCACCGGTTTCATCGCAGCCGGCAGATCCCCTGCCGCGCGCGCCAGCGTCACCCCGTCGAACAGTGTGGCATAGGCCGCGCCCGCCTCGCCCGTCAGCAACACCGCGCCCGGTGCCGCGCTGGTCGCGCGGGCCTCGGACAGTGCCAAGGTCAGCATGCGCAGCGCCAGCGGATGCTCGGCGCTAAACCCGTCGCCGACGCCCAGCCGGGCCGTCACGCCATCGCGGTCCGCCTGCACGGACCACAGTCCCGGCGCGGTGGGCAAGGCGAGGTAATCGGGCACCAGCCCCCGGCAGCGCGGCGCGGCTGAGCCCAGTGCCGCGCGCCAGCGCAATACCGCCGCGCGTTCGGCCACCGCGACGCGGGTCCAGTCATCGGCCCCGGCCAGCCGCGCCGGGCGCACCTCGAGCCCCGCGCCCAGCCGGTCCTGCGCCTGTCGCCGCGCGACATCCTCGCGCGCGGCGCCCTTCAGCGCAGCGGGCAGGCTCAGCGTGATCAGGGGCGCATCGGCACCGGGCACCAAGGCGATGAACGGCCCGGAGGGTGGCGCATCCTCGCCCAGACGCCAGGTCGCGGGCGGGGCGGCTCGGCGGCGGCGGGAGGGGGCGACAGGGGGCATCAGGGCAACTCGGGCAACGACATCAACACGGCGCTGTCACCCTCAGGCCCGCCCGTGTCAATTACAACAGACCGGCGCAGGGCAAGGGTGTCAAGCCGCGCCTCGATACGCGCCTCGAAGTAGCGCGAGGTCGTCCCAAGCGGCAACGCATCGAAGGCTGCGGCCACCGCGTCCCCCAAACGCTGCGCGATCCAGGTGTTCAGCGTGGCGATCTCGTCGACCGGTTCGCGCTGTACCTGCCGCAGGATCGTGTCACGGGTCAGGCCGGGCAGATCCGGGGTCAGCGCGGCGAATACCGCGTCGGACATCGTGTTGATGTTCAGCGCCGTCGCGCGCGGCAAGGCGGTGAGGAAGGGCAGCAACGCGTCCCAGTCATCGCGCGCGTCGCCCACGACCCCGCGCAGGAACAGGGGAGCAGATAGCGGTTCCGCGTCTTCCCGGCTGTCGATCGCGGCCAGAATGTCAGCAATCGCATCGTCGGACAGGCCCTGCCCTTCGGCCAATGTCCGAAATGCGGCATGCCAGCGCCCGTCCTCATCGGCCTTTAGCAGATTGAGGTTGAAGCGGCCTGACAGATCGGTGATCTCCCACGCCAAAAGCCCGCGATCAATCTCGATCCCCTCGCGCGGTCGCGCCCAGTCCTGACGGCGGTTCACCGGACCGTCGGGCAAGCGGGTGCGCAGCAGGGAAACCGCGCTGCCGATGTAGAGCGTCGCCTGCTCGGCCCCCTGCCGCCAGTCCAGCCGCTCGCGCGCGCGTTCGGCCCGCAGCATCAGCGCGGTCGCAACGGCGGCAAGGGCCGCGACGATCAGCAGCGCCTGAATCAGTGCCATACCGCGCGGGTGCTGCCTCATCGCACGACCACCACGTCCAGCGCACCCCAGCGCGCGGTCTCGATGGTCAGGCGCAGGCCGGGGGGCAGGCCGGTGCCTTCGCCTTCGCGTCCGATCTGCACCACGCTGAGCGCGCGCACCCCGTCCAGCATCTGCCGCGCCGCACCGCCCTGCATGCCCCGGACCAGAGCGCCGCCTTCCACGCGCCAAAAGATCACCGCGACGCCGATCCCGTCATCGCCCGGCACCTCGGCCAACCCGCCACGCGCCAGTGTGATGCGGTTGTCCCCCAGCGCCAGCCCCAGCTCGGTTTCCTCCAGCGTTGCGGGCAGTGGCACCACCGCCTCGAAATCCTGCCGCAGCAGTGACAGCGTGCGGATCACCGCAACCGCCTGCGCATCCGTCCGTGTCAGGATCTCGCGCTGAAAGAACACGCCGCTCAGCGCCTGCACGCCCATGATCGACACGACGGCCAGAATCGCCATCGCCACCAGCAGCTCGATCAGGGTAAACCCGCGCCGCATCAGCGCGCCTGCCGGGGCACGGCGACAACATAGCGCGCACCGGGGCGACCGTCGGCACTGACCACGATCGTCACTTCCATCAACCCGGCGCTGGTGCTGGTGACCTGCTGGTCCACGTCCCACACGGTGCCGCCCATCGTTTCGCGCGGGGGCAAGTCCTGCGCCGCCGCACCGCCCAGCAGCCGCACCATCGCCGCACGGTTCAGCGCCACTTCGCTGGCAAAGGCCCGGTCCAGCTGCCCGCCGATACCCCGCTGCGCGCTGTCAAAGCTGCGATAGGCCGCCACCGTCCCGATGGCGAGAATCGCCACGGCCACCGCCAGTTCGATCAGCGTGAACCCCTTTACGGCGCGGCGCATTGCAGGGCCTCCGCGTTTGCAGCCGAGCAGGTGCGCCGCGTGGTGCCGCTCGACAGCGCCACCGTAAACGGCGTGCTGCGTCCGTCCGCGGCAAAGCGGATCGGTGGCGCGTCCTGCGCGCGCGGCGCGGTGAGGCCGGGCAGATAGGGCCGCCCGTCGATCTGCCAACTGACCGAGGCCCCGCGCAGCACCAGCGGCGCGCCGATCCTCACCCAAGTGCCCGCGCTGTCCAACTTGGCCAACACCCAGCCATCGGCGCGCGGATAGATCCCCGTTACCGTCCGTCCCAGCAAAGCCGCGTCACGCGCGCGCTCAATGCCCTGCTCCAACCGCGCGGCGTCCGACACGCCCGAGGGGCGCGCGAAGACGCCACCGGCGCTCAGCCCGGTGCCGACGGCCAGAATGGCGATGAGGGTGATGACGACCAGCAGCTCGATCAGCGTGAACCCTGACGCTGACCGCCGCCGTCTATTCGGCCTGCCAGCTGGTGAGATCCGCATCGGCGCCACTGCCTCCGCTGCGCCCGTCGGCGCCATAGCTGACGATGTCAAACGGCCCGTGAACACCGGGCGAGAGGTAGAGATACGCGCGGCCCCAGGGATCATCCGGCACCCGATCAAGATAGCCGCCGTCCGACCAGTTGGCCGGAACCGGGGCCGAGGTCGGGCGGGTGACCAGCGCGGCCAGCCCCTGATCCGAGGTCGGATAGCTGCCCGAATCCAGCCGGTAGAGGTTCAGCGCCGAGCTGATCGCTGCAATATCGGCCTGTGCGCGCGCCGCGCGGGCTTGATCGGGGCGGTCGATGACGCGCGGCACGATGACCACGGCCAGCAGCGCCAGAATGACCACGACAACCATCAGTTCAATCAATGTCAGACCGGCATCGCGGCGCAACGCCTTTCGGTTCTTGACCTTGCCCCGCCCCTTGATAGCGTCCGTCGCCATGCCCAACCCCTGCCTGCTTACACGCACTTCGCCGCAGACTAGCCCCGCGTCGCGCGCATCACAACCGCGACGCCGCTCCCAAGGCGTTGGAAACGCGGCATGAGCATCATGGTCCTTCTGGCCCTGCTGGGCGCGGCGATGGGCTCTTTCGCGGCGCTGGCCGCCGAGCGCCTGTTGCGGGGTGAGCCGCTGGCGCTGGCCCGGTCGCGCTGCGTGGCGTGCAACACGACGCTGCGGGCGCGGGATCTGGTGCCGCTGCTGTCCTATCCGCTGTTGCGCGGGCGCTGCGGCCACTGCAATGCGCGCATCCCGCCGGTGCTGTGGCAGGCCGAACTCACCGGGCTGGTGATGGGCGCGGCGGCGGCCTGGGTCGCGCCGGACCCGGCACGCGCGCTGCTGCTGGCGGCGTGGATGTGGTCGCTGCTGGCGCTGGCGCTGGCCGATCTGCGCCGCTTTCGCCTGCCCGAGCCACTGATGGCGCTGACCGCAGCCCTTGGCCTGGCGCTGGCGCTGGTCGGGGATGGCACCGGCTGGCCCGACCTCAGCGAGCGGCTGACCACCGCGCTGTGGGGGGCTGCGCTGGGGGGCGGGGCGTTCTGGCTGGTCCGCACGCTGTACAACTGGCGCACGGGACGCGAGGGGATGGGGCTGGGCGACGTGCTCCTGATCGCCGCCCTTGGTCTGGCACTGGGACCGGTGCGCCTGCCGCTGGTGGTGCTCTTCGCCGCCGGAACCGCCCTGACGCTGGCCCTGCTGCGCGCCCGCCGCAAGGGGCGCAGCCTGCGACGGCTGGGGCGCCTGCCGTTCGGGGCGGCTTTGGCGCTGGCGGGTGCGCTGGTGGCGGTGCTGCCCAGCGCCTACTGACCGCCCGATTACTGACCGGGCGCGAGCCGCGAGCGCAGCACTTCGCCGCGTTCCTCAAGGATCGGCACGGCCACGGACACCAGCAGCGAGTTGATCTCTTTGAGCGCGCGCAGCGCCTCAAGATGCCAGTGGCTGGTGGCAAGGCTCTCGGGGTTGCCCGCGCTCAACCGGGCCAGATGCGCCTGATGGCTGTCGCGTTCCAGCGCCCGCATCACTTCCTTCTCGCGCATCAACCGACGCGCCGCGTCGGGATCGCCCGAGATCAGCACATTCATCGCCAGCTGCAGGTTCACCATCACCCGCGTGTGCATCGCCAGCAGCTCTTCCATGCCGACCTGCGAGAACTGCCGTCCGCTCGCCACTTTCTTTTGCGCCAGCGGTGCAAGCGTCTTGGCGACGATATCGCCCGCGTGCTCCAGATTGATCGCAAGGCCAGTCAGTTGCAGCGACTCGCGCGCCTCGGCGGGGTCGAGACCGCCTTCACCGAGCGCCGCAAGGAACAGTTTGATGTCGGCGTGGCGGCGGTTCATCTCGTCGTCCAGCATCGTCGCGGTGGCGATGATCTCGGGCGTCGGGGTTCTCAACATCTCGGGCGCAGGGCGCAGCATTTCCTCCAGCGCGGCCCCCATCAGCAACAATTCCCGCTTGGCCGAGGCCAGCGCCAGCTGCGGCAGCGCCAGCGTCGCGCGGTCCAGTGCGGATTTGCGGCGCTGGCCGGGCTGGATCGGTTCAGGCAAGACCGGCGCGACAAGCGCGGCCAGCGTGATCGCCGGGGCGATCAGCGGCAGGGCGAAGATGACAACCACGGCGTTGAACAACAGATGCCCGTTGACGATGCGCACCGCTTCACCTTGGCCCAGCCACGCCGGCAGCTCGACACCCGTCACCGCGACCACCGCCAGCAACGCCAGCGCCGCCGCGCCCCGCAGCAGTAGGTTGCCCAAGGGGATACGCCGCGCGACCGGCACCATCCCGCGCGTCAGCCAGACGGCGATCAGCGCGCCGCCGGTATTCGCGCCCAGCAGCATCGGCAGCGCCGCCGCCATCGGCAGCGCCCCGCTTTGCGCCAGTGCCGCCAGCAAGAGCACCATCGCGACCGAGGAATGCACTGCCCAGGCCAGCAGCATCGCCAGCACGAAAGCGGTCAGCGGGTCACGGCCCAGATACTCCATCGCTACCGGCAGAGCGGCGGAATCGCGCAGGGGTTCGGTCGCCTGACTGATCATCTGCAGTGACAGCAGCACAAAGCCGATGCCCAGAATGATCCGGCCATATTGCTTGGCGCGGCGGGTCTCGATCTTCAGAAACAGCACGCAGCCGGTCAGGATCAGCACCGGCACCAGCGCCTTCAGGTCCAGCGCCAGCAACCGCACCACCAGCGCCGAGCCCAGATCCGCGCCCAAGAGCGCCGCCAGACCCGTCGCCACGCCGATCACGCCGCTGGCCGCAAAGCCTGCCGCCAGCACGCCCACCGCCGTCGCGCTCTGCAACAGCATCGCCAGCACGCCGCCCGCCGCCGCAGCCCCGATGCGGCTGCCCGCCGCGCCCTGCAGCCGGTCACGCAGCGCCGCGCCATGCGCGCGCTCGATTCCGGTGCGCACCATGCGCACGGCGTAAAGCAGCAGCATGACCGCCGCGGCCAGATTGATGAGGATCAGAATCGGATGCATTGCCCGCCCTTTACCGCGCCCGCCGGAACAGCTGCGCGCGGGCGTACAGCGATTCCATACGCTGCAAGCGTTCCGAGGTCTTGTCCCAACTGCGGTTCTGCACACCGGCCAGCAGGGCCTCGGTCAGCATGACCAGCGAGGTGATCGAGATCCCACGCACTGGGCGCTTCGATGTGACAGGGCAGGATGTGCTGGGCATGCGCCGCCGCCGGCGACACCCAGCGGTCGGTGATCAGCACCACGACCGCCCCCTGCGCCCGCGCCATTTCGACGATATGCAGCACGCTGGTCTCATAGCGGCGGATGTCGAAGGCGACGAGGACGTCGCCTTCGCGCATATCCAGCAGCGCGGGGGGCCACGAGTTGGGCAGGTTTGACCACAGGGTCACCTCACCCCGCGTGACGCGCAGCGTGGTGGCGAAGTATTCGGCGACCGGATGGGTCAGCCGCCCGCCCAGCATCGAAATCCGGCGCGAGGGGTCGGCGAGCAATTCGGTCACAGCATCGAACCCGGCGTGGTCGATCTGGCCCAGCGTGGCGCCAAGGTTCTCGATCACCTTGGCCGCGAAAGCGTCGAGCACATGGTCAGGATCGGCATTCTCGGCCCGCGCCCATTTCTCGCGCTTGGCGATGGGCGAGGCGAGCTTTTCGCCGACTTCCTCGCGCAGCTGCGCCTGAAAATCGGGATAGCCGGTATAGCCCAGCTTTTGCACCAGCCGCACCACGGTCGGCCCTGACACGCCAGCGCCCCGCGCCACGGAAGCCACCGATCCCAGCACCGCCACCGGATAATTGCCCAGCATATGCGCGGCCAATTGGCGTTCAGCCCGCGTCAGATCGGGCATCGCTGCGCGCAGGCGGGCTTCGGGGGTGTCCGGGGACTCAGGTGTTGGTGCGTCGCTCATCGTCTTGCCACTACTATGCACAGAAAACAGCCTAGCGCCGTTTGTTCGATTTGTAACAGAAATTCCACACCCGAAAAGAACTTGACATATTCGGGGCCGATGGCCGAGGCTTGAGCCATTCGCGACCGGAGATTTCGTCGATGTCTCAGCCCGCCCAGCGCGCCGCCAACAGCCAAGCCTTGTCCCTACCGCGTTTCGACGGGGTGGTCGAGCAGTGGCGCGCCGATGGCACGCCGGGCGTGGGGGAAACCCCGGCGGGTGTGGTGCTTATCTGCGAACACGCGTCAAACACCCTGCCCGTGGATTACCCCGAACTGGGCGGCGATCTGGGGCTGGATGCCGACACCCGCGCCTCGCATGCCGCCTATGACATCGGCGCGCTGGGGCTGGCGCGGGGGCTGGCCGCGCGGCTGGCACGGGTGGCGGGGGGCGCGGTGCTGGTGCATGCGCCGCTGTCGCGGCTGGCCTATGACCTGAACCGCGCGCCCGATCATCTGGCCGCGATGCCGCCGAAATCCGAACTGCATCTGGTGCCCGGCAACCAAAACCTCACCCCTGCCGACCGCGTGGCGCGCACGCAGGCGATCTGCCAGCCGTTCCACGCCACGGTGGCGTCCGAGATTGCGCAGCTGGTCGCGCGCGGCCGCCGTCCGGCGCTGATCGCGGTTCATTCCTTCACGCCGGTCTACTTCGGTCAGACCCGCGACGTCGAATTTGGCGTGATCCATGACGATGACACCACGCTTACCATGGCGGTGATGATGGCGGCCAAAGACTGCGGTCTGGATACCCGCCTGAACGAGCCCTATTCTGCCGCTGGCGACGTGACCCACACCATCCGCCTGCATGCGGTGCCGATGCGCCTGTCCAACACCATGCTGGAAATCCGCAACGACCTGATCACCGACGCCCCGGCGCAGGACGCCATGGCCGAGCGGCTGGCCCCGGTGCTGGCAGTGGCGCTGCGCGAAACGGGGGCGGTGTGATGCCCGGCATCTTCGTCGCTTACGTGCGCTGGGTCGAGCGGTTCAACTGGCTGCTGGGCCGCGTCGCGATGTATTCGCTGCTGGCGTTGATGGGTGTCTTGCTGTGGGGCGCCGTGGCGCGCGCCGCAGGCGCGCCACCGATCTGGACCGACGAAATGGCCCAGTTCATCCTGATGGGCTATTTCATGATCGGCGGGGCCTATGCGTTGCAGCTCGGGTCCGCCGTGCGCATGGACCTGCTTTATTCACGCTGGTCCGACAAGACCCGCGCGCTGGTCGATGTGCTGACCATCGGCACGCTGCTGTTCTATCTGGGCATCCTGCTGTGGGGCGGTTGGGAAAGCCTGCAATACGCGGTGGAATACGGTGAACGGCGGCGCGGCTTGTGGCGGCCTTATATGGCGCCGATCAAGATCATCATGGTCTTGGGTATCCTGATGATGCTGTTGCAATGCACCGCTTTTCTGATCCGTGACATCGCGCGCCTGCGCGGCAAGGAGATCTGATGCCCACGGAATTGATTGCCGCGCTGATGTTCGGCACGCTCTTGATGCTGATGCTTACCGGTCAGCGCATGTTCGGCGTGATCGGCTTTGTCGCCGTGGTGGCGGCGCTGTTTCTATGGGGCGACCGGGGCGGGCATGACATCGCCTTTGCGCAGGCCTTCAAGCTGATGAACTGGTTCCCGCTGATCACGCTGCCGATGTTCATCTTCATGGGCTATGTGCTGTCGGAAAGCCGTCTGGCCGATGATCTCTACCGCATGTTCCACGTCTGGTTCGGCCCGGTGCCGGGCGGGCTGGCAATTGGCACGATCGTGCTGATGGTGCTGATCTCGGCGATGAACGGGCTGTCGGTCGCAGGCATGGCAATCGGCGCGACGATTGCGCTGCCGGAACTGCTGAAACGACGATACGACAAACGCATGGTCACCGGGGTGATTCAGGCGGGCTCATCCCTTGGCATCCTGATCCCGCCCTCGGTCGTGATGGTGCTTTATGCGATGATCGCGCGGCAGCCGGTGGCGCAGCTGTGGCTGGCGGGCATTCTGCCGGGGCTGCTGATGGCGGGGCTGTTCATCGCCTATATCTGGATCCGCTGCCGGATCAATCCGGCGCTGGGTCCGGCGCTGAGTGAAGAAGAACGCGCCAGCATCACCAAGGCCGAGAAATACCGCCTGCTGATGGCGGGCGCGCTGCCGCTGGGCATCTTCTTTGTCATGATGGTGCCCTTTGTGATGGGCTACACGCGGCTGGTGGAAAGCTCGGTCATCGGGGCGCTGGCGGCGTTCGCGGCGTCGGTCCTGAAGGGCCGGATGAACCGCAAGGTGTTCGAGACCTGCCTGCTGCAGACCCTGTCGATCAGCTGCATGTTCCTGTGGATCATTCTGGCCGCGCTGGCCTTTGGTGCGATCTTCGACGGGCTGCGCGCGGTGGATTTCGTGCGCGAGCTGTTCCTGACCGATCTGGGCCTGAACCGCTGGGAAGTGCTGATCCTGATGCAGCTCAGCTTCATCCTCATGGGCACGTTTCTGGATGACACGGCGATGCTGGTCATCGTGGCACCGCTCTATGTGCCCATCGTGCGGATGCTGGAATTCGATCTGGTGTGGTACGGTGTGCTTTACACCATCACCTGCCAGATCGCCTATATGACGCCGCCCTTCGGCTACAACCTGTTCCTGATGCGCGCCATGGCACCCAATGAGGTGTCCCTGGCCGATATTTACCGCTCGATTGTGCCGTTCGTTGCGGTGATGATCCTCGGGCTGGCGCTGATCATGGCCTTTCCGCAGATCGCGCTGTGGCTGCCGCAGACCCTGTATTCCCGCTGATACCAAGAGGCCTCAAGGCCCCCACCCCAAGTCCAACAGAATGGAGATCTGACCATGACGACAACCAGACGGAAGTTCCTGACCACCAGCGCGCTTGGCGGCGCTGCGGCGCTGGCCGCTCCTGCTGTTCAGGCGCAATCGACGATCCGTTGGCGCATGCAAACCTATGCCGGCTCGGCGCTGGGTGAGTTTGTGGTGAAACCGGCGGTCGATCTGTTCAACAGCCTTGCCGGCGACGCAATGCAGATCGACCTGTATTACGCCGACCAGCTGGTGCCGACGGGCGAGCTGTTTCAGGCGATGCAGCGCGGTACGATCGACTGCGTGCAGTCGGATGATGACAGCATGGCCTCGCCGACCGAAGTGACGGTGTTCGGTGGTTATTTCCCCTTTGCCAGCCGCTATTCGCTGGACGTGCCCGCGCTGTTCAACGACTGGGGCCTGAAAGCGATCTGGGAAAGCGAATACGAGAAGGTCGGCGTCAAGCATATCTCGGCCGGGTCGTGGGATCCGTGCCACTTCATCACCAATGACCCGATCACCTCATTGGCGGATCTGGCGGGCAAGCGGGTGTTCACCTTCCCGACCGCCGGGCGCTTCCTGAGCCAGTATGACGTGGTGCCGGTCAACGTGCCCTATGAGGACGTGCAGATCGCGCTGCAAACCGGCGAGATCGACGGTGTTGCGTGGTGCGGGGCGACCGAGGCCTATACCGTCGGCTGGGCGGATGCGGCCAACTACTTCCTGACCAACAACATCTCGGGCGCGTGGATCGGGCATTTCTTTGCCAACATGGAGCGCTGGAACGAGCTGTCGCCGCATCTGCAGTCGCTGCTGGCGACCTGCTTCGAGCAGTCGCATTACCACCGCCAGCACTGGTATTGGGCCGGCGAGGCGCGCTACCGGACCGAAGGCGGCAAGCTGGAGCTGACCTCGATCCCCGATGCGGAATGGGCCGGGGTGGAAACCGCCGCGCGGACGTTCTGGGACGAGATCGGCGCCGAGTCCGAGGTCAAGGCGCAGGTGGTGCAGATCTTCAAGGACTACAACGCCGCGATGGACCGCGCCGGGCGGCCGTACCGCTATTCGTGACCGGGAAAGCCGGGGGCTGCGCGCCCCCGGACCCCCTCGCCAGAGGGGGAGCACGCTCCCCCTCTGGACACCCCCCGTGGATATTTGAAGACAGATGATGGGGCCGACGCCCTGCTGGCCGAGATGAGGATGTGATGCGCGGACTTCTGACGTTGGAGACCCTGGCCAAGGCTTTCGAGGCGGGCGAGATTGACACGGTGGTGGTTGCCGCCGTGGACATGCAGGGCCGCCTGATGGGCAAGCGCTTCCACGCCGCGCATTTCCTTGAGCATGGCTGGGAAGAGACCCATTGCTGCAACTATCTGCTGACCGTGGACATGGAGATGACCACCGTCCCCGGCTATGCCACGGCCAGCTGGGCGCAGGGCTATGGCGATTATGTCATGAAGCCGGATCTTGCCACGCTGCGCGTTGTGCCGTGGCTGGACGGCACGGCGCTGGTACTGTGCGATCTGCTGGATCACGCCACGCACAAACCCGTGCCGCAATCGCCGCGCGCGATCCTGAAGCGGCAGATCGAGCGCGCCAAAGCCATGGGTTTTGACGCGATGATGGCGACCGAGCTGGAGTTCTATGTCTTTGAGAACAGCTACGAGGCGCTGCGCGACAAGGGCACGCGCGATCTGCAGCCGATTTCCAGCTATAACGAGGATTACCACATCTTCCAGACGTCCAAGGAAGAGCCGCTGATGCGCGCCCTGCGCAACGGGCTTTATGGGGCGGGCATCGAGGTGGAATGCACCAAGGGCGAGGCGGATGCCGGGCAGGCCGAGGTCAACGTGCGCTACAGCGATGCGCTGACCACTGCCGATCAGCACAGCCTGATCAAGACCGCCACCAAGGAAATCGCCCACGCTCAGGCCAAGTCGGTCACCTTCATGGCCAAGTACGACAGTGACAAGGCCGGCAGTTCCAGCCATGTGCACCAGTCGCTCTGGGGCGCGGACGGCTCGGCGGCCTTTGCCGATGCTGACGACGCCCATGGCATGTCGGCACTGATGAAGCAGTTTCTGGCCGGTCAACTGGCCCATGCGCGCGAGATCACGCTGTTCCTTGCGCCCTATGTGAACAGCTACAAACGCTTCACCGTCGGCCTGTTTGCGCCCACGAAAGCCGTCTGGTCCCCCGACAACCGCACCGCCGGTTTCCGCGTCTGCGGCGAGAAGACCAAGGGCGTGCGGGTGGAATGCCGGATCGGCGGGGCGGATCTGAACCCCTATACCGCCTGCGCGGCGCTGCTGGCGGCGGGCCTCGACGGGATCGAGCAGAACCTCGAGCTGGAACCGGCGCTGAGCGGCGATATGTACGGTGCCAAGGACGTGCGCGAGATACCCAAGACGCTGCGCGAAGCGGCGGATCTTGCCGAGAACTCGGACTGGCTGCGCGGCGCTCTTGGCGCCGAGGTCGTCGAGCACTATGTGCACGCCGCGCGCTGGGAGATCGCCGAAACCGACCGCGTGGTGACCGACTGGGAGCTCAAGCGCGGGCTGGAGCGGGCGTAACCTTACCGGCCCGCCACAAGGGCCGAACTCTTTTCAACGACCCGGGCGGCGCGCGGACCAAGGCCCCGCCGGGAACCCTGCAGGTGTGACATGACCAAGACCATCCAATGCATCTCGCCCGTCGACGGGCGGGTTTATGCCGAGCGCCCGGCCCTGCCGCTGGCCGAAGCGCAAGCCGCCGTTTCCCGCGCCAAGACCGCGCAAAAAGCCTGGGCCGCGCGCCCGCTGGCCGAGCGGATCGCCCTCGTCCAGGCGGGGATCGCCGCGCTCAACCAGACCAGCGCTCAGGCTGTCGAGGAACTGGCCTGGCAGATGGGCCGCCCCACGCGCTATGGCGGCGAATTTGGCGGGGTGAACGAGCGGGCCGCGTATATGGCCTCGATCGCCGAAGCGACGCTGGCACCCAAGATCGTTGAGGAGTCCGAGCGGTTCCACCGCGCGCTGGCGCGCGAAGCGGTCGGCGTGGTCTTTGTCATCGCGCCGTGGAACTACCCGTACCTGACGGCGATCAACACCATCGTTCCCGCGCTGATCGCGGGCAATGCGGTGATGCTGAAACACGCCTCGCAAACGCTGGTCGTGGGCGAGCGTCTGGCCGAAGCCTTCGCCGCCGGTGGCCTGCCCGAGGGCGTATTCCAGAACGTCACGCTGGACCACGCGACGACCGAGGCGCTGATCGGCGCGCGCAGCTTTGGCTTTGTGAACTTCACCGGCTCGGTCGGCGGCGGCGCGGCGATTGAGCGCGCGGCGGCAGGCACCTTTACCGGCACCGGGCTGGAGCTGGGCGGCAAGGATCCGGGCTATGTGCGCGCCGATGCCGATCTGGACGCGGCGGTCGACAGCCTGATGGACGGCGCGATGTTCAACGCGGGGCAGTGCTGCTGCGGGATCGAGCGGATCTATGTGCACGCATCGCTTTATGACGCCTTTGTCGAAAAGGCGGTTGCGTGGGTCTCGGCGCTGAAACTGGGCAACCCGTTCGACGCCGACACCACCATCGGCCCGATGGCGAATGTTCGCTTTGCGCGCACGGTGCGCGAGCAGGTGGCCGAGGCTGTGGCGGCAGGGGCGACCCCGCTGATCGACCCCGCGCTGTTCCCTGCCGACGATGGTGGCGCCTATCTGGCCCCGCAGATTCTGGTGAACGTGGACCATTCCATGCGCGTGATGCGCGAGGAAAGCTTTGGCCCGGTGGTGGGGATCATGAAGGTCTCGGGCGATGCCGAAGCCATCCAACTGATGAACGACTCGCCCTATGGCCTGACCGCCTCGATCTGGACGCAGGACGCCGATGCGGCAGCAGAGATCGGCGCGCAGATCGAGACCGGCACGATCTTCATGAACCGCTGCGATTACCTCGACCCGGCGCTGTGCTGGACCGGGTGCAAGGACACCGGGCGCGGTGCGGGCCTGTCCGAGCTGGGCTATTACGCGGTCACACGGCCGAAATCCTACCATCTCAAGAAGGTGACGAAATGAGCGTTCCCACCATGAACTGGTCCTACCCGACCGCGATAAAATTCGGCGTGGGACGGATCAATGAACTGGCCGATCACTGCAAGGCCGTGGGCCTGAAAGCGCCGCTGCTGGTGACCGACAAGGCGCTGGCCTCGCTGCCGATCACCGCGCAGGCGCTGGATGTGCTGGAAGCCGCCGGGCTGGGACGCGGCGTGTTTTCCGACGTCGATGCCAACCCGACCGAGGCCAACATGGCCGCCGGGATCGCGGTGTATAAGGCGGGCGGGCATGACGGGGTGCTCTGTTTCGGCGGCGGCTCGGCGCTGGATCTGGGCAAGATGATCGCGCTGATGGCGGGCCAGCGCGGCGATCTCAGCGTCTGGGATCTGGAGGATATCGGCGACTGGTGGACCCGCGCCGATGCCAGCGCCATCGCGCCGATCATCGCGGTGCCGACGACAGCAGGAACGGGGTCCGAGGTCGGGCGCGCAGGGGTGCTGACCAATGCGGTGACGCATAAGAAGAAGATCATCTTCCACCCCAAACTGATGCCGGCGGTGACGATCTGCGACCCGGCGCTGACCGTGGGCATGCCGCGCTTCATCACCGCCGGGACCGGCATGGACGCGCTGGCGCATTGTCTTGAGGCCTATTGCTCGCCCTTCTACCATCCGATGAGTCAGGGCATCGCGCTGGAAGGCATGCGGCTGGTGTTCGAGAACCTGCCACGCGTCTACGCCAACCCGACCGACCTTGAGGCGCGGGCGCATATGATGTCCGCGGCAGCGATGGGCGCGGTGGCGTTCCAGAAGGGGCTGGGCGCGATTCACTCGCTCAGCCACCCGATCGGCGCGGTCTACAACACCCACCACGGCACGACGAACGCGGTGGTGATGCCGATGGTGCTCGACTTCAACCGTCCCGCAATTGAAGACCGCCTGCCCCGCGCGGCGGCTTATCTGGGCATCGACGGCGGGTTCGACGGATTCCGCGCGGCGGTGATGGACCTGCGTGAAACGCTGGCCATCCCGCAAACGCTGACCGCGCTGGGGGTGAGCGATCCTGACCTCGACACGCTGACGGCCATGGCGCTGGAAGACCCGTCCTGCGGCGGCAACCCGATCGAGATGACGGCAGAGAACACCCGCGCGCTGTTCGAAAGCTGTCTCTGAGGGAAAAGGAAACAGAGAGGGGGCCTCGCCCCCTCTTGGCCTGACGGCCAATTCACCCCCCAGGATATTTAAGGACAGATGATAAGGTTTCGTTAACCACGCCTCATCATCTGTCTGAAAATATCCACGGGGGGATCTTCAAGGGGGCGCGTGCGTCCCCCTTGAACGGGGCGCGGGGCTGGCCCCGCGCGGCGCGAGGGCCCTCGATGGGCCCGAGCGCCGCTCCTACCGGCGAGATTCGCGCAGCCATCCGCCCAGCACGAAGCCCACCCCCAGCAACAGCCAGGCCCAGGCGGGCAACAGCGGCGTCAGGCGCAGGTCAGTGGTGACGTAGGCACCGCGCGGCGTCACGCCCAACCAACCCCGTCCGTAAGCCTGTCTCCCGGCGTCGATCAGGCGCAGCGCGGGCAGACCGGCGGCGATCACAGCGGTGCCGCCGCGCGTTGCATCCAGCAGGGGGGCGAGGGGTGTCCCACCTGCCACCACACGTTCATATTCACGCGGGTTTGCCGTGCCCAGGACGGCCACCGTCTCCTGTTCCCCCGAGCGCAGGCGGTAGAGCCCCGGCTCCGCGCCCTGCCAGTCGGCGGTGAACCGCCCCGGCGCCGTCTCGACCAGCGGCACCTCGACCGTGCTGTCATCCGGCCCGGTGATCGTCACGCCATGCGGCCCGTCGTCCAGCGAGCGGCGGGTGATGCGCAGCCCCTGCCCGTCGGCCTCCGCCACCAAAGCCTCTTCTTCCAGATCCGGCTCGCGCATCATCCAGTGCGCCAGCCGCCGCAGCAGTTCGGCCTGCGGTCCGCCGCCCTCGAATCCGCGATCCCACAGCCACGCCTGATCCGAGGCGAGGATCGCCACGCGCCCTTCGCCCGCGTGATCGAGGATCAGCAGCGGCCGCTCATCGACCCCCTGCATCACCACCGCGCCGCCGCGCGGCGTCAGATCGATCTGGCGCAGCCAGCGGCCCCAGCTGGGCGCATCGCTGCCCGCGCGCGGCGGGTAGTCCGCGTCCAGCCCTGCCGTCACCGGGTGGCGCTGGCCCATCTCGCTCAGATGCGGCGTAAACGGCTGCTCGAACACCCGCGCTGTCGGTTCGCCCGGAAGGATGCGGCCCAGCGGCGAGTGATAGATGCTCTCGGCGCTGGCCAGCTCCGTTCCCCCGACAACCAGCAGCGCGCCGCCCTCGCTGACATAGCGCCGGATGTTCTCGAAATACGAGCTGGGCAGGATGCCGCGCCGCCGGTAGCGATCAAAGATGATCAGGTCGAATTCGTCGATCTTCTCGACGAACAGCTCGCGCGTCGGGAAGGCGATCAGCGACAGCTCATTCACCGGCACGCCGTCCTGACGGTCTGGCGGGCGCAGGATGGTGAAATGCACCAGATCGACCGAGGGGTCCGACTTCAGCAGGTTGCGCCAGGTCCGCTGCCCGGTATGCGGCTCGCCCGACACCAGCAAAACGCGCAACCGGTCGCGGATGCCGTTGATCTGCACCACGGCCGCATTGTTGCGGTCGGTCAGCTCGCCGTCCTGCGGTTCCAGCACAAAGCGCAGCACGTTCAGCCCGCCGCGATCCAGCGTCAGGTCCAGCCCCATATCCTCGCCCACCGGGGCGGTGGCATAGCGCAGATCCTCGCCGTTCAGGGCAAAGCCCACCTGCACCGGGCGGTCGCTCAGGGCTTCGGGGACGTTGCCCTCATCCTCGATCCGCAGGGTCAGGCGCATTGTTTCGCCAAGGATGCCATAAGCCGGGGCGTTGCGCACGATCAGGCGGCGGTCCCAGTCCTGCGCCTCGCCGGTCTGCACCAGATGCACAGGGGCGGGCGGCGGGGTCGTCGCTGCGTCATGCGCCAGACCGTCGGACACCACGAATACGCCCGCCAGCCGGTCGCGCGGCAGGTCGGCCAGTGCTGCATCCAGCGCGGTGTTCAGGGTCGAGCCGCCGTTGTCGGGCGCATCCGCGACCGAGACCACGCGTTCCTCGATCCCCAGCCGTGCCAGTTCAGCCGACAGCTGTGTCACCGCCGCCTCGCTCTGCGCCTGCCGGTCGCTCAGCCGGTTCGAGCCGGTCTCGTCGCGCAGCACCAGCGCGATGTCGCTCAGCGCTTGCCGGTCCTCGTTCTGCAGTGACGGATTGGCCAGCGCCGTCAGGATCAGCGC
This sequence comes from Pararhodobacter zhoushanensis, assembly GCF_025949695.1. Taxonomy (NCBI): domain Bacteria; kingdom Pseudomonadati; phylum Pseudomonadota; class Alphaproteobacteria; order Rhodobacterales; family Paracoccaceae; genus Pararhodobacter; species Pararhodobacter zhoushanensis. Next base: position 1,033,178 of record NZ_JAPDFL010000001.1, on the reverse strand, counting down.
AAAGCCCAATGCCCGGAACGCCCAGCCAGCCAGCCCGCGCCAGAGGGACAGCGCGGTAACCAGCAGCGCCGCCGCGCCCAGACCGGCGATCACCGGCCAGATCAGCAGCGGGTCAAAGACCACCTCGGCACCCATCATTGGCCCAGCCTTTCCAGCAATGCGGGCACATGCACCTGATCGGATTTGTAATTCCCCGACAGCACATGCATCACCAGATTGACCCCGAACCGGATCGCCATTTCGCGCTGCCGCTCGCCGGTCGAGCCGCGGCCCACCGGCAGCAGTGGCATCCCGCGTTCGTCCACCGCCCAGGCCGAGGCCCAATCGTTCGAGCCAAACACCACCGGCGTCACCCCGTCATTCAGGTTGCGAAACGGCATGCCTTCGGCGCGTTGGGCATCCGGCGGCGCGGCCTCGACCCAGACGGTGCCGCCCTGATAGCGGCCGGGATAATCGCCCAGCAGATAGAAGGTGCGGGTCAGCACATGGTCCACCGGCAGCGGTTCCAGCGGGGGAATATCCAGCCCGGCGGTGATCTGCTGCAGGCGGCGTCCGGCGCTGGTGGTGCCGCCTGACAGCCGCGCGGCTTCAGCATCGCGTGTGTCGAACAGGATCATCCCGCCCGAGCGCAGATAGCGGTTCAGCCGGGCATTGGCATCCGGGGACGGCAGCGGGCTGTCAGGTGTCACCGGCCAGTAAAGGAACGGAAAGACCGACAGCTCGTCCTGCTCGATGTCGACGGACATTGCCGACGCAGGCTCGACAGAAGACCGCAGGAACAACGCGTTCGACAAGCCGCGCAAGCCTGCCAGCGCGACCTCATCCACCTGTGCATCGCCCGAGGACACGGCCCCCAGCACCACCGATTCCGTCGCCTCCAGAATGCGCGGATCAATGTCTTGCGCCTGTGCGCGCGGCACCGCAGCGCCCAGCGCCAGCAGCACCAGTGCCGCGCGCAGCAGCCGCCCGCCCAGCGCCAGCGTGGCCAGCGCGTCGGCCATCAGCACGGCGGCGGCCAGCGCGAAGAGATAGCCTGCAAGCGGCACCTCGGGCCGTTCGACGCCGGTTTCCAGATTGGTGCCCAGCGGCCATTGTGCCGGGGTCAGCGGGGTTTGCGCGTCGGTCGCGTTCACCGCCAGCCGCAGCGCCGTCCCGGCGTACAGGCCCGGCGGCAGGTTCGGCCCCGGTTGCGCGGTTCCGGCCAGCACGGGGGCGAGTTCCTCGCCCGTGACCGCCGCCCGGTCGCCAGCGTCAGACAGCAGCCCGAACCCGTCCATCACGTCCTCAGGCTGCCAATGCGTCCCGGCCAGGTCCGCCGCCTCGGGCGCGCCGCCCTGGGTGCTGACGGCCAGCCGTTCCAGCATCGACACAAACAGCCCCGACAGCGGCAGATTCGACCATTCGGCATTCGCGGTGACGTGGAACAGCACCACCTGCCCCGCGCCGATCGCGCGGCGGGTCACCAGCGGGGTGCCATCGGCAAGGGCAGCAATCGTGCGCTCGGACAGGTCCGGCCCCGGCTGCGCCAGAACCTGCGCGCGGATGCCGACATCGGCGGGCACGGGCAGCCCGGCGAAGGGCGAAGTGTCCGGGAAGGGTGCCAAGGATCGCGGGTCGCCCCAGCTCATCGCCCCACCCACGGTGCGGCCCCCGGCGCGCAAGGGCACGGGCAAGAGCGGGTCATCGGCCTGCCCCGGCGCGCCCAGCAGCGCGTTCGCGCCCGCCCCGGCCATGCGCGGCCCGGCAAAGCGCAAGAGCAAGCCGCCCCCGTCAACCCACGCGGTCAGGTCGTCGGTTTCGGTCTGCGACAGGCTGGGCATATCGGCCAGCACCAGCACATCCGGCCCGGCCAGCAGCAGATCGTCCAGACTGGCGCTTTCGACCAGATCCGAGGTCGGCATCAGCGCCTCGCGCAGATAGTGCAGCGGCGAGAGCAAGGCGAGCGATTCATTCCCCTCGCGCACGGTCAGCAGCGCGACCTTGCGGCGGCGCAGGCTGTCGTCGCTCAGGCTGACCGCGCCCGCCCCGCGCGCGGCTTCGATCTGGAACCGGGTGATGCGGTTGCGCAGCTCGGGCGGCAGGGTGAAGCTGGCCTCGGCACTGAGCGCATCCGCCGCGAAGCCCAGCGGCGCGCGGGCCAGATCGCGCTCGGCCCCCGCCGGATCGCGGCCAATCGCCAGCAGGGTCAGCGCCTGTTCGGGCCCGCCGCTGCGGCGCGCGGTGACCGTCACCGCCTCACCGTCGAACGTGGCAGGGGCCAGCGCCAGAACCGGGGTTGCAGGCTCGAACACCTGCACCGGGCCGTGGTCCTCAAGCGCCGCCAACAGCGCTGCACGACCATCTCGGGCCAGACCGTCGGAAATCCACAGCGTCTCAACCGCCTCAGGCAGCGCCGCCGGCCAATCGGGCAGCGCAGCGCCGGGGGTCCAGGGGCGCGGTGCCAGTCCCGGCAGGCGCTCACGCCAGAACTCGCCCGCGCGGAATTCGATCTCACCGACCGGCGGATCGGTCAGTGTGACCACCGCCACCGGACGCCCGGCGCGTTGGGCGGCGTCCAGCGCCTGCCCCGCGCGCTCCATCCGGCGCGGCCAGTCGCGGGCAGAAGCCCAGCTGCCATCCAGCACCACCAACAACGGCCCCTGCCCCGGCAACGCGCGCGAGGGGTTCAGCACCGGCCCCGCCAGCGCCAGTATCAGCGCCGCCAGCGCCGCCACACGCAGCAAGAGCAACCACCACGGCGTGCGCTGGCTTTCCGGGTCACGCTCGCGCAGCCCAAGCAGCAGCGCGATGCCGGGAAAGCGGCGGCGCACCGGCGCGGGGGGCACGGCGCGCAGCAGCCACCACAGGATCGGCAGTGCCAGCAGCGCCCAGAGCAACACGGGCGCGGTAAAGCCAAGGGCCGAGAACAGGCTCATTTCTGCCCCCCGCCCAGCGCCTGATAGAGCCACAACAGCCCCTCAGCCGCTGACCTGTCGGTGTGCAGCGTCGTGGCGTGCCAGCCCGACTGCCGCGCCATCGCTGCCAGCCGGTCTTTGCGCGCGGCCAGTTTGTCGCGGTATTGCGCGCGCAGATCGCTGGCGCGCAGGGTCTCGAAACTCATATGGCCTGACATGCTTTCGAACCGGGTGCGGCCATCATAGGGAAACGCTTCTTCCACCGGGTCGAGCACCTGCACCAGAATGCCGCGCATGCTGCGCGCGGCGGCCAGCGCCAGCGCGCTCTCGATGGGGGCAAGCTCGCCCAGAAAATCGGAAAACAGCACCACATGCCCGCCGGTCGGCGCGGCATGCAGGTCGATCGCGCCATGCTCGCCGGCAACGCCCGGCTCTTCGGCCAGCGCGACCGCCAGCCGGTTGGCCTGCGCGCGCCCGGCGCGGGGGGTCATGTCGGCCTCGGCCAGCCCCACCCGTTCGCCGCCGCGCAAAAGGACCAGCGCCAGCGCCATGGCCAGCAGGCGGGCGCGGTAGGATTTGGTCTCGCGCGCCTTGTCGCCGGTGAAGGTCATCGCGGCACCGCCGTCGACCCACAGGCTCACTGGCCGTGCCGCCTGCCATTCGCTTTCACGCAGATACAGATCATCGCCCCGGCCCGAGCGTCGCCAGTCGATGCGCGACGCCTCATCGCCCGGGCCAATCGGGCGGAATTGCCAGAACTCGGACCCCGGGCCAGAGCGCCTGCGCCCATGCGCGCCGGGCAGCACGCTGGCGGTCAGATGTTCGGCGCTGACCAGCAGCGCGGGCAATGCGCCCGACAGCGCCTCACCGGCGCGGCGCAGACCTGCACTGCCGCCAGAGGCGCTGCTTTGGCTCACGCCGCCGCCTCGAACGTGCCGGTCACGCGGCCCGCCACCCGGTCGATCACGCCGCCCAGCGTCTCGCCCCGCGCGCGCGCCGCAAAGCTCAGCGCCATGCGGTGAATGAGCACCGGACGCGCCAGCGCCGCGACATCCTCGGCCGAGGGGGCCAGCCGCCCCTGCAACAGCGCCCGCGCGCGCACCGCCAGCATCAGCGCCTGCGCGGCGCGCGGGCCGGGGCCCCAGGCCAACGAGTCGCCCAGACTGGGGTCGGCATCCGGCGTGCCGGGACGGCAGGCGCGCACCAGCTCCAGAATCGTCGCCACAACACTTTCACCCACCGGCATCCGGCGGATCAGCGTTTGGGCGGCCAGCAGATCGGCGGGCGAGAAGACCTCATGCACCACGCCCTCTTCGGTGCCCGTGGTGGCCAGCAGGATCGCGCGTTCGGTGGCCAGATCGGGATAATCGACGTCGATCTGCACCAGAAAACGGTCAAGCTGCGCCTCGGGCAGCGGATAGGTGCCCTCTTGCTCGATGGGGTTTTGCGTGGCCAGAACGTGGAACGGCAGGCCCAGCTTGCGGTGCTGACCGGCGATGGTCACCTCACGCTCCTGCATCGCCTGCAACAGCGCCGATTGCGTGCGCGGGCTGGCGCGGTTGATCTCGTCGGCCATGAGCAGCTGGCAGAACACCGGCCCCTCGATGAACCGAAAGGCGCGGCGGCCATCGGCGTCGGTGTCCAGCACTTCCGAGCCCAGAATATCCGACGGCATCAGGTCGGGCGTGAACTGGATGCGGTTGGATTGCAGCCCCATCACCGTCGCCAGCGTGTCGACCAGCCGCGTCTTGCCCAGCCCCGGCAGGCCGACCAACAGCGCATGACCGCCCGACAACAGCGCCATCAGCGACAGGTCCACCACCGTCTCCTGACCGATAAACCGGGGCGCAATGGCGGCGCGGGCCTGTTGAAGCCGGGCGCCAAGCGCCTCGATCGCGGGGACCAACGTGTCGCTCATGGGCGCATTTCCTCCGGGCGTGATCAGTGTTCGCCCGGTTTATACGTCAGGCCAACGCAGTTCGCCCAGACCAAGTTGGATAAAATGACGGCGTCACAAGACAATGTGACAACCCTGCCCCGAAACCCCGGTGCCGTGATCGCTATTTAGCCGCCAGATGCGCTGCCAGTGCCTCGGCCTCGGCCAGCAGACCCGAGACGTGCGGATCCTCGATCCGCAGCGCCGCAAAGTGCCGGTGGATGCCGCGCAGATAGTCCAGACTGGTGCCAAGGAACCCTTCGCCCGTCGCCAGACACCGGACCTGCTCGGCACGGCTGAGACCGGCGACGATGCTGTCCGCGGCGTGATCGGCAAGGAACGTCACGCAGCGGATCGTCCCGGCTTCGGTCTGCGCCGGGGCGACGATGGGGATATAGCCCGCGCCGATCATCTCGCGCTGCCACAGCACGGCGGTCTCGGCATCGACCTGCGCCGCATCGATGCGGAACGCAAGCCCGTCGCAGCCCTCAACCCCGTGATCGAGCGCGGCCATCAGGCCCGGTGCCTCAGGCGTGCCGCGTCCACCGTTCACGTCGCGCAGGATGAAACGCCGCGCATAGCCCGGCATATGCGCCCGGCGCACCTGCGTGAAATGGATGCCCGGATCCCACATCAGCGAGCCATAGGCGAAGATCCACATATCGCCCGGCCAATCCGCCAGAAACGCGTGGCGCAGCGCCTCGCGTTCGGCATCGGTGCGCAGCCATGCGGTCGAATAGCCCTTGGCTTCGACCCTCTCGCGGACAGAGGCCGTCGTTAATTGGCGGAATGCCGAGTGCGCCGGGTCGATGATCAGATCCCGCAGGCCCGGATGATACAGGAAAGGGTCGTCGGACATGCGCCGGGTTTTCCAATCTCGTTCGCGCACCCGTTTCCTTCGGCGCGTGATTTTATGTCAGGGGCGACTATATAGTCCTGTAATGCCAAGAACCCGCCCCCAACTGGAAAGTATCTATGTCTTCTCACCCGACCCCGAACGCCGACTCGCTGGCCGCCTCGGCGCAAAAGGCGGCGAAGAAGGGTGGATTGCCGCCGGTCCACCTGTGGAACCCGCCGTTTTGCGGGGATCTGGACATGCGCATCGCCCGCGACGGGACGTGGTTCTATCTGGGCACCCCGATTGGCCGCGCGCCTTTGGTACGGCTGTTCTCGACCATCCTCAAGTTGGAAGATGGCAAGTATTTTCTGGTCACCCCCGTCGAGAAGGTCGGCATCACCGTCGATGACGCCCCCTTTGTCGCCGTCGATTTCACCGCCAGCGGCAACGGACCTGCGCAATCCCTGCGGTTTGAAACCAACGTCGGCGATTTTGTCGAGGCTGGCCCCGACCACCCCCTGCGCGTCACCCGCGACCCCGAAACCGGCGAACCAGCCCCCTATGTGATGATCCGCGCCGGGCTTGAAGCGCTCATCGACCGCAAGAGCTTTTACCGGCTGGTGGAACTGGGTGCACACGCCGAGCACGAGGGCGACAGCTGGTTCGGGCTGTGGTCGGGCGGCGTGTTCTTCCCGATCATCCCCTCGGCAGAGATGGGCTGACGCGCGCCACAAGGGCTTTCCCCGCGCGCCGGGTTCGGGCATTCCGGGGCCTGACCTGAGCAAAGGCCCTTTCATGCGTACCCCCCGCCTTGCCGTTTCGGCGATGTTCTTTCTCAACGGCATTCTCTTCGGGGCATGGGCCGCGCGCGTGCCCGCCTTCGTCGAGGCTTTCGCGCTGGAACCCGGCATGCTGGGCCGCTTGCTGCTCTGCCTTGCCGGCGGGGCCATTCTGGCCTTTCCGCTGGCCGGGTGGCTGAGCGACCGCATCGGCGCGGCCAGCGCCACGCGGTTTATCGGCATCGGCTATGCGCTTGCCCTGCCACTCATTGCCCTCGCGCCCTCGACCGGCTTCCTTGCGCTGGCCCTGCTGCTGTTTGGCGCGGGGCACGGGGCGATGGATGTGGCGATGAACGGCTGGGGGGCCGAAGTCGAACGCGCCCGCAAACGCCCGATGATGGCGGCGTTCCACGCGATGTGGAGCCTTGGCGCAGGGGTCGGCGCGCTGACCGGCGGCGGCGCGGTCGCGCTGGGACTGGCCCCGCTCGGGCATTTCGTGCTGATCGCGGTGATCGCGGGCGGCGTCACGCTGTTTCTGGCCGCGATCCCGTGGGAGTCGCGCCGCAGCGCCGCCGGTCCCGGCTTCGCCCTGCCCGCGCGCGGGTTGCTGCTGGTGGGGCTGGTTGCGTTCTGCTCGTCGCTGGGTGAAGGCGCGATGGCCGACTGGAGCGCGGTGTTCCTGATCGACGTCACCGGCACCGACGAAGCCCGCGCCGCGCTTGGCTACGGCGTCTATTCCGCCGCGATGTTCGTCGCGCGCTTCAGCGCCGATGCGGTGATCGTCCGGCTTGGCCCCGTGCGCACCGCGCGCATCGCCGGGGTTGTCGCCTTCGCCGGTCTGGCCGTCGCCCTGACCGGCGGCACGCTGAGCGCCGGGCTGATCGGGCTGGCGCTGCTGGGTCTGGGCTATTCCGTCGTCATCCCCCTGGCCTTTTCGCGCGCCGCCAACGACCCCGAGATCCCGCAGGGCCGCGCCATCGCGGGCGTTGCCACGCTGGGATACGGCGGCATGGTGCTGGGCCCGGCCGTGATCGGCGGCGTCGCGCAGCTGTGGTCGCTGCCCGTCGCCTTCTGGATGATCGCCGTGCTGGCTTTGGGCATCAGCGCGCTGGCGGGCGCGCTGCGCCGGACTTAGACCGCCGCCTTGTCGCCGGTCAGCTCAAGGAACGCATCCTCAAGATCCGCCTGCTCGGTGGTCAGGTCGATCACCTCGACCCCCGCACCGTGCAGCGAGGCCAGCAGCGCCCCCGCCTTGACCGTGCTCTGCGGATAGGTCAGCGCCAGCCAGCCATCCGCCCGGTCCTCGCGCGTGACACCGCGCGGCAGATCCACCGCGCCTATCGGCCCGGCGGCCCGCACCAACAGCGTCTTGCTGTCCATCCGCGCCAGAATCGCCGCCGTCGAATCGCGCACCACCAGACGGCCGCGGTCGATGATGGCGATCTCGTCGCACATCTCTTGCGCCTCTTCCAAATGGTGCGTGGTCAGAATGATGGTCATCCCTTGCCGGTTCAGCTCGCGCACGTTGGACCACAGCATGTGGCGCAGCGCGATGTCCACGCCCGCCGTCGGCTCGTCCAGCACCAGAACCTGCGGCCCGTGCACCAGTGCCTTGCCCAGCAAGAGCCGCCGCCGCATCCCGCCGCTGAGCGTGCGGGCATAGGCATCGGCCTTGTCGGACAACCCGATCAGCGACAGGATCTCATCCGTGCGGCGCTCACGCGCGGGCACGCCGTACAGGCCCGCCTGCGTTTCCAGCGACTCACGCGGGGTGAAGAACGGGTCGACGTTCAGCTCCTGCGGCATGACGCCGATGGCGGCGCGGGACTGGCGCGGGTTCTGGTCCTGATCAAACCCCCAGATCCGCACCCGGCCCTCGGACTTGCGCACAAGCCCGGCCATGATGTTGATCAGTGTGGATTTTCCCGCACCATTCGGCCCCAGCAGGCCAAAGACCGAGCCTTGCGGGATGGTCAGGTCAATGCCCGTCAGGGCCTCTTTGGCCGCCGACTTGCCGCTGGCGGCATAGGTCTTCTTCAGGCCTTCGATTTCAATCGCGTTCTGGGTCATCTTGCTCCTGACGCCAAACGGGGTATGTTCGGACCCATCACCTAGGTCGATTGCCCCGCCGAGACAAGGAAGCAGACATGTCCGCCACCCAACCCGCGCATGATGCGCCCGCCACCCACGTCGTCGCCGCGCGCCGTTTTTCCTGCGATGGCGGTGAGGGCGCGCTGGGTCATCCCCGCGTCTGGCTGACCATTCCGCACGACACCGGCTGGATCGACTGCCCCTATTGCGACGCGCGTTACACGCTGGCCGAAGGCGCGGGGCACGACGCGCATTGACGCCCGCCCTCCGGCGCCTGCTCATCGGAGCCGCCGGAGTTGTCGCCGCGCCGGTCCTGCTGATCCTCGCCTATCTCGCCGCAGGCACGCTGGGCGGCCTGATGCCAGGCCGCACGGCTGAGCTGGCACCGGGCGGCACCAACCGCGTGCTGCTGGTGCCCGGACCAATCCACACCGACATCCTGCTGCCGCTGGACGATAGCCTCATGGCGCGGTTCGGGTATCTCGAACCCGCCGGGGTGCCATTGCGCGATCCGCGTGCCCGCTGGCTGGTGGTCGGCTGGGGCTCGCGCGCGTTCTATACCACAGCCGGCTCCTACGCCGACATCACAGCCGCCGCCGTCTGGCGCGCGGCTACGGGCGACAGCGCGGTGCTGCGGTTCGATGTCTGGGGCGGGCTGCCGGAGGCTCACGGCTTTACCGACCTCTCGCTGAGTGATGCGCAATACGGCGCGATGCTGGACGGGATCGAGCGCGCCGTCGGGCCTGTCGCCGTGGCAATCGCGCATCCGGGCTTTACCGGGACCGACGCCTTTTTCGAGGCGACCGGGTATTTCACCCTCTTTCGGACCTGCAATGTCTGGGTCGGGGACCTGTTGCGCGCTTCGGGTATCCGCACGGGCATCTGGACCCCGTTCACCTGGTCGCTGCCCTGACGGCGCGAACAGCCCCTGCGCATACCCGCACAGGGGCGGGGCTGGATTAGTGCCACCGAAACGCCGATATCCTTGCCAACCGATCAAGGAGAGCGCCCATGACCTTTCGCCCCGTCAAATCGACCTCGCTGGCCAAACCGACGCTTGAGGGCGCAGGCGTTCACCTGCACCGCGCCTTCGGTTTTGGCGAACCCTCGGTCAGCGATCCGTTCCTGCTGCTCGACGATTTCCGCAACGACAAGCCGCATCTCTATTCCAAGGGCTTCCCCTGGCACCCGCACCGCGGCATCGAAACGATCACCTATGTGCTTGAAGGCTCGGTCGAGCACAGCGATCTCGCTGGGCAACAAGGGCAAGCTGGGTGCAGGCTCGGTGCAGTGGATGACCGCCGGGTCGGGCATCCTGCATCAGGAAATGCCCAAGGGAAACGCCAAGGGCCAGATGCACGGCTTCCAGCTGTGGGCCAACCTGCCCGGCAAGCTCAAGATGACCAAGCCGCGCTATCAGGACATCAAGGGCTCGGACATCGAGACGGTGATCGACGATGACGGCACCGCCGTGCGCATCATCACCGGCAAGTTCTGGGGCAAATACGGCCCCGTGGACGGCATCGCCGCCAAGCCGCTGTATCTGGACGTCTCGGTCCCGCCCAACACCCGCAAGGTGCTGCCGGTGGACACCTACATGAACACCTTCGCCTATATCTTCGCGGGCGCGGCGACGTTCCGCGATGCGTCGACCCCGGTCGGCGTGCGGGTTGAGAAAGAAGTGAACGGCGTCGAGCTGAACATCCGCGACATGAGCGGCGACCGCACGCTGGTGCGCTTTGGCACCGGCGATGAGATCGTGGTGAATGCGGGGCCCAAGGGCGTGCGTTTCCTGCTCGTCTCGGGCCAGCCGATCAAGGAACCGGTGGCGTGGCACGGCCCGATCGTGATGAACAGCAAGGCGCAACTGCAGCAGGCGTTCAAGGAACTCAACAACGGCACGTTTATCCGCTGAGGGTGCAGGGGGCGCGGTCAGCGCGCCCTTCCCCGCTGGACGCCCCGGCTTCGGACCGATACCAAGGAACGAAGCGCAAACAGGGGGCGTCTCGCATGGACTTTGGCAAAGGCTCGCACCTTCACCTGATCGACGGCTCGGCCTTTATCTTCCGCGCCTATCACGCCTTGCCGCCGCTGACGCGCAAGTCTGACGGGCTGCCTGTGGGCGCGGTTCAGGGGTTCTGCAACCTGATCTGGAACGAGTTGAGCGCCAGCACGCCCACCAAATCCAAGCCCACCCATATCGCGGTGATTTTCGACGCAGGCTCGATCACCTTCCGCAACGAGCTGTACCCCGAGTACAAGGCCAACCGCCCCGAATTGCCCGAGGATCTGCGCCCGCAGTTCCCCCTGACCCGCGAAGCCACCCGCGCCTTCAACATCTCCTGTATCGAAAAACCGGGATTCGAGGCCGACGACATCATCGCCACCTACGCCCGGCTTGCGACTGAGGCGGGCGGCACCTGCACCATCGTGTCGTCTGACAAGGATCTGATGCAGCTGGTCGGCCCCGGTGTCGATATGTTCGATCCAATGAAATCCAAGCTGATCGGCCCCGATGAGGTCATGGAGAAATTCGGCGTCGGTCCCGACCGGGTGATCGACGTGCAATCGCTGGCGGGCGATTCGGTCGATAACATCCCCGGCGCGCCCGGCATCGGCCTGAAAACGGCGGCGCTCTTGATCAACGAATACGGCGATCTGGAAACCCTGTTGGCCCGCGCCGGCGAGATCAAGCAACCCAAACGCCGCGAGACGCTGCTGGAAAAGGCCGACCAGATCCGCCTGTCACGCGAACTGGTCTCGCTGAAACGCGATGTCGAACTGGACGAGTCGCTCGATCTCGATGATCTGCACGGTGCCCGACTCCGGCCCGCTGATGGACTTCCTCGCCAAGATGGAATTCCGCACCCTGACCCGCCGCATCGCCGACAAACTGGGCGTCGCGGCGCCCGCCGTCAGCGAAGCCCCTGCCGCGGCCCCCGCGCCCGACGCCGCCAAAGCCCCCGCAACCATCGAACAACCGCCCTTCACGCCGGAAAACTACACCTGCGTGCGCGACCTCGACACGCTGAACCAATGGGTCGCGCGCATCCGCGAGCAGGGCTATGTCGCCGTCGATACCGAAACCACCTCGCTCGATGAAATGCAGGCCGACCTCGTCGGCATCTCGCTGTCGCTGATCCCCGGCGAGGCCTGTTATATCCCCCTCACCCATAGTGAAGGTGTGGACGACCTCTTCGGCGCGGCCAAACGGCTTGACGGCCAGATCGACCCGGAAGCGGCGCTCAACGCCCTCAAACCCGTGCTCGAAGACGCCTCGATCCTGAAAATCGGCCAGAACATCAAATACGACGCCAAGATCTTCGCCCGTCGCGGCGTCAAGGTCGCGCCGATCGACGACACCATGCTGATGAGCTACGCGATGTTCTCGGGCCTGCACAATCACGGCATGGACCTGTTGTCCGAGACCTATCTCAACCACGTCCCGATCCCGATCAAACCGCTGCTCGGCTCGGGCAAATCCGCCCGCACCTTCGACAAGGTCGGCATTGAAGACGCCACAAAATACGCCGCCGAAGACGCCGACATCACCCTGCGCCTGTGGCAGGTCCTGCGCCCCCGCCTGCATCAGGAGCGGGTCACCACGGTCTATGAAACGCTGGAACGCCCGCTGGTCCCTGTGCTGGCGCAGATGGAAATGCACGGCATTCAGGTCGACCGCCAGACGCTCAGCCGCATGTCCTCGGCCTTTGCGCAGACCATGGCCGGGCTTGAGGCCGAAATCCACGAAATGGCCGGCGAGGTCTTCAACGTCGGCTCGCCCAAACAACTGGGCGAGGTGCTGTTTGACAAGCTGGGCCTGCCCGGCGGCAAGACCAGCAAGACCGGGGCCTATTCCACCGGCGCCGACATCCTCGAAGACCTCGCCACCGAGCATGAACTGCCCGGCAAGGTGCTGGACTGGCGGCAGGTGTCGAAACTGAAATCGACCTATACCGACGCGCTGCAACAGCACATCAACCCTGAAACCGGCCGCGTCCACACCTCCTATGCCCAGACCGGCGCGAACACCGGGCGGCTGGCCTCGACCGATCCCAACCTGCAAAACATCCCCGTGCGCACCGAGGAAGGCCGCCGCATCCGCGAGGCCTTTGTCGCGCGTGAGGGCTGCAAGCTGGTCTCGCTCGACTATTCACAGATCGAGCTGCGCATCCTCGCCCATGTCGCCGACATCCCCGCGCTGAAACAGGCGTTCCGCGACGGTCTGGACATCCACGCGCTGACAGCCAGCCAGATGTTCGGCGTGCCGCTGGACGAGATGACCTCGGAAATCCGCCGCCGCGCCAAGGCGATCAACTTCGGCGTGATCTACGGCATTTCCGGCTTCGGACTCGCCCGCAACCTGCGCATTCCGCGCGCCGACGCGCAGGCCTTTATCGACACCTATTTCGAGCGGTTCCCGGGCATCAGGGACTATATGGAGGCCACCATCGCCTTCGCCAAAGAGCATGCTTACGTCGAAACCCTCTTCGGCCGCCGCATCCATACGCCCGAGATCAACGCCAAAGGCCCCGGTGCCGGTTTCGCCCGCCGCGGCGCGATCAACGCGCCCATTCAGGGCACCGCCGCCGACATCATCCGCCGCGCCATGATCCGCATCCCCGACCAGATCGCGCATCTGCCCGCAAAAATGCTGCTGCAGGTCCATGACGAACTGGTGTTCGAGGTCGAAGACAGCGCCATCGACGAGACCATCGCCGTGGTCAAGAAGATCATGGAAAACGCGCACCTCCCGACGGTCGAGATCGACGTGCCGCTGATCGTCGATGCCGGCGTCGGGGCCAACTGGGCTCAGGCTCATTAACCCCCCATCAAGGTTAACGCCGCCGCCGCGAGGCCCCGATGATCCACAGCTACGCCGAGCTCCGCGCCTTCGCCCTCTCCCTCAACCTGCCACAGGTCGAGGACAGCACCGGCTGGGGCAATCCCTGCCTCAAGGCGCATGGCAAGATGTGGGTCTGGTGGTCGCCCTATGCCGATGCCGCCGTGTTCAAATGCGATTTCGACGAACGCGAGATGCTGCTCCAGGCCGACCCCGACACCTTCACCCTCCATCCCCACTACACCAACCACCGCTTCATTCTGGTCAAGGCCGGCCACATCGACCCCACCTGGGCCGCCCCCCGCCTGACGCAGACCTGGCGCGCCCTCGCCCCCAAACGCTGGCTCAAATCATGGGACGCCACACTGCCAAACTGACCCGCGCCTTTCATCTTGCCCCCAATACGCACGGGGGATTTTCAAGGGGGCGCGTGCGTCCCCCTTGAAGCAGGGGGCCCGGGGGCGGCAGCCCCCCGAACCAACAGCACCCCAACGCGCGCTCGATCCTCCGACGAAACCAATTCCCCTCGCCGCCGCCCTGCGCTAAAACGCCTCCATGACCGACGAACCCCAAGACGTCCCCCCTTCCGATCCCGCTCGACGCCCCTCTGGCCGAGCCGCTGCGCCGTGCGTTGGGTGAGCGGTATCTGCAATATGCGCTCTCGACGATCATGCACCGCGCGCTCCCTGATGCGCGCGACGGGCTCAAGCCCGTGCACCGGCGCATCCTGTTCGCGATGCGCGAGCTGAAACTCACCGCCACCGGCGGTTTCCGCAAATCCGCCAAGATCAGCGGCGACGTGATGGGCAACTATCACCCGCATGGCGACAGCGCGATTTATGACGCGATGGCGCGTCTGGCGCAGGATTTCAACGTCCGCTACCCGCTGGTCGACGGTCAGGGCAACTTTGGCAACATCGACGGCGACAACCCCGCCGCCAGCCGCTACACCGAAGCCCGCCTGACCGCCGCCGCCGAGGCGCTGCTCGACGGTCTGGCCGAAAACGCCGTCGATTTCCGCCCCAATTATGACGGCACGCTTGAAGAACCCATCGTCCTGCCCGCCGCCTTTCCGAACCTGCTGGCCAATGGCTCCAGCGGTATCGCGGTCGGCATGGCCACCAACATCCCGCCGCACAACCTCGATGAGCTGATCTCGGGCTGTCAGGCGCTGATCAAGGACCCCGATCTGCCCGACGACGATCTGGTCAGGCTTATCCCCGGCCCCGACTTCCCCACCGGCGGCGTCATCGTCGAGCCTCGAGAGTCGATCTTAGAGAGCTACCGCACCGGTCGCGGCGCCTTCCGTCTGCGCGCCCGGTGGGAGATCGAGGAACTGACGCGGGGCACCTGGCAGGTCATCGTGACCGAGATCCCCTATCAGGTCGCCAAGTCCAAGCTGATCGAAAAGCTGGCCGAGGTGATCCAGCTCAAGAAAGTCCCCCTGCTGGGCGACGTGCGCGACGAATCCGCCGATGACGTGCGCATCGTGCTGGAACCGCGTTCCAAGAACGTCGATCCCGAGCAGATGATGGGCATGCTGATGCGCGTCACCGATCTGGAACTGCGCTTCAGCATGAACATGAACGTGCTGATCGACGGCCGCACGCCCAAGGTCTGCAGCCTGCGCGAAGTGCTGCGCGCCTTCCTCGACCACCGCCGCCTTGTGCTGCAACGCCGCTCGCAGCACCGTCTGGACAAGATCGACCACCGGCTCGAGGTGCTCGAAGGCTTCATCATCGCCTATCTCAACCTCGACCGCGTGATCGACATCATCCGCTATGATGACGCCCCCCGCGACGCGCTGATGCGTGAGGAATGGGGCCGCACCTTCCCGCGCGCGATGAGTGAGGCCGATTACGTCGGCCCGCCCCCGGGCGAGGGTGAGCTGTCCGAGGTTCAGGCCGAAGCCATCCTCAACATGCGCCTGCGCAGCTTGCGGCGGCTGGAAGAGCTGGAACTGCGCAAGGAACGCGACGCGCTTCTGAAAGAACGCGCCGCGCTGGACGATCTGCTCAATTCCGACGCCCGCCAGTGGAAACGCATCGGCGAAGAGCTGGAAGCCGTGCGCAAACAGTTCGGCAAGGAGACCGCGCTGGGCAAGCGCCGCTCGGATTTCGCCGTGGCGGGCGAGGCCGAAATCCTCGCGCCCGAAGCGATGATCGAGCGCGAGCCGATCACCGTGGTCTGCTCGAAAATGGGCTGGATCCGCGCGATGAAGGGCCATGTCGCGCTGGACGGCGAGTTCAAGTTCAAGGACGGCGACGAAGGGGCCTTTGCCCTGCACGCCGAAACCACCGACAAGATCCTGATCTATGGCTCGAACGGGCGGTTCTACACGCTTCTGGGCGCCAACCTGCCCGGCGGGCGCGGCATGGGTGAACCCGTGCGCCTCATGGTCGATCTGCCGAACGAAGCGCAGATCCTCGACATCTTCCTGCACCAGCCCGGCACAAGGATGATCGTCGCCTCGGCCGAGGGTGACGGCTTCATCATCCCCGCCGACGAGCTGCTGGCGCAGACCCGCGCGGGCAAGCAGGTGCTCAACCTGCGCGACGGGATCAAGGCGCTGGTCTGCAAGACCATCACCGGCGACCACATCGCCACCGTCGGCGAGAACCGCAAGATGCTGGTCTTCGCGCTGGATGAGCTGCCCGAAATGGGCCGCGGCAAGGGCGTGCGGCTGCAAAAGTTCAAGGATGGCGGCTTGTCCGACCTGACCACGCTGACGCTCACCGAAGGGCTGTCGTGGAAAGATCCCGCCGGGCGCACCCGGCACGAGCCGGACCTGAGCGAATGGCTGGCCAAGCGCGCCACCGCAGGCCGCATGGCCCCGCGCGGCTTTCCGCGGGACAATCGCTTTGCGTGATCACACGGCCACAGGCCCCGGCGTTGCCATGCCGGGGCCTATCGGCTAAGGATTTCAGGCACAAACTTGAGGGACGCCCATGGCCATCGCGCGCAATACGCTGAAGACCACGCTGGCCGCGGGCCTCCTGGCCCTGATGGCCGCCTGCTCGCGGGACGGCACTCAGCTTGAAGACATGCGCGCCGAATTCAGCGATTTCCGCCTGTGCTATAACATCGTCACCACCAATGACACGGTGCAGGGCCCACTCTCGCGCGAAGCCAATCTCGACGACTTCGCCGATGTCATGCGCGACGAGATCGACCGCCGCTTTGGCCGGTACGAGGGCGACCGCCTCTACCATATCGCCATCCACATGGACGCCTATGTGCTGGCCGTGCCGGGGATCCCCATCGTTGCCTCGCCGCGCTCGGCGCTGATCATCTCGACCAATCTGTGGGATGACCGTCTGGGCCGCCCGCTCAACGAAGAGCCCGAGCAGTTCACCATTCTGGAAAGCGCCGGGGGCTCGTCCATCGTCGGCTCGGGCCTGACCCAGAATGCCGAGCAGCAGATGGCCGCGCTGGCCGCGAACGCAGCCCTGCGGATCGAGACCTGGATGCTGGAACACCCTGAGTGGTTCGAACACGCAGGCGATGAGACAGCGCCTGCCGATGCAGCAGCGGCGGGCACCGACGCACCCGCCCCCGCTGCAAGCACCCCCGATGACACCGCCGTCGTTCTGCCAGCCGACGCTGCGGCAACCCCCGCCGCGGATCCGACAGGAACGGCCGCCGCCGCCGACGGCACCGCGCCGCAACGCGGCTGCGGGCGGCGCTGACGCAAGGCTCCGCACCCGGCCGCAAGGCCGGGTCCGCCACAGCCCAGCGTTTTAGTGCCTAAACGACGCCAATCGTCTTGATTTTCCCGTGTTTCGCCGTTATCTCGCGCGCGACGCGGCCCGCCGAAATGCGGGGTTTTCCCCGCGCGCTCGACACCCAACAGGCGGGGCCTCCCCCGCCGCGCGGATCAAGACTTGAGGAGAAGCCATCATGGCGAAGGCAAAGTTTGAACGTAACAAGCCGCACGTGAACATCGGGACGATCGGTCACGTTGACCACGGCAAGACGACGCTGACCGCAGCGATCACCAAATACTTTGGTGACTTCCGGGCCTATGACCAGATCGACGGCGCGCCGGAAGAGAAAGCCCGCGGGATCACGATCTCGACGGCGCACGTGGAATACGAGACCGCTGCGCGCCACTATGCGCACGTCGACTGCCCCGGCCACGCCGACTACGTGAAGAACATGATCACCGGTGCTGCCCAGATGGACGGCGCGATCCTGGTCTGCGCAGCCTCGGACGGCCCGATGCCCCAGACGCGCGAGCACATCCTGCTCGGCCGTCAGGTCGGCATTCCGTACATGGTCTGCTACATGAACAAGGTCGACCTGGTCGACGACGAAGAGCTGATCGAGCTGGTCGAAATGGAACTGCGCGAGCTGTTCTCGTCGTACGAATACCCCGGCGACGACATTCCGATCGTCAAAGGCTCGGCCTATCAGGCGATGATCGGTGAGATGAAGGAAATCGGCGAGGATCTCGATCCGCGCGCTGATGGAAGCCGTCGACACCTACATCCCGACCCCGGCCCGCGCCATCGACCAGCCGTTCCTGATGCCGATCGAAGACGTGTTCTCGATCTCGGGTCGTGGTACGGTTGTGACCGGTCGTGTCGAGCGTGGCGTGATCAACGTTGGCGACGAAGTCGAAATCGTCGGCATCCGCGACACCAAGAAGTCGATCTGCACGGGCGTGGAAATGTTCCGCAAACTGCTGGATCGTGGGGAAGCTGGCGACAACGTCGGTATCCTGCTGCGCGGCATCGAGCGTGACGGCGTTGAGCGCGGCCAGGTGCTGTGCAAGCCGAAATCGGTCAACCCGCACACCGACTTCGAAGCCGAGGCGTATATCCTGACCAAGGAAGAGGGTGGCCGTCACACGCCGTTCTTCGCCAACTACCGCCCGCAGTTCTACTTCCGCACCACGGACGTGACCGGCACCGTCAAGCTGCCCGAGGGCACCGAGATGGTCATGCCCGGTGACAACCTGAAGTTCGAAGTCTCGCTCATCGCCCCGATCGCGATGGAAGAGAAACTGCGCTTCGCCATCCGCGAAGGCGGCCGCACCGTCGGTGCAGGCGTCGTCTCGAAGATCATCAAGTGAGGGCGTAGGGTGGGGTTCAACCCCACCCTACCGGACCCATCGGCGCGCGGGGGAAACCTCGCGCGCCGTTTCTTTTGGCCGCTCATCGCGTGCCACCCGGCACCGGGCCGAACCGGCAGTCCCACCTCGGGCCCAGACGGACTGCGTGCTGAACAGCCCTACAGTCAGCGCAGCAGCGAACACCCCCGCGCGATATCATCGGGCAAAGCGGCGATACCCCACCTCGCTGGCAGTCCCGGCCTGAAGAATGACGCCCCCCGTTAACCCTTTCCTAACCAGTCAACGCCGATCCTCTGGCGATGGATGGGGCGAGACACGCAATGCTGGCACGCGCGCGCACCGTGGCCTTCGACGGGATCGAGGCCCGTCTGGTCGAGGCGCAATGCGTCCTTACCCCCGGCCTGCCCGCCTTTCATGTCGTCGGCCTGCCCGACAAGGCGGTGTCCGAGGCCCGCGAACGGGTCCGCGCCGCCCTGTCGTCGCTCTCCATCGCCCTGCCGCCCCGCCGCATCACGGTGAACCTGTCCCCCGCCGACCTGCCCAAAGAGGGCTCGCATTTCGACTTGCCCATCGCGCTGGCCCTTCTTGCCGCGCTTGACGTGATCCCCGCCGATGAACTGGCGGGCAGCGTGTCGTTAGGCGAACTGGCGCTGGACGGCGCGCTGGTTCCCGTGGTCGGCGCGCTTCCCGCCGCCATGGCTGCCGCCAGCGCCGGGTACACGCTGATCTGCCCGCGCGCCTGCGGGGCCGAGGCTGCGTGGGTCGGCGCGGCGCAGGTCTTCGCCCCCGCCACGCTGCAAGACGCCATCCACCATTTCACCGGCCAGACGCCGCTGCCCCGCGCCCAACCCGGCGAGGTCATCACCGACCCCGGCGCGCGTGACATGCATGATGTGAAAGGCCAGGAACGCGCCAAACGCGCGCTCGAAATCGCCGCGGCCGGGCGGCATCACGTGATCATGGTCGGCACGCCCGGCTCGGGGAAATCCATGCTGGCGGCGCGGATGCCGGGGCTGTTGCCGCCGCTTTCACCGATGGAAGCCCTTGAAACCTCGATGATTCACTCGCTCGCCGGGTTGCTGGACGAAGGCGGCATCTCGCGCAGCCGTCCGTTCCGCGAGCCGCATCACACGGCCTCGGTCGCGGCCATCGTCGGCGGGGGCAAAGGGGCCAAGCCCGGGGAAATCAGCCTCGCGCATAACGGTGTGCTGTTCCTCGACGAGTTCCCCGAATTTCCCCGCACCGTGCTCGAAACCCTGCGCCAGCCGATCGAGACCGGCGAAGTGGTCGTCGCCCGCGCCAATGCCCACACCCGCTATCCCTGCCGCTTCCTGCTGATCGCCGCCGCCAACCCCTGCCGGTGCGGCTATCTGGGCGATGCCAGTCGCGCTTGCGCGCGCGCGCCGGGCTGTGGTGACGATTATCTCGGGCGGATATCCGGCCCGCTGATGGACCGTTTCGATCTGCGGATCGAGGTGCCGCCGGTCGGCTGGTCCGACCTCGACCTGCCTGCCACCGGCGAGACCTCGGCGCAGATCGCGGCCCGCGTCGCGCGCGCGCGCACCCTGCAGGACGCGCGCTTTGCCGCGCATCCGACGGTGCAGGTGAATGCCGATGCCGAAGGCGCGCTGCTGGACGAGATCGCCGCCCCCGATCCCGAAGGGCGTGCGCTGCTGGCCAAAGTCGCCGACCGGTTCGGCCTGACCGCACGCGGGTATCACCGGGTGATGCGCGTCGCGCGCACCATTGCGGATCTGGACGCCAGCGCCACCGTCCGTCTGCCGCATGTGGCCGAGGCGGTCAGCTTTCGGCTGTCTGCGGCAGACACTGGCGGATGAACGCGGCGGTCTGGTCCAGCGTCTCGCGCGCCTCGGGCAACCAGCGGTGCAGCATCGGCCAGGCGTGGGGCAAATCGCCCGCAATGCGGATCTCGGCATTGGGCAGACGGCCCCGCATGCGTTGCGTGTCGTCGCGCAGGATCTCGGACTGGGCGGCGTGCAGCATCACCGGCGGCGCCGCGGGAAAGCTGGCCTGCAGTGGCGACAGCCGGGGGTCGTTGGTATCTTGCGGCTTTGCGCTGCCCAGGATCAGAGTGCGCGTCTCGGTCAGGCGGTGCGCGGGCAGCACCTGCTCGCGCGCGGCATTGGTCACCAGCGAGGCCCCGGCAAAGGTCAGATCGGTCCAGGGCGAAAAGGCGAACAGACCGGCCGGGGGCCGACCTTCGCGGCACAGATGCCCGAGCAGCGCCAAAGCCAGCCCGCCGCCCGCGGAATCTCCGCCCAGAACGATGTTCTCAGGCCGCGACCCCAGCGCGACCAGCGCGTCATAGGTTGCGACGGCGTCATCAAAGGCGGCGGGAAACGGATGCTCGGGCGCCAGGCGATAGTCCGGCACGAACACCCGCGCGCCGGTGCGCAGGGCGATGGCGGCGGCAATGCCGGTGTGGGTCCGCGGGCTGCCCATCACATAGGCGCCGCCGTGGAAATAGAGCACAACGCTCTCTCCCTGCGGCCTGTTGCTGACCCACAGACCGGGGACGCCGGCGGTGCCTTCCAGCGCCAGCGAACCGGGCGGCGCGCGGAAAACGCGGCCGGAAAGGCGTTCGAAATCGGCGCGGGCGATGGCCGGGTCGCGCTGGCGGGCCAGCGCTCGGCGCGTCACCTTGCGGGCGACGACACGGACAACCTCGGCCTGCCAACTCATGAAGTGGCCCGCTTTTCCTCAAGGACCTCCCAGATCCGGGCGGCCACGTTGATACTGTCGAACCGCTCCAGCTCCTGAATGCCGGTGGGCGAGGTCACGTTGATCTCGGTCAGCCAGTCGCCGATCACGTCGATGCCGACAAAGATCTGGCCCTTCTCGCGCAGCAAGGGCCCGATGGCCGCGCAAATCTCGCGGTCACGGTCGGTCAGGCCGATTTTTTCGGGCCGCCCGCCGACATGCATGTTCGAGCGCGTCTCGCCCTCGGCCGGAACCCGGTTGATCGCGCCGATCGGCTCGCCATTGATCAAGATCACCCGTTTGTCGCCCTTGGACACCGCCGGCAGGAATTTCTGCACGATAAGCGGCTCGCGTGAAAATCCGGTGAACAGTTCATGCAACGACGACAGGTTGCGGTCGCCCGCGTCCAGCCGGAACACCCCCGCGCCGCCATTGCCGTAGAGCGGCTTGAGAATGATGTCGCCATGGCGGTGCTTGAAATCGCGGATTTCATCCAGATTGCGCGCGATCATCGTCGGCGGCGTCAGATCCTGAAACTGCAGAACCAGCAGCTTTTCCGGGTAGTTGCGCACCCAGAACGGATCGTTGGCGATCAGGACCTTGTCACGCAGCATGTCCAGCAGATGCGTCGAGGTGATATAAGCCATGTCGAACGGCGGGTCCTGGCGCAGCCAGATCACATCCATCGTCGACAGATCCAGCCGCTCTTCCACGCCCAGTTCGGCATGGTCGCCCTGCACCCGCTTCACGCGCAGCGACCGCGCCCGCGCCACGACCTTGCCCTCATCGAAAGTCAGTTTGTCGGGCGTATAGACCCACAGCTCATGGCCCCGGGCCTGCGCCTCTTCGGCCAGCCGGAAAGAGCTGTCCGCATTGATGTTGACGCCCTCGATCGGGTCCATCTGGAAAGCGACACGCAACGCCATGACATCTCCTGCTCTTCCGCTGGGGGCGGTTTGCCCACGGGGGATAGATGGCGCAGCCGCGCGAAAGTTTCAATCACCCAGACCCTGCATTGCAGCAACAGACCTGTGATTACGCAGGAAGCCTCAGGCGCAGAGCGCGTTTTCGACGATCTCGATCCGGCCCTGAGCGTCAATCAGCGCCACGTCAAACCGGGCCTGTGTGTTCAGCCCCTTCGGACAACCGCCCAGAAACTCTGCCGCGGCATCATAAAGCCGGCGCATCTGCCGCTGCGACAACCGTTCCGCCGCCCGCGCGTGGCTGCGGCTTTTCTTGACCTCGACAAAAACATACCCGTCACCGTCCTGCGCCACGAGGTCGATTTCCCCGCCCTTGCCACGCCAGCGCTGTGCCGCCACCGGAAATCCCCGCCGGTGATAATCGCGCGCGACCTGATCCTCAGCCGCGAGACCTGCATGATATGAAACCGCCCCGCTCATCCGTCCCCGTCCTTCCCGAGCGCCAGCGCCCGTTGATACACCTGCCGCCGGGGCAGGCCTGTAGCCTCGGTCACCGCGGCGACCGCCTCACGCAGGCTTTCACCCGCCAATGCCGAGCGCAGCATCGCATCCAGATCCACCGCATCGCCGGTCACTGCCTCAGCCCGTCCGACCAGCAACACGATCTCACCTTTCAGATCACGCCCCTCAATATCCGCGGCCACGGACCCCAGCGTCCCGCGAATCACCTCTTCAAACCGTTTGGTGAGTTCACGGCACAGCGCGGCCTCTCTCCCTTCATGCTGCTTCAAATCATCTAACAATCGGTGAATGCGCTTGGGCGATTCATACATCACCAGCGTCGCCGGGATTGCCATCGCCTCTTCCAGCCACTGCTGCCGCGCCGCCCCCTGCGAGGGGGAAAGCCCAGAAAACAAAAGCGATCCGTCGGCAGCCCGCCCACCGCCAGCGCGGTCAGCACGGCTGACGCGCCGGGCGCGGCCAGCACGGTATACCCCTCGGCAATCGCGGCGCGGGCCAGCTGGAAGCCGGGGTCGGCGACCAGCGGCGTGCCGGCCTCGCTGGCGTAGGCAACGGACTTGCCCTCGGCCAGCAGCCCCATGATGCGGGGCCGGGCCTGCGCGCCGTTGTGGTCGTGGTAGGGGATCATCGGGCGGCCGTCGATGCGGATGCCGTGGATCTCCATCAGCCGCCGCAGCGTGCGCGTGTCCTCGGCCGCCAGCACATCGGCCTTGGCCAGCAGGTCCAGCGCCCGCAGCGTGATGTCGCGCGCGGCCCCGATCGGGGTCGAGAGCAGGTGCAGCCCCGGCAGCACCTTGGCCGGGCCAGCGGCCCAGTCCAGGGGTGCGGGGCCCGGCTCCCCGGCGGAAAGCCGCAGATCGTCATCGCTCGGGTCTTGCGCATCGGTCATATCGGCTCCAGAGACACGTTTACTTCACTGTGTGTGTTCAATACTGTTGCCCGCGGTGCAAGCCGCTGCAACCCGCCCTTGTCAAAACGCCGTTGAGAGGACTTCGATGCGCGCGCAATCCCCCACCCGTCGTTTTGTTTCCCGTCTGTCACGCCGCGCGGCGCTGGTTGGCCTCATGGCGCTTGCCGCCTGCGGTCCGATCAACCTTGGCGGCATGAGCGGCACGCCGCGCGTTGACCCCAACGCGCCGGTCGTCGTGGCGCTGCTGGTTCCGGGCGGATCGACGACGCAGGGCAACGACATTCTTGCCACCAATCTGGAAAACGCCGCCCGCATGGCGGTGGCGGATCTGTCGGGCGTTCAGATCGACCTGCGGGTCTATGCCACCCAAGGCGATCCCGCCGTTGCCGCGCAGGTCGCGCAGCAAGCCGCCAGTGACGGCGCGCGGATCATTCTGGGCCCGGTCCATGGTGCCGAAGCCGCTGCGGTTGGCACCGCGGTGTCCGGCACCGGCCTGTCGGTGCTCAGCTTCTCGAACAACCCGGCCATTGCGGGCAACAACGTCTTCGTGCTGGGCCTGACGCCCGACAACGCCGCGCGCCGCGTGCTCGACTATGCCGCCGCGCAGGGCCGGGGCCGGGTGATGATCATCGGCGAGCGGACCACGGCCGGTGAGCTGATGCTCGCCGCCGTCAACCGCGCGGCCGCTGGCAGCGGCAGTCAGATCGTCGCCACCGAAACCTATGACTTCTCGCAGCAAGGCATCGTCAACGCGCTGCCGACGCTGGCCTCGACCGCCCGTTCGTCAGGGGCCGAGTCGCTGTTGTTCACCGCTGACAGCGCCGGGGCCCTGCCGATTCTGGCGCAACTGCTGCCCGACAACCGGATCTCGGGGCCGCAATTCCAGTTCATGGGCGTGACGCAATGGAACGTTCCCGCCGCCACGCTGCAACTGCGCGGGCTGCAAGAGGGCTGGTTCACCCTGCCCGACCCGACCGTCACCCAGCAGTTCGAGGCGCGCTATCAGGCGGCTTACGGCAGCACGCCGCACCCGATCGCCGGGCTGGCCTATGACGGCATCGCCGCCATCGGCGCGCTGCTCGGCAGCGGCGCACCGGACGCGCTGTCGCGCGAATCGCTGACGCAGGCCTCGGGCTTTGTCGGCGTGAACGGCGTGTTCCGCCTGCTGCCGGATGGCACCAACCAGCGCGGTCTGGCCGTGGCGACGATCCGCGACAACGCCGTGGTCATTCTGGACCCGGCGCCGCGCAGCTTCGTCATTCCGGGGACGTAAGAGGCTGATCGTGCCCAACACCGCCCCCGCTGCTGGCCGCACCGCTGCCCTGCCGGTTGAACGTCTCTACGCCCTGCCCCCCGCCCCTGCCCCCGGCGACCTCATGCTGGTCGCCGAGGCCGAACTGTGCGACCTCGACGCGCTGGACCAGACCTTGACCGAAGGCCTTGGCCCGCTGACCGAGGCCCGCGATATCCGCGCGTTCACCGTCGCCACGCTGGGCGATGTGCTGCGTCAGGGCAACGCCACGCTGCAGGCCGCCTTTGCCAAGGCTCCGCGCGATGCGCGCTCGTATGTCCGCGCGCAGACCTGGCTGACCGATATTGTCGTGACAGCGGCGCTGCAGGTTGCGCAGCTGAACCTGCACAAGAACGGCACGCCGACCAAGGGTCAGCGCATGGCGGTGATGGCCGTCGGCGGCTATGGCCGGGCCGAAATGGCCCCGCAATCGGATGTGGATCTGCTGTTCCTGACCCCGCACAAGGTCACCGGCTGGGCCGAAAGCGTGATCGAATCGACGCTCTATATCCTGTGGGATCTCAAGCTGAAGATCGGCCATTCCACCCGCACGGTTGAGGATTGCCTGCGGCTGGGCCGCGAAGATTACACCATCCGCACCGCCCTGCTAGAGACCCGCTATCTGACCGGCAACGCCGTGCTGGCGCGCGGGCTGACCTCGCGGCTGTGGAAAGACCTGTTTGCCAATACCCAGTCCGACTTTGTCGAGGCCAAGCTGGCCGAACGCTCGGAACGGCACCGCAAGCAGGGCGGCCAGCGCTATATGCTGGAACCCAACGTGAAAGAGGGCAAGGGCGGGCTGCGCGACCTGCAAACGCTCTACTGGATCGCCAAATATATCCACGGCGTGCAAAAGGCTGCCGAGCTGGTCGGACTGGGGTTCTTCACCGAGGGCGAGTACCGCAAATTCCGCGACGCCGAGACGTTTTTGTGGGCCGTGCGCTGCCATCTGCACCACCTGAACGGCCGGGCGGTCGATACCCTGTCCTTCGACATGCAGCCCGATGTGGCCGAGCGGATGGGCTATACCGACCACGGCGGACGCCGCGCGGTCGAGCATTTCATGCAGGCCTATTTCCGCCACGCCACCCATGTCGGCGAACTGACCCGCATCTTCCTGACCGCGCTGGAGGCCCGGCACGTCAAGCGCGCGCCCGACCTGCTGCGCCTGCTGCGCCGCCGTCGCAAGGTCAAGCCCGGGTTCCGCGTCGATCTGAACCGGATCAATCTGGAAGACCCGCAAGCCTTTCTTGCCGATCCGCTGAACCTGCTGCGCATCTTTGAAGAAGCGCTGCGCACCGGGCTGCTGATCCACCCCGACGCGATGCGCCTGATCGCCGCCAACCTGCACCGCATTGACGCCGACCTGCGCGAAACGCCCGAAGCCAAGCGCATTTTCATGGATCTGATGCTCAAGCACGGCAACCCCGAGCGGGCGCTGCGGCGGATGAACGAACTGGGCGTGCTGGGCGCGTTCATCCCCGAATTTGAATCCATCGTGGCGATGATGCAATTCAACGTCTACCACCACTACACGGTGGACGAGCATATCATCCAGTGCATCAGCACCCTCGCCCAGATCGAGCGGAAAGAACTGATCGAGGAACTGCCGCTGTCGTCCAAGATTCTGGACGCGGGCATCAACCGCAAGGTTCTGTTCGTCGCGCTCTTGCTGCACGACATCGGCAAGGGCCGGCCCGAGGATCACTCGATCCTTGGTGCCCAGATCGCCCGCCGCGTCGCGCCGCGTCTGGGCCTGACCGCCGAGGAAAGCGAAACCGTCGAATGGCTGGTGCGCCATCACTTGCTGATGTCCGACGTGGCGCAAAAGCGCGATATCGGCGACCCGCGCACCATCCGCGATTTCGCCAAGGCGGTGAAAACCCGCAAACGGCTGGACCTGCTGACCGTGCTCACCGTCTGTGACATTCGCGGCGTGGGTCCGGGGACGTGGAACAACTGGAAAGCCATGTTGCTGCGCCAGCTACACGCCGGGACCGCCGATGCGCTCGAAGGCGGGGCCGAGGCGCTGAACCGCTCGCACCGCGAGAACGAGGCCAAGCGCGCCCTGCGGGACGCGCTGGCCGACTGGCCCCGCGCCGAGCTGCGCGCCGAAACCGCGCGCCATTACGGCCCCTATTGGCAGGGGTTGATGACCGAAACGCATGTCGTCTTTGCCAACCTGTTGCGCGGGATTTCCGACAGCGAGATCCGCATCGACCTGCATCTTGACGACGCCCGCGACGCCACCCGCGCCTGTTTCGCGCTGGCGGATCATCCGGGGATCTTCTCGCGCCTGTCGGGGGCGTTGGCGCTGGTCGGGGCCAACATCGTCGACGCGCGCACCTATACGTCCAAGGACGGCTACGCGACCGCCGAATTCTGGATACAAGACGCCGATGGCCGCCCCTACGAGGCCGCGCGCCAGCCCCGGCTGCGCAAGATGATCGAGCGCACCTTTGCCGGTGAGGTCGTCGCGACTCAGGCGCTCAAGGACCGCGACAAGGTCAAGAAACGCGAGCGCGGCTTTCGCGTGCCGACCAAGATCGTCTTCGACAATGACGGCTCGGATATCTACACGATCATCGAGGTCGACACCCGCGACCGTCCCGGCCTGCTCTATGACCTGACGCGCACGCTGGCGGCCAACAACGTCTATATCGCCAGCGCCGTGATCGCGACCTACGGCGTGCAGGTGGTCGACAGCTTCTACGTGAAAGACATGTTCGGCCTGAAATTGCACACCAAATCGCGCCAAGAGGCGCTTGAGAAAAAACTCCACGCCGCGATCGAAGCTGGCGTACAACGGGCCGAACTGGCGTGAGCACGCCGGTTCCTCCGCAGATCTTAACCCAATCTTGACACCCAAGGGGTCATCGTGACGCCAATCCGCCTGATCAAGGGCTTTGCTACCGTCGGCGGCTGGACTCTGGCCAGCCGCGTCCTGGGCTTTGTGCGCGACGCGTGGATCGCCGCCGTGCTGGGCACCGGCCCCGCCGCGCAGGCGTTCATCGTGGCGTTCTCGCTGCCCAACATGTTCCGCCGCTTCTTTGCCGAAGGCGCGTTCAATACCGCCTTCGTGCCGATGTTCTCGAAGAAATACGAAGCGGGCGACGATGCCGAAGGCTTCGCGCGCGACGCTTTCGCCGGGCTGGCCAGCCTCGTTCTGGTCATAACGCTGATCGCCCAGGTGGCGATGCCGTGGCTGGTGCTGGCGATGGCCTCGGGTTTTCGCGGCGACGAACGCTTTGATCTGGCGGTGCTCTACGGGCGCATCGCGTTCCCGTACATCCTGTTCATCTCACTGGCCGCGCTGGCCTCGGGCGTGCTGAACGCGACGGGCCGCTTTGCCGCCGCTGCTGCCGCACCCGTCTTGCTGAACCTGATCTTCATCGGCGCGCTTGCCGGTGCCATGGCGCTGCAATCCGATCCGCTGATGGGCTTTGACCCCGGTCTTGCGATCACCTGGGCCATTCCGGTTGCTGGCATCGCCCAGCTGGCGCTGGTCTGGTGGGCGGCGCACCGCGCGGGCATCACCCTGCGGCCCCGCCTGCCGCGCTTCACACCCGAGATGAAGCATCTGGCCATCGTCGCCGCGCCTGCCATGCTGGCGGGCGGCGTGGTTCAGGTCAATCTGTTGGTGGGCCGTCAGGTCAGCAGCTATTTCGGCGATGCGGTGGCGTGGCTCTATAACGCTGACCGCCTGTATCAGCTGCCGCTGGGCGTGGTGGCCATCGCCATCGGCGTCGTGCTGCTGCCTGACCTCTCGCGCCGCCTCAAGGCCAACGACACCGCCGGTGCCCGCCACAGCTTCAGCCGCGCGACCGAGTTCGCGCTGGCGCTGACCCTGCCGTCTGCCGTGGCGCTGGTCGCCGCCGCCGTGCCGCTGACCGCCGTGCTGTTCGAGCGCGGCCGCTTCGGCCCCGAGGACACCGCCGCCACCGCGCTGGCCGTCGCCGTCTATGGCATCGGCCTGCCCGCCTTTGTACTGCAAAAAACCCTGCAACCGCTGTTCTTCGCGCGCGAGGATACCCGCAGCCCGTTCAATTATGCCCTTATCTCGATGGTGGTGAATGCCGCGCTGGCCGTGGGGCTGGCCTTTGTGGTCGGCTACATCGCCGCCGCGATTGCCACCTCGGTCGCGGCCTGGGTGATGGTCTTTCAACTCTGGCTCGGCAGCCGCCCGATGGGCGAGGCGGCGCGGTTTGACGACCGGTTGCGCAGCCGGGCACCGCGGATCATCGCAGCGTCGCTGATGATGGGGGCGGTGGTGTGGTTCGCGCAAATCCCGCTTGCCCCGATGATCGAGGCGGCGGGCTGGCGCTATCTGGGGGTGCTGCTGCTGGTGGCGATCGGCGTCGTGTCCTACTTCGGACTGGGCGCGCTGATCGGCGCCTTCAAGCTGTCGGATTTCACCGCCGCCATGAAACGGCAGCGGTGAAAGCCGTTTAGAAAACCGGGGTCAGAATACCCGTCGGCCGATAAAGATCAGCAGCGACGCGCCGACGAAACCGGCGATGAGGTATCCAAGGATACCCGAAAAGCTGACGCCGAGCAGGCCGAACAGAAAGCTGGCCACGGCAGCGCCGATGATCCCGAGGATGATGTTAACCAACACCCCGGTGTTTGAATTCATGAACTTCGATGCAAACCAGCCAGCGAAACCGCCGACGATGATCGCGCCGATCCATCCCATGCCCATAGTGTGATCTCCTTTTGAACGATCCAACGCCTACTCTACGGCGTCGGTTCCATCGAACAAGTCAGATCATGCGCGAATTTTTGCGCGCAATCGCTGCCAGCTGCCCGGCCCCAGCACCAGCGCAGACGCCGCAAAGCCCAGCCCGAACGCCGACAGCTCGGCGATCCATGCGGGCCCGGTTTCGGCGACCAGGCCAAAGGCCAGCCGCGCGCCCATCAGGACCGCGATCAGCGCAAAGGCCCGGCGCTGTTTGTCCCGATCCGTGCCCGCATCGCGCCAGCGCAGCCATGTCATGCCGCCGACCAGCGCGAAAACCATGGGCATCGCGCCAAACAGCCAGCCCAACTGGTCATCACCCAGAATGAGCCCGAAGATCGCCGCCGCCCCGATGGGCACACCCAGCGCCAGCACCAGAAACCGCACCGCGCCAAACCGCTCGCCGACCATCTTGCCCAGCGCGGCCAGCAGCACGACGCCGAAGAGCGCGTGCATCGGCGAGCCGTGGATGAAGGGGAAGGTCACGTAGCGCAGCAGATGCGCGGGCGGGAAATGCCGGGTCTCCAGCATCCAGCCCTGAATCGCGCTGGAATAGCCAAAGCGCTGGATCGCCGACAGCCGCCAGCCCACGCCCTGCGGCCCGCCGATCAGCCCGTATCCGGCGGCGCTGAGCGCGGCCTCGACCCCCAGCACAGCCAGCACCAACAGCCAGACCACCCCCGGCAACGGGTTGAGCGGCGAGGAATTGAGATCGCGCAACAGCTGTTCGTCGGCGTCGTTCTGATCTTGGTCGGTCATGGGGGCTCCTGCGGGGTCGGTTGACGCCCCGCCGTGCCAGCGATAAGCGAACAGGCGTATGTTTTCCACCACGGAGTGACGTCTATGGCTGACACTTCCACGGGCGCCGCAACCCCGAACGCCAAGTTCAAGCCGCGCGTCTTCTCGGGCATCCAACCCTCGGGCGGGTTGACGCTGGGCAATTATCTGGGCGCGATCAAACGCTTTGTCGAAATGCAGGATCAGGGGATCGAGACGATCTACTGCATGGTCGACATGCACGCGATCACCGTCTGGCAAGACCCCGACGCCCTGAAGCGCCAGACCCGCGAACTGGCCGCCGGCTATCTGGCCGCCGGGCTGGACCCAAAGAAGTCGATCCTGTTCAACCAGAGCCAGGTCTCGGCCCATGCCGAGCTGGGCTGGGTGTTCAACTGCGTGGCCCGCATGGGCTGGATGAACCGCATGACGCAGTGGAAGGATAAGACCTCGGGCAAGGATGCAGAAAAAGCCTCGCTCGGTCTGTTCGCCTATCCGTCGCTGATGGCCGCCGACATTCTGCTCTACCACGCCACCCATGTGCCGGTGGGCGAGGATCAGAAACAGCATGTCGAGCTGACCCGCGACATCGCCACGAAGTTCAACCATGACTACAAGGTCGATTTCTTCCCGATCACCGAACCGGTGATCGAGGGCGCAGCGACGCGGGTGATGAGCCTGCGCGACGGCACCAAGAAGATGTCGAAATCCGATCCCTCGGACGCGTCACGCATCAACCTGACGGATGACGCCGATACGATCTCGAAAAAGATCAGGAAGGCGAAAACCGACGCCGAACCGCTGCCCGACAGTTTCGACGCGCTGGCCGACCGGCCCGAGGCGAAGAACCTGGTGAACATCTACGCGGCACTGGCGGGCATGACCAAGGACGCGGTGCTGGCGGAATACGCAGGCCAGGGCTTTGGCGCGTTCAAGCCCAAACTGGCCGATCTGGCGGTCGAGTCGCTGTCGCCCATCTCGACCGAGATGGCGCGGCTGATGCAGGCCCCCGACGAGATCGACGCGATCCTGGGTCAGGGCGCGGACCGGGCGGATGCGATTGCGCGGCCGATCATGGAACGCACCTATGACATCGTGGGCATGGTGCGCTCGCGGCGTTAAAGAGCAGGGCGCGGCGGGCAACCCCATCGAGGGGTCGCCCGCCGCGCGCGCCATGCGGCGCGCAGGGGGCTTTCAGCCCCCCTCGGGCCCGGGGCGGGCCCTCACCCCCCTGAGGATATTTTCGGACAGATGATGAAGGGACGATTTGAGCAAAATTGTCCTGACTTGCCCCTGAACGCGTGACCGCTCACAGTGGCCGGAACATGTTGCTGCGCCGCAAACCCCGCCCGCCCGACCCCAAAGCGCGCAAACGCCGCTGGATCGAGCGTGGAGTGCTGGCGGTCATCGCGGTGATTTCGCTGAGCTGGACGGCCTATTGGGCGCTGGAGATGGCGCGCATGCCGGGGCTTGAACCGTTTGTCGAGCGCACGGAATCGCAGCTGGCGGCGGCCTATGAGCGCGGGCTGGCGCGTGCGGCGACCCCCGAGGCGGTGCTGGCCCGGCTTGAGGCTCGGCTGGGCGAGGAGCCGCGCGACTGGGTGGTGATCGGCGCGCTGCAGGATCTGGCGGCGGCGCAGGGGGGTGTCTTGCCCGCAGCGCTGGCTGACCGGATCGACGTGCTGGACGGCGCGGACAACGGCTGGATCGCCACCGGCCTCGATTGCGCCGCCTGCGCCTGGGACCTGCGCGACTGCGCCCTGAGCGCGGCGCTGAGTTGCGGTGTGGCGGTGAACGTGACGGTGCTGGGCGATCTGGTCGCGCTGGTGCGCGAGGGCAGGCATTATGTGGCGGGCGATGCGGTGGATCAGATCGATCTGGGGATCGCCTTTGTCGGCATCGCCGCGACTGGGCTGGTCGTTGTCTCGGGCGGGACATCCTACACGGTGAAGATCGGCTCGGGCCTGCTGCGGGTCGCGCATCGGATGGGACGGCTGGCGCCCGAGATTCTGGGCGTGTTCCGCCGCGCTGTCGTCTTTGGCGTGGACTGGGGCGGGCTGCGGGCGGTGCGGTCAGCGGATGGGTTGGCGGCACTGGCGCGGCCAGCGGTGATCCGCCCGGCGGTCGAGGTGGCGCAGGATCTGGGGCGGCTCAACACCAGGCTGGGCACGCGGCAGGCGCTGCATCTGATGGGCGCGATCGACACCCCCGGCGATGCGGCGCGGATCGCGCGGGCCTCGGACGTGCTGGGACCGCGGACGGTGGGGGCGCTGGAGATGCTGGGCAAGTCGCGCTTTCTGCGGCTTGGGCTGCGGATGAGCGACGAGGTGCTGGCGCTGGTGGCGGGGGTGTTCTCGGTCCTGATGTCGGGGGTGGCGCTGCTCGCGCCGCTGCTGGGACGGCTGGGGCGCGGGGGGCTGCGGCTGGGGGTCAGGGCATTGTTGCGACTGGTGATCCGGTAGGAGACCGCGCTATCGTGGCGCGAACCACAGGAGCACACCATGACCCAGACGAAGATCGACACCCCCTTCGGAACCCTTGCGCTGCGTGATTCCGGCGGCGGCGGGAAGCCGCTGTTGCTGATCCACGGCAACTCGGCCTGCAAAGAGGTGTTCGACGGCCAGTTCGCCGCGCCCGAGCTGAGCGGCTATCGCCTGATCGCGCCGGATCTGCCGGGGCACGGCGCCTCGACCGATGCGCCCCATCCCGAAAGCACCTATACCTTTGCCGGTTACGCGGCGGCGATCGAGGCGGTGCTCAAGGCGCTGGAGGTCACAACCCCGGCGGTGTTCGGCTGGTCGCTGGGCGGACACGCGGCGCTGGAGATGATCGGGCGCGGCACGCCGGTGGCAGGGCTGATGATCAGCGGCACCCCGCCGGTCGCGCCCTCGGTCGACAGCTTCATGTCGGCGTTCAACATTGATCCCGAGGCCGAGAACCTCACCGCCAAGCGCGACTTCTCGGATGCCGAGGCGACAGGCTATGCGCTGCATACCGGCGGGGTGAACGGGCAGGTCGACCCGCATCTGCTGGCGATGGTCAAACGCACGGACGGGCGGGCGCGGGAAATCATGTTCAACGCGGCGCTGACCCAAGGCTTCATCGACGAGCGCAGCGTGGTCGAAGGGCTGTCGGTGCCCTTCGCCGTGGTGAACGGGGCGGACGATCCGTTCCTGCAGGCGCCCTACTTCGACACGCTCACCGCGCCAACGCTTTGGGCGCGCGGGATTGTCCGGGTCGAGGGCGCGGGCCACGCGCCGTTCCGCCAGACGCCTGCGGTGTTCAACGCGCTGTTGGCCGAGTTCGTCGCGTCGCTTTGACGTCAGGGCCTGTTGCGCGGTCAGAGGGGGGCCAGCCCCCCGCCGCGCCAAGGCGCGACTCCCCCGGGATATTTGAAGAGCAAATAAGCGCATGGTTAACGAAACCCTAACGCCCCTCTTTGCTCTCTAAATATCCTGGGGGGTGAATGCGCGGTCACGCGCAGAGGGGGGCAAGGCCCCCCTGCCCCGGTTGCCAAGCGCGCTTCGGCAGCTTACCTCTGCCCCGCCACAACAGGAGCCTGAGAGATGCCCGCACCGATCCCCGTGACCCTGCTGACCGGCTTTCTCGGCTCGGGCAAGACGACGCTGCTCAACGCCCTGTTGCGCGATCCCGGGATGGACAAGGCCGCCGTGGTGATCAACGAATTCGGCGAGATCGGGTTGGATCACGACCTGATCGAAAGCACCACCGAAACTATGGTACTGATGTCTTCGGGCTGTCTGTGCTGCACCGTGCGCGGCGATCTGGCCGAGACGCTCAACGATCTGCGGATACGCCGCGATGCCGGCGAGATCGCCTTTGACCGCGTGGTGATCGAAACCACCGGCATCGCCGACCCTGCGCCCATCGTGCAGACGCTGGTGATGGACGGCAACCTGTCCTACGATTTCGCGCTGGACGGCGTGCTGACCACGGCGGATGCCGCCACCGGCGGGCACAGTCTGGACAGCCAGTTTGAGGCCGTGCAGCAGATCGCCATGGCCGACCGGATCATCGTCACCAAGGCCGATCTGGTCACCCCCGGCCAGTTGGCCGGTTTTGAAAAGCGCCTCGCCACCATCAACCCCGGCGCGCCCCGCCACCACGCCGACCACGGCCAGATCGACCCCGCCTTGCTGTTTGGCCTTGCTCCGCGGCAGGACAGCAGCGCGGCGCAGACGCTCGCCTGGGTCGCCGCCGCGCCCAAGAAAGCCAGCCTGCCGCCGCTCAGCGGCCTCAAGAACACCGACCCTTTCGGCCAATCGCACGGTCTTTTCGTCAGCACCGCCTCGGCCGTGCAGCGCCCCGGCCATGATGGCCGGGTCAGCTCGCAGTCGGTCGAGATTGCCGAACCGATCTCGCCCATCGTCTTCGACCTGTGGCTGGAATCGCTGATGAACTCGGCCGCCGCCGACATCCTGCGCCTGAAAGGTGTGGTGCATGTCGAGGGCATGAAGCACCCCTTCGCCCTGCACGGCGTGCAGCATATCTTCCACCCGCCCGTGCCGCTCAGCCACTGGCCCGAGGATGACAAGACCACCCGGATCGTGGTCATCGGCCGCGATCTGCCGCCCGGCTATCTGGCCGAGAGCCTCGCCTTCCTGCGCTCGAAACCGCCGGTCGAGGAACACAAGATCTGAGTCCCGCTGCCCGCGGCCTGAGCGAAAAGCCCAAACCGCAGGCAGAACCCGCGCCAGGCCCCGACAATTCAGCCTGTCCTTGCGCAGGATCAATCCCGGCTGCCCGGCTCTCGGCTATCCTCGGGCCTAGGCGCGATCCGCGCGTGTAACGAGGAGGGACAGCATGTCCGACGATATTCCCCCGGCCGGGACGTTCACCCCGGTAATCACCTTCTGGACGCAGATCTGGCAGGCGCAGGTCGAGCAGTCGCTAAGGCTCTGGGCTGCCTGGGCGCAGATGATGCCGCATGACAGCGCCCGCGCGCTGGCTCAGGAAGCCGAGCAGATGAAACCGGCGATCCCGCGCACCGTGGCGGTGAAACCCGCCGCCTCGGCCACGGTGACCGCGATCACGTCCGCTGCACCGCGCAAGGCCCCGGCAAAAGCCGCCGCGAAACCGGCAGCGGCCAAACCGGCAACCGCCCCGGCCAAAAAGGCCCCGCGCACCCCGGTCCGCACCCGCAAACCGGCGCAAGCGACGAAGCCCGTCCTTCACTGACGGGCTTCGCCTGCGCTTATTGCGCGGTCCGCACCGCCCAGCCCGCAAAGATCCGCTCCAACGCGACGACCGCGTAATAGAGAACGATCCCCAGAAACGCGAGCGCCAGCAGCACGGCGAACATCAGCGGGAAGTCACTGTTGGTCTGCGCGCTCTGGAACAGATGGCCCAGCCCGCGCCCGTGCGGGGTGATGATCTCGACAAGGTTGGTGCCGATAAACGCCAGCGTCGCCGCCACTTTCAGCGCGCCGAAGAACTCGGGCAGCGTTTTCGGCAGCGCGATCTTCCAGAACACCGTGAAGCGCGACGCGCCCAGCGAGCGCAGGATATCGCGGTATTCCGGCTCGAGCGTGCTCAACCCGATCGACACCGACACCGCGATCGGGAAGAACGAGATCATGAACGCCATCAGGATGGTGTTGAAATCATGCTGGCCGACGAACATCAGCGCGATGACCGGCACCACCGTTGCCTTGGGGATCGCGTTGAACCCCACCAGCAGCGGATAGAGCGCGTCGTTCATCAGCTTGCTCAGGCCCATGATCATGCCAAGGAACGTCCCGAACACCACAGCCAGCGCCAGACCCACCACCGTGCGCCACAGCGTTTGCCAGCCATAAAGCCAGAACAGGTGCTGATAGCGTTCGAACGCGGGCCACAGGTCGCTGGGCGAGGCCATCTTGTAATCCGGCCAGCCCATCGCCCAGACCAGCAGCTCCCACAAGAGCAGCAGCACGATGATTGCAGCGACGGGGACGGCGACTTTTTTCCAGTCCATCATGCCACCTCGCGACCTTGGGCGATCTGGATCTCACGGCGCAGGGTCGCAAGCCGCTGGATCTGATCGGGTTGATAGAGCATCTCCAGCGGCCGGGGGCCGGGGATATCGACCTGCATCACGTATTGCGTGGTCGCCGGACGGCCCGACAGCACCACCACCTGATCGCCCAGATAGACGCTTTCACGCAGATCATGGGTAATCAACAGCGCGGTGAAGGGTTCCTTGGCGCGCAACTGGTGCATGGTCTGCCACAGGTCTTCACGGGTGAAGGCATCCAGCGCGCCGAAGGGCTCGTCCAGAATGATGATGTCGGGCTTGTGCACCAGCGCCCGGCACAGGCTGGCGCGTTGACGCATGCCGCCCGACAGCTCGGACGGGCGCTTGTTCTCGAACCCCTCCAGGCCCACCATCGCCAGCAACTCGCGGGCGCGGGCTTCTTTCTGCGCGCGCGGCATGGTCGGCGCGACGATCTCCAGCGGCAGGATCACGTTTTGCAGGATGGTGCGCCATTCCAGCAGCACCGGGTTCTGAAACGCCATGCCCACCGTCTTGCGCGGGCTTTTCACCAGCTCGCCATGCAGCCAGACCTCGCCCTGATCGGGGAACATCAGCCCGGCGATCAGCCGGGTCAGCGTGGACTTGCCACAACCCGAGGGGCCGACAACGGCGCAAAAGCTGCCCTCGGGGATGGATATATTCAGATCCTTGAGCACCGGGAACGGCCCCGATTTGGTCTTGTAGGCGTGCGTCACGCCCTTGATGTCGATCAGATTCCCCACACGCGTGTCCCTCTTCTTTTTGTCAGAAAAAGCCCGGCCACTGCGGGCCGGGCTTTCCCTTGTCAGTGCGACCCGGCGGTCACTGCATCATCAGGCTGCCATCGGTCGGCAGATAGGCATCGGTGAAATAGCGCGACGCATCGACCGGGTTGGTGAACGTATAGCTCATGGCGATCTGTTCCAGCGAGGTGGCGAAACGCTCGGCGTCGATGTTGCCGATGCCGTGCTCCATCACCCAGGGGGTCAGGATGTTGTCACGCAGCGCCATGTTCAGACGCGCCACTTCCAGATCGCTGTCCAGCGCCGGGTTGCGCGCGGCAATCGCCGCCACGCCCGCCGCCGGATCGGCAGCGGCGTCACGGACACCCATCGCCACGGCGCGCAGGAAGCCGGTGACCAGCTCGGGGTTGGCTTCGGCCCAGTCGGTGTTGACGATGATCACGTTGCCATAAAGCTCGACGCCATAATCCGCCATCAGCATGACCACGATGTCATCCTCGGGCACGCCGAGACGCATGGTCGACAGCGACGAGGTGAACGAGAAGCCGGTCACGGCATCGACTTCACCGGCGGCCAGCATCGGCTCACGCGTCGGAAAGCCGACGGGCTCCACGGTGATCGTGCTCACGTCCAGCCCCTGTGCCGCGGCAAACACCGGGAACTGCGCCCAGGCACCATCGGGCGGCGGGGCGCCCAGCGTGCGGCCTTCCAGATCGGCAGGCGTTTCAACCCCAAGGCTGCGGCGACCGACAATGGCAAAAGCCGGGACGTCATACATCATCATCACGCCGGTGACGGGCGCGTCGGGGTTCTGGTCCAGAAACTTGATCAGGCTGGCCATGTCCGAAAATCCGATCGGATAGGCACCGGTCGCCACTTTCGGAATCGCATCAAGCGAGCCCTGACCGGGGGAGATTTCGACCTCCATGCCTTCGGCGGCAAAGTGACCGTTATCGACGGCCAGGAAATACGGCGCAGCCGGCCCCTCGAACCGCCAGTCCAGCGTGAAAGGCACAGAAGTCTGGGCAACGGCAGGCACGGCAAGCATCGCGCCGAACAGGCTGGCGAGCAGGATGGATCGAGTCACGGTGGGGGCTCCCTTTGAGGACGGTCTGCGACCATTCTGAGTGGCCGCCGGACGGTTGAAACGTGTCTCCACCTGCTTTGCCCTCTCGCGACATAAACCGCGTGAAAAATGTGCAGATTCAGTGGGTCTGTGCCCAGTCTAGCGCCACATCACGGCTCTGGGTTTGCGATTTAGGGCGAAACACTTGTCTCAAAACCCAAAGAATAGGCGGTTACTCGGCGGCAAGATCCAGCGACGCCCCACCCTGCCCCAGATCCAGCGCGGCCAGCTTCTCGATCACCCCGCGCATCACCACGCGGAAGTCTTCGAATCCCGGCAAGGGCTCGACCCGCGCCTCATCCAGATAGAGCGCGCGGTCGATCTCGATCTGCAAGGCGTGGATGCCCTGCGACGGCTGGCCATACCGCTGCGCGATATAGGCCCCAGCGAAGGGCGCGTTGCGCGCCACCACAAACCCGGCGCCGCGCAGGATCTCCTCGACCGCCGCGACAACCTCGCGCCCGGCGGACGAGCCCCAGCGGTCGCCCAGCACCACATCGGGCCGCACGCCCCCGCGCAACACATGCCCGGTCAGCGCCTCATGGGGCATGGAATGCATGTCGCACAGCAGCACCCGCCCGAATCGGTCGACCTGTTGCTGCAACACCCGCGCCAACGCGCCGTGATACGGCGTCCAGTAACGGCGGATTCGCCGCTCGGCCTCGGCCATCGGCAGCTTGCCGCGGTAAATTTCCCGCCCGTTCGCCACCACCCGCGCCAGCACCCCCAACCCCGAGGCGATCCGCGGGTTCAGCCCCGCCCGCGGCGCGCCGTCGATCAGCGCCGGGTCCAGCTCATCCGCAGCCCGGTTGAAATCGACATAGGCGCGCGGCACATCCGTGGTTAACACAGACGCGCCGAATCGGGGCGCGTCCTGCAATAAAACATCCACAAACGCATCCTCGGACGAGCGCAGCACCTGCGCCTCGACCCGGGCCATCACCAGAAAATCAGGCGGATAATCGCGCCCGGAATGGGGCGAGGCAAAGACCACAGGCGAGGTGATCGTATCGGGCTGGATCAGTGTGAACGGGATCGGCAATGCTTGGCTCCTTGCCCGCGACTATAGAGGTGAAAAATGTGCTGCGGAAAGCCCTTGAACATGCCTGCGAGTCCTTTTATAGACCGCTCCATTGACGCGGTCTCGCAGTTTTGAGGGACCACAGTCAGGGCGCGTAGCTCAGCGGTAGAGCACTACGTTGACATCGTAGGGGTCACAAGTTCGAACCTTGTCGTGCCCACCATCGCCTCCATGCCGGAGGCAGGTGTGATCACCACGCCCCGCAAGGGACGTAACAGTTTCAAGGCGCCCGGCGCCGCGAAGAGGAGAAGGCCGATGAAGGTCAGAAATTCGCTGCGCTCGCTCAAGCAGCGCCACCGTGATTGCCAGGTCGTGCGCCGCAAAGGCCGCGTGTACGTGATCAACAAGACCCAGAAGAAATTCAAGGCGCGTCAGGGCTAACCCGACCGCCACTCGGTATACCGAGGGACAGTCAAAGGCCGTGCAGCATCGCTGCACGGCCTTTTTCTTTGGGCGCAGTGGCTGCGTGGCGTCGGGTAAGGTGGGGTTAAACCCCACCCTACGCGCGCTCAATCGGCAGCGCTCGCCTCGATCTCGATCATCAGCTCCGGCATCGCCAGCCGCGACACCCCCAGCAGAGTCATCGGTGGTGCGTTCCCTGTCGGCCCGAATCGGGCGCCCAGAATGTCAAAATGACTCATCGCTGCGTCAACATCGGTGGCATAGATCACCAGACGGGTAACGTCGCCCAACCCCATCCCCGCAGCCCTCAGCACTGCCTCAAGATTGTCCAGCGCCAGCGCGACCTGTTGGCGCATGTCCGACGGATGCTGCGGCACGCCCTCAGCATCGACCGAGGTCTGCCCCGCACAGATCAACTGCCGGGTGACGGCCTCAATGATCTCGCCCTGATGGTAACCGACGCGCAGCGACCACGGCCATGGATTAACGGCAGTTCGTTTCATCGCTAGTCTCTCCTCATTCTGATGTCGCCGCCCGGCCGGACAGCGCAGCATCAGCCCTAAGGAACCACTCC
Organism: Pararhodobacter zhoushanensis; assembly: GCF_025949695.1. Taxonomy (NCBI): domain Bacteria; kingdom Pseudomonadati; phylum Pseudomonadota; class Alphaproteobacteria; order Rhodobacterales; family Paracoccaceae; genus Pararhodobacter; species Pararhodobacter zhoushanensis. Next base: position 992,896 of record NZ_JAPDFL010000001.1, on the reverse strand, counting down.
TGACAGCATGGTGTCAGCAGACTGCGGGTAGCCCAAACGCACCCAGAGCAAGGAGAGCGGCGGATGCGGCGCGCAGACAGACTGATCAAGATCGTCCATTTCCTGCGCGGTCGCCGCCGGGCGGTCACCGCCCGGCAGATCGCCGACGAATTCGAGATCTGCACCCGCACGGTCTACCGCGACATTCAGGATCTGATCGGCTCGGGTGCGCCGATCAGTGGCGAAGCGGGCGTCGGCTATCTGATCGACAAACAGTATTACCTGCCCCCCGTAACCTTCGACGCCGACGAGCTTGAAGCCCTCGGTCTGGGCATCAGCATGGTGCGCCACTGGACCGACCAACGCCTTGCCGACAAGGCCGAGAGCGCCTTTGCCAAGATTCAGGCAGTGCTCCCGGCGATTCTTCAGGGAGAGCTGGAGCAGATCACCACCTACTCGATCCCCGATCAGCCCGCGCTGCCGTGGACGATCAGCTTCTCGGATCTGCGCGAGAGCATCAGGGCACAGCGCAAGATCGACATCCGCTATACCGACGAGGCCGGGCATGAGACGTCACGCACGCTGCGTCCGCTGGCCCTGATCTTCTGCAGCCCGGTCTGGCTGCTGGCGGCATGGTGCGAACAGCGCGGGGCTTTTCGCAATTTCCGCCTCGACCGGATGCAAAGCCTGACGGTCAGCGCCACCCGTTTTGCCCATGAGAGCGACAAGAACCTGACAGCCTATAAAGCGCAGGACGGCGTCTGCTGAGGGGCGCGTGCCCGTAGGGTGGGGTTTCACCCCACCCCGCAGACCCCTTCCAAAAGGTTAACGCTCCCCACCAACCCTTTGGAATACCTCAATCAGCTCAAACGTCCCATCGTGGGACACGCCCTCACCGCAAGATATCCAGCACCCCGTCGGCCAGCAACCGGGCGACGATCGGCTGGGTCAGGAAACCCGTCACCGGCAGGTCCGCCCGGCGTTGATAGCGCCGGATGGCGCGGCGGGTTTCGCGGTCGAAATTGCCGTCCTCCGCCCCCGGTTCCAGCCCCAGCCGCGACAGACGTTGCTCGATGATCACCCGCGTGAACTGCGGCAGGCTCATCGCCGCTTCCTCGGCCTCGGCGGCGGCCAGATCGGCGTCGGGCCGGTTCGGGCGGCGAAGCTCCTCGATGCGGCCCCGCGCCTGTTCGGCGAACGCCCCGCGCGGGAAGTCGTTCAGATAGCGCTGATAGCTGTCGCGCGTATCCGCCTGCGCCGCCTGATCCCAGGCCGCCCGGTCGCGCGCCTGCGCGGCTGCGCGGCGGTCAGCCTCGATCCGGTCCAGCCGCTCCTGCGCGATGTTGGAGAAGACGCCGTCGGGGAAGCGTTCCAGATAGGCGCGCATACCCACTTCATCGGTGCCCGAGCCCGTATCGCGCCAGTACGCGCGGTCTTGCCGCTCCTGCTCGGCGGCGCGGGCGCGGGCCTCTTCCTCGAGCTGAGCGGCGCGGCGCGCGCCTTGCTGCGCCAGCTCAAAGATCTGGTCGCGGGTCAGGAAGCTGGTCTGCGCAAAGCGGTTCGCCCCCTGCCACGCCGAAACCGCCGCACGGGTGCCCCGGCCAAAGATGCCGTCAATGCCGCGCGGGTCGAAATTAAGAATGGTCAGATCGCGCTGGATCGCGCGCCGCTCGTCGCGGGTCAGGCCCAGCGCCTGCTCGATCCGCTCGGGCGTGTTCAGCAGGCTCTGACGGGCGCTGGTGGCCTGCTGGGCGTAAAGCCCGTTCGGCCAGTCAGCGAGATAGGCGTCATAGCCCTCGACCGTGTTGGCATCAGCAGCGAGTGCCCAGGCGGTCCGGTCCGCACCCGAGCGGTCAACGGGAGGCGCCGCCGCGTGATCGGCGGGCAGAAAGCTGAGATGGGGCGGGTTGAAGCCCTCGAGCACCAGGTTGGAATAGCCCGCAACGGCGGTGCCGATGTTGGTGCCGGGCGCGCTGAGATCGCGCAGGAAACCGTTGATCTCACGCGCAGGCCCCCGCACCAGCGTCACGCCTTGCGGCACGGTGATGCCGGGCGGCAACCCACCGCGGAACCCGTCACGCGCGTTTTCGGGAAAGCCGTAATCCGCCAGCGCGATCACGGCGCCGCCCTGCACCTGCCCGGCCAGCGCCAGCAGTGTTTCCAGCCGCACGCCGAAGCCTTCAATCGTGGCAAAGTCCGGGGCGCGCGCTTCGGTGCCCATCAACCAGACGCCCTGAGGCGAGCTGACGGTATAGCCCGCATAGGCGATCACCACGCGCTCATCCGCGCCCGAGCGCAGCTGCTGCGACAGGTTCGACAGGGCGGCGCGCAGGGCATTGGCGGACAGGTCCGTCGCGATATCGACGCTAAAGCCCGCCGCGTCAAAATTGCGTTCGGCCTGCACGATGCCTGCAGCCCCGCGTGCATCGCGGATCGACTGGTAGTCTTCGTTGGCCACAATCAAAACGGCCCCTGTGGTCGCCTGTGCAGGCAAGGTCAGGGTCCACAGAACCGCGACAGCGGTGGAAAAACGGGTTTTCATCAAAAAACCTCCCTTAAGAGCGGAGGCTTTCAGGTTACTCGTAGGACCGCAGATCCTCGATCACCTTGCCGTCATTGGGCAGGGTCCCGGGCGGTACGAGCTCAACCTTGCCCCGCAATTTCAGCGTATTCATCAATGTCGTCTCATACAACGCGGGATTGGACGCTCTGGTTTCAATCCGCACCGTCATCACATCCTTTTCGCCCTCGCGGGTGGCGATGACGCGGGCGCGGGCAACCTCATCGTGGTGGCTGACGAAATCGGCGACCTGCTCGGGGCGCACGAACATCCCCTTGATCTTGGTCGTCTGATCGGCGCGGCCCATCCAGCCCTTGATGCGCAGATTGGTGCGCCCGCAGGGGCTGAGACCGGGCATGATGGCGCTCAGATCGCCGGTGGCGAAGCGCACCAGCGGGTAATCGGCGTTGAGCGTGGTCACGACGACCTCACCCACCTCACCATGCGGCACGGGATCGCCGGTGCCGGGACGGACGATCTCGACCACGACACCGTCGCCGATGATCATGCCCTCCATCGCGTCGGTCTCATAGGCGACGTTGCCCAGATCGGCGGTGGCATAGCATTGGCGGCAGGTGATGCCGCGGTCGGCATAGAACTGGCGCAGGCTGGGGAACAGCGCACCGCCGCCGACAACGGCTTTGGTGATCGACAGGCGCTCGCCCATCTCGTCGGCTTTATCCAGAATGATCTTCAGAAAATCGGGCGTTCCGGCATAGGCCGTCGTGCCGATGTCGCGGGCGGCGCGGACCTGCAGCTCGGTCTGGCCTGTGCCGGCAGGCAGCACGGCGGCACCGACAGCGCGCGCGCCGTTCTCGAACATCATGCCCGCCGGGACCAGATGATACGAGAAGCAGTTCTGCACGATATCGCCGCGCCCGATGCCCGAGGCGGCCAGGAACCGGCCCAGACGCCACCAGTCGGCGGTGGCGCGCCCCGGCTCATAGATCGGGCCGGGGGACTGGAAGATGTGGTCGAACTCGGCGGTCTTGAGCGCGGCAAAGCCGCCAAAAGGCGCGGCGCTGGCTTGCGCGGCGACCAGCGCGGATTTGCGCAGGACCGGCAGGGAGGCGAGCGACTCGATCGTGGTGATCGCGCTGGCATCAACCCCGGCCAGCGTCTGCCCCATGCCTGCGGTGGTCTGCGCGCGGGCGATCAGCGCCGGCAGATCGCGGGCCAGATCGGCGGCGCGCTGGTCGGCGGAGCGGGTTTCGAGCGGATCGAAGGTCTTGGTCATGTGTTTCGCGGGGCTACCCGCTCCCTGTTGCCGGAACGGCGGAGGATAGAGGGGCGAAGGGCTTGGCTCATGCCAGCCAACGCTTGCGGCGGCGATAGCTGCGCACGTCGCGGAAACTTTTGCGGCCCTTGTCGGACATGCCCAGATAGAACTCGGCCACATCCGGGTTTTCGCGCAGGGCCTTGGCCGTGCCGTCCATCACGACGCGCCCGTTTTCAAGAATATAGCCGGTGTGGGCATAGCGCAGGGCAACGTTGGTGTTCTGCTCGGCCAGCAGGAAGGTCACGCCCTGCTCTTCGTTCAGGCGTTTGACGATCTCGAAGATCTGCTCGACCAACTGCGGGGCCAGTCCCATGGACGGCTCATCCAGCAGAATCGTTTCGGGCCGGGCCATCATCGCGCGGCCGATGGCGACCATCTGCTGTTCACCGCCCGAGGTATAGCCTGCCTGACTTTTGCGCCGGGTCTTCAGGCGCGGGAAATATTCATAGACCATCTCAAGATCCGCTGCGATGGCGCCCCGCCCCTCTTTGCGGGTGTAGCTGCCGGTCAGCAGGTTTTCCTCAACGGTCAGGTGTTCGAAACAGTGACGGCCTTCCATCACCTGAATGACGCCGGACTGCACCAGTTCGGACGGGTCGCGCCCGGCAAGGCTTTGACCGCGGTACAGGATCGACCCTTTGGTGATCTCGCCGCGTTCGGATTTCAGCAGGCCGGAAATGGATTTCAGCGTCGTCGACTTGCCCGCCCCGTTGCCGCCCAGCAGCGCGGTGATCGCGCCCTTGGGGACGTTCAGGCTGACGCCCTTGAGCACCAGAATCACGTGGTTGTAGATCACCTCGATATTGTTGACTTCGAGAAGCGTCTCGGACTCGGTGCTGTGATCGAACATGGTGTGCGTTCCGTCAAAAGGGCATGGAGCAGGGGTGGCGGGCGCGCATGAGCGCGCCCGCCGGTCTTGGCTTACAGGCAGCCCGGCGTGATGCTGTTCTCCGCCGCATAGGCCGCAGCATCCGCAGTCGCCAGTTCACCGATCAGCTCACGGTCGGCGTCGATCCAGTCGGTGATCAGGCTCCAGGTCTGCGTGTCCGCATCCCATTGCTGCATCATCGCTGCGCCCGAACCACCGTGGTTCTGGCAGCTCACATCGAAGGGCGCCGAGAAGTTCGGCAGGCCCAGCTCGGTGAGACGCTCTTCGGTGATCGACAGATGCTCCATGCCGGTGCGCATTTCGGCAGGGGTGATCTGGGCATGACCGGCCAGCTCTTGCGCCGTGCGTGCCGCTTCGACAGCCAGCATCGCCGCGTAGAGACCACGCGAATAGACAGCCGAACCGATCTGGTCGCCGTTACCGGCAGCCATCCCGCGATCCACGACATAGGTCTGGATGTCGTCATAGAGCGGATAGTTGCGCCCGACGCCATGGAAGGTCAGAGCGGTATACCCATCAGCGCCTGCGCCAACCGGAATCACGTCGTTTTCCGACCCCGACCACCAGATGCCGATGAAGTTCTCCATCGGGAAGCGGATGTTGGCGGCTTCCTGAATGGCGACAGCGTTCATCACGCCCCAGCCCCACATCAGCACGTAATCCGGACGCTCACGACGGATCTGCAGCCATTGGCTGGACTGCTCCTGACCCGGCGAGTCGACGGGGATCTCGACCAGTTCAAAGCCATAACGCTCGGACAGGCTTTGCAGGGTCGGGATCGGCTCACGACCGTAGGCCGAGTTGTGATAGACCAGAACGATCTTCTTTCCGTCCAGCGAATCCCCGTTCTGCGCCAGCAGATGGTTGATGGCGACCGAGGCCCCGTCCCAGTAGTTGGCCGGATAGTTGAACACCCAAGGGAAGGTTTCGCCTTCCATGGCCGAGGTCCGGCCATATCCCATCGTGTGCAGCGGCACGCCATCGGCGGTGACCCGCGGGATCAGCTGATAGGTGATGCCGGTCGACAGCGGCTGGACGATCAGCGGGTTGTCACCGCGGATCGATTCGTAGCATTCCACGCCGCGCTCGGTGTTATAAGCGGTTTCGCATTCCGAGGTACGGATCGGCAGGCCGCCGATACCACCGTCGCGCTGGTTGATCAGGGTCAGATAATCCTGATAGCCATCGGCGAAGGGAATGCCGCCCGGTGCGAAAGGCCCGGTGCGATAGTTGAGCATCGGGAAATGCAGATCCTGCGCGACAGCCGGAGCTGCCACCAGGGTCGCCGCAAGTACCGCGGCAAGTTTGGTCATCTTCATTGGTTCTCCTCCCAGTCGATGATTGTTCAGGTCTTGGGTCCGTCCCGCACTCCTCAATGCGGGAAGGGCCATAGGCGTAGTTTGTCTTTGATCGTGCGCCACAGGGCGGCAATGCCGTGCGGCTCGGCGATCAGAACGATGATGATCAGCGCGCCGATGATCATGACCTCAAGGTGCCGCGCCAGATCGGCAGGCCAGCCCAGTGTATCGACCAAGAGCAGTTTCAGGATCACCGGCAACACCACCAGAAAGGCCGCGCCCAGGAACGACCCCAGGATCGAGCCTAGCCCACCAATGATCACCATGAACAGCACCAGAAAGCTCTTGTTGATGCCGAAGGCTTCCCCGGCCTCGGCCGCGCCCAGATACACGGCGAAGGTCAGGGCCCCCGCCACGCCGACAAAGAACGACGACACCGCAAAGGCGCTCAGCTTGGCGATCAGCGGGTTCACCCCGATGATCTCGGCGGCGATATCCATGTCACGGATCGCCATCCAGCTGCGCCCCACCGTGCCACGCGTCAGGTTGCGCGCCAGCCATGCCATGCCGACCACGAAGATCAGGCAGGTGAAATAGACCGCCGTCGAACTGGCCGAAGCCCCGGTGATCAGCACGCCGAACATCGAGCGTTCCGGCATCGAGATCTGCCCGGTGCTCGAGTAGTTGAAGAACCAGCCAACCCGCGTGAACAGCCAGATCAGGAAGAACTGTGCGGCCAGCGTGGCAACGGCCAGATAGAAGCCCTTGATCTTGAGCGACGGCAGGCCAAACAGCACACCAACCGCCGAGGTGATCAACCCCGAGAGCAGGAACACGATGTAAATCGGCATGCCCGGAAACGCGGTGGTCAGCTTGAAGGTGGCATAGGCACCGACCGCCATGAAAGCCGCCGTTCCCAGCGACAGAAGGCCGGTATAGCCGATCAGGATGTTCAGCCCCAGCGCCGCGATCACATAGATCAGGAAGGGCACGACGACCGAATTCGCCCAGTAATCGCCCATGATCAGGGGCAGCACCAGAAAGGCGAAGGCCATCACGACCCAATAGGCAACGCGGTCAAACCGGATGGGAAAGGTCTGGTTGTCGCTGGCGTAGGACGTTTTGAAATCGCCCGCTTCACGGTAAAGCATGTGTCAGACCCTCTCGATGATCTTTTCGCCGAACAGGCCCTGCGGACGAAACAGCAGGAACACGAGGGCGAGCATATAGGCGAACCAGTTTTCCGTCGCGCCGCCGATGACCGGCTGCATGAAGAAGTCGAACAGCTTTTCGCCGACACCGATCAGCAACCCGCCGACGATCGCCCCGGGGATCGAGGTGAACCCGCCCAGAATGAGCACCGGCAGCGCCTTGAGGGCGATCAGCGACAGCGAGAACTGCACGCCCGATTTCGAGCCCCACATGATCCCGGCGACCAGCGCAACGATCCCGGCAATCGACCACGTCAGCACCCAGATGAAGCGCAGCGAGATACCGACCGACAGCGCGGCCTGGTGGTCATCGGCCACCGCGCGCAGCGCGCGGCCCTGCTTGGTGTATTGCGAAAAGATCACCAGCGCCGTCACCATCACCCCGGCGATCACCAGCGCCCACAGGTTCAGCGTGTCCAGATAGAAGCCATAGCCAAGCCAGTTATAGGTGAAGTCATCCACCGCGCCCGACATGCCCTGCGGGATGCCGACGTCGAGCCGCTTGACCTCGGCGCCCCACATGATGTCGCCCAGCCCCTCAAGAAAGAAGGCCAGACCGATGGTCGCCATGAACAGGATGATCGGCTCCTGATTGACCAGATGCTTCAGCACCAGCCGCTCGATCAGCCAGGCCATGCCGACCATCACCACCACCGTTGCCGGGATCGCCAGCAGGCTGGGCATGTTGAACCCGAAGTCATGCACCGAGGTGCCGAAGACTGCGTTGATCAAGGGCGCGAAGGGCACCTGCCCGTTCTGAAAGCCGACCAGCGTCAGCGCCGCGAACAGTGCCATCACGCCTTGCGCAAAGTTGAAGATGCCCGACGCCTTGAAGATCAACACAAAGCCCAGCGCCACCAGCGAATACATGATGCCGACGGTAAAGCCGTTGACCGCGGCTTCCAGCGCGAAAAGGACGGTATCAGACATGGCCGTTGCCCCCGAAATTCACAGCGTCAGTCATGCGTCACCCCCAGATATGCGTCGATGACGGCCTGATTGCCCCGCACCTCGTCGGGTGTGCCGTCGCCGATCTTCTTGCCGTAATCCATCACCACCACGCGGTCGCTGAGGTCCATGACCACGCCCATGTCATGCTCGATCAGCACGATCGTGGTGCCGAATTCGTCGTTCACATCCAGGATGAAGCGGCTCATGTCCTCTTTTTCCTCGACGTTCATGCCCGCCATCGGTTCGTCCAGCAGCAGGATCTGCGGCTCGGCGGCCAGCGCGCGGGCCAGTTCCACGCGCTTTTTCAGCCCGTAAGGCAAGCGCGAGACCGGGGTTTTGCGGATGTGCTGGATTTCCAGAAAGTCGATGATCCGCTCGACCGCTGCGCGGTGCTCGTCTTCCTCGCGCGCGGCACGGCCCCACCACAGCGCCTGACTGAGGAACCCGGTTTTCATCAGGTTCATGCGCCCGGTCATGATGTTGTCGAGAACCGACATGCCCTCGAACAGCGCGATGTTCTGGAAGGTCCGCGCGATGCCGGTGCGGGCCACCTGATAGGGGGCCATCTTTGCCCGCTTGTAGCCCTTGTAGATCACGTCGCCCTCTTGCGGGTTATAGAACCCCGAGATGACGTTCATCATCGACGACTTGCCCGCGCCGTTCGGCCCGATGATCGCCCGGACCTCGCCGGTGCGGATGTCGAAAGAGATGTCCTTGATCGCCTCGACGCCTCCAAAGCGCAGGGTGATGTTCTTGAGTTCCAGCACCACGGGGCCGATCTGGCGACCGTCGGCGGTGAGATAGCCGTCTTGTTGCGTGTCCAGCATGTCCCTGCCCCTTATTCCGCCGCCATCCGCTGCGCTTCGGCGGTATCGAACACCTTGGCGTCGCGCAGCGACAGGGTTGCTTTCAGCACGCCCTTGCGCCCGTCCTCGTAGCTGACCGCCGTTTCGGTCGCGATGGTGTCGGCCCCGGCATAAAGCCCGTCGATCAGGTCGGCGAACTTGTCGGCGACGATGGCGCGGCGGACCTTGCGGGTGCGGGTCATCTCGCCGTCATCGGCGTCGAGTTCCTTGTGCAGCACCAGAAAGCGGTGGATCTGGCAGCCCGACAGCATCGGGTCTTGCGCGACCGAAGCGTTGACCTCTTCGATATGGCTCTGGATCGTGTCCAGCACCTGCGGGTGCCCGGCAAGTTCCTGATAGCTGGAATAGCCGATGTTGTTGCGCTCGGCCCAGTTGCCGACAGCGGCAAGGTCGATGTTGACGAAGGCGACGCAGCGGTCGCGGCCATTGCCGAAGACCACCGCCTCGAGGATATTGGGGAAGAACTTGAGCTTGTTCTCAACATATTTGGGCGCGAACAGGCGGCCATCGGCCATCTTGCCTACGTCCTTGGCCCGGTCGATGATGCGCAGATGCCCGGTGCCTTCCTCGAAGAACCCGGCGTCCCCGGTGGCGACCCAACCCTCGGCATCCTTGGTCGAGGCGGTGGATTCGGGGTTTTTGTAATACTCGACGAACGTGCCGGGCGAGCGGTAGAAGACCTCGCCACTGTCGGCGATCTTGACCTCAACGCCGGGGCTGGGAACGCCCACGGTATCCGAACGGACCTCGCCGTCCGGCTGCTGGGTGATGAACACCGACGCCTCGGTCTGGCCGTAGAGCTGTTTCAGGTTGATGCCCAGCGAGCGGTAGAAATCGAAGATCTCCGGCCCGATTGCCTCACCGGCAGTATAGGCGACGCGGATATTCGTCAGGCCCAGCGTGTTCTTGAGCGGGCCGTAGACCAGCACCTCGCCCAGACGATAGTTCATGCGGTCGGCGGCGCTGACCGGCTTGCCGTCCAGAATCGCCCCGCCAACCCGCCGCGCCAGCGCCATATAGCGGTCGAACAGGCCCTTCTTGGTCTTGCTGGCGTCCTCCATGCGGATCATCACCGTGGTGAGCATGGTCTCGAAGATCCGCGGCGGTGAGAAGAAATAGGTCGGCCCGATCTCGCGCAGGTCCGACATCAGCGTCGTCGCACTTTCCGGGCAGTTCACGCAGAACCCCACCCAATAGGCTTGGCCCACGGAAAAGATGTAATCCCCGACCCATGCCATCGGCAGATAGGCGACGATCTCGTCCCGGAAGGTCAGGCTGTCGAACGCGGCCGAAGCCTTGGCGGATTCGATGATGTTGCGGTTCGACAGCACGACGCCCTTGGGCTTGCCGGTGGTGCCCGAGGTATAAAGCATGATGCAGGTGCTGTCGTAGGTCAGCTCGGCGGTGCGCTTGGTCAGTTCGGCTTCCAGCCGGCTGCGCGCGGCGCGACCTTCGGTTTGCGCGTCCATCAGCCAGTTCATCTTGGCGTGGTCGTATTTGCGCATGCCGCGCTTGTCCAGATACAGGATCTGCTCGATGCCCTGCACCGTTTCCTGCACCTCGATCACCTTGTCGACCTGCTCTTGATCGCCACAGATCGCAAAGCGCGCGCCGCAATGTTCCAGCACATAGGCCATCTCTTCGGCCACCGCGTCCTGATACAGCGCCACCGGAATCGCGCCGACGCGCTGCGCGGCGACCATCGACCAATAAAGCGCCGGGCGATTGCGCCCGATGATCGCGACGTAATCACCGCGCTGCATGCCCAGCGCCAGAAAGCCCAGCGCCATCGCCTCGACCTCGGCGGCAACCTGTTTCCAGGTCCAAGACTGCCAGATACCGAATTCCTTTTCCCGGTAAGCGGTGGAATTGGCGTATTGGACGGCATTGCGCGCCAAAAGCGCCGGCACCGAGGCCAGCGCGCCCTCAGGGGCACGTTGCGTTGCGGTTGTGGTCACCGTCTGTCTCCTCCCATGGCGCGAGGGGGCCCGTCTCCTCCCGGTTCCCCCCGCGCGTTGCCTAGAGTGGTGGCGGCGGAACATTGCCGCAGTTTTTCGCAATCCTTACGAATTGTAACATGCCGGGGCCCATCACCGCTCTTGCAGCGCCAGCCGCAGGCCCAGCGCGCAATAGACGGTGCCGACGACCTTGCCCTGCCAGCGCTGGATTGCCGGGTTGCCGCGCAGGAACGCCGACACCTGCCCCGCCGCCAGCGCGACGATCATCGTCGCCAGCGTGCCCATGAGGATGAACAGCAGGCCCAGCACCGTGAGTTGCAGCACCACGGTGCCGCGCGCGGGGTCGACGAACTGCGGCAGGAAGGCCAGAAAGAACAGCGCGGATTTGGGGTTCAGCGCCTCGGCCAGCATGGCTTGCCGCAGGGCTTGGCGCGCGGTGATCGGGCGGGCGCGGGTCAGGCCGGTATCGGGCTTTTCCAGCAGGCTGCGCAGCCCGATCCAGATCAGATAGCCCGCGCCCAGCATCTTGATCACCCAGAACGCCTGTGCCGAAGCCATCAGCACCGCCGAGATCCCTACCACCGCCAAAACCGTGTGCACCACGTCCCCCAGCGCAATCCCCAGACTGGTCGCCACCCCGACGCGGGTGCCCGAGGTCGAGGCCCGCGCCAGTGTCAGCAGGATCGACGGGCCGGGGAAAAACACAAAACCGGTCAACACGGCGAGATAGGTCAAAAGCGTGGTGATTTCGGGCATGCCAACGTCCATTTTGTCCTATGCTGAGCATGCGGGGACACAAGGAACTGAGCAACCCCCCACCCGTGTTGCCCCGACCAATCCGCAGGTCTATATCGCCCCCAAACGGCCAACAGCGACTCGAGAGGGCCGAGAGATGAGCAATCGAAATCATACGCTGAACGTGTCCGCCGGGATTGCCTCGGTCGTGGTGGCCGTGACGCTGGTCGCGCTCAAACTATGGGCGCTGATCGAGACCGGCGCGCTGTCGGTCGCGGCCTCGCTGGCGGATAACGCGCTGGACGTGATGATGTCCGTCGGTGCGCTGGCGGCGATCTCCTATGCCGCCCGCCCGCCGGATGAGGATCACGCCTTTGGCCATTCCTCTGCCGAAGATCTGGTGGCACTGGTGCAATCGGCGCTGGTGCTCTTGTCAGCGGCGGTGATCGGCTCGGTGGCGGCGTCACGGCTTTGGGCGGTGGATGCCGCGCCGGTGAAGTCCGAAACCGCCGGGATCGTGGTGATGATTGTTGCCGTGGTGATGACCGGCGCGTTGGTGCTGTGGCAGCGGTATGTCGCCAAGGCCACCGGCAACCGCGTCGTTGCCGCCGACTCGCTGCACTATCTGGGCGACCTCTTGCCCACCTCGGGCGTGTTGATCGCGCTGGCGGCCTCGTCGTGGTGGGAACTGCCGCGCGTCGATTCGGTGATCGCGCTGATGGCCGCGCTCTGGCTGGCGCGCAGCGGGTTGTCGATCGGGCGCGGGGCATGGGATGCGCTGATGGACCACGCCGCCGCGCCTGAGGTGCTGGACAAGATCAACGCCATCGCCGCCGACTGGCCGGGGCTGACCGGACACCACGATCTGAAAACGCGCATGGCCGGGTCGAAGACGTTTATCTCGATGCATGTCGAACTGGACGGCCGCCAATCGCTGAACGACGCCCACGCCGTCGCCGACGCGCTGGAGCACAAACTGGAAGAGACAGTGCCGGGCGCCGAGGTGATCATTCATCTTGATCCGGTCGGACCGGGGTCTGGCCGGATCGCACGCGGCTGAAGCTCAAGGCTGCATGAAATCGGTTTCCGCCAGCGGGACACCGATCTGGCGCAGGATCGCATAGGCCATGGTCATGTGAAAAAAGAACTGTGGTTTGGCGAACAGTTCCATGAACGAGTTGCCTGACACCGTCATCGGCCCGCTGGGCACCGTCACCGCAATACGCTGGTTGCCGACGAAATCGAATTCCTCTGGCTGAAAGCTGGTCAAGTAGACACAGGCCTTGTCCAGCCGTTGCCCCAGCCCGGCAAAATCGGTTTCGCTATGCGCCAGCTTGCGCGGCGGGCGGCCGACGAGCTCGTCCAGACTGTCGGTGGCAAAATCGCTGGCCAGTTGCACGTGCAGGCAGAGTGGTTGCATGTGCGGGGCCAGCCGGGCGTTCATGATCTCTTCGGGCGCGCGCCCTGTCTGGGCGCAGAAATCCTCGGCCGTGGTAAGGATGCGCCGAAAGGACCGCAGGTAGTGGGCATAGACGTGGATCGTTCGACGCTGCATTGTTAGCCTCCGCTAACAAAAGGGATAACGCAGCAAAATCAAAGATCAACACCTTAGGCGCTTCGCCCGGTGCACGGGTTCGACGGCTGAAACTCAGGCGATGCACGCCTGAGTTGTGGTTGTTTCCGAGGCTTGACCAATGGTCAGGCTGCGCGTGCCGCCTGCTCGGCATCCCGCGCCATGGCGGCAGCGGCAGCAGGCCGCGCATTACACCGTTCCACCCACGCGTGAATGGTCGGATAGCCCTCCAGAAGCGACGGCAGCCAGCCAAAAGGTGACGAACACAGGATATCCGCCGCTGAATAACGCTCGCCCAGCAGCCACGGCCCTTGCTTGAGCACCTCGGTCAACCGCGCCATCATTGTATCGAAATCGCGCAGAGCTGCGTCGAAGTAGGGATGCGACAGGCCCGACATTTTCAGCAGAATGACCGGCTCCATCACCCCTTGGTAATACGACAGCCACGACAGATACGCCCCGCGCCCGGCCTCGCCTGCCAGGGGCCCCATCCCGGCTTTGGGGAATTTGTCGGTCAGATAGAGCATGATCGCGCCCCGCTCGTGCAGGCTCTCGGCACCATCGGTCAGATAGGGCACCTTGCCTTCGGGATGCGGGTTGGCCGGGTCACGGCCGCCTTTGCCATCCAGCCGCGGGATGCTCACGTCGCGGATTTCGATCTGGGCACCGAGTTCATTGACCAGCGTGACAAGTGCCGACGAGCGGGTGTGATACGCATGGAACAGAGTCGTCATGGGTTCGTCCTTTGGTTTTGGATGCCCCCGGTATAGGGTCTGCCTCCTGACAATTTGCGGCAGGAAGTCTCATGGCCAGAACCGACCGATTGATGCGTCTGATGGATGCGCTGCGCCGCTTGCCGCAGCCGGTGACCGCTGCCCGGCTGGCCGCCGAGACCGCCGTGTCCGAGCGCCAGCTCTACCGCGACATTGCCACGCTCAGGGCCGGGGGTGCGCTGATCGACGGGGCGGCGGGGTTGGGTTACACGCTGACCGAAGACCCCGCCTTGCCGCCGCAAAGCTTCTCCCGACTGGAGATCGAGGCGCTGGTGCTGGCCATGGGCGGGCTGGCACAGATGGGCGACGCGGCACTGGTCGAGGCCGGGCGCAACGCGGTGGCGCGCATCGTCGCCACCCTGCCTGACCGGCAGGGGCGGCAAGCGATGCACCCGGTCTTGCATGCGTGGTATCCCCCGGACCCGCGCCCGCCGGTCCGTGTGGATCTGAGCCTGCTCAGGCAGGCGTGCTGGGACGAAACCAGCCTGCGCATCACCTACCGCGACATGCAGGACCAGCTGACCGAGCGCGAGGTCTGGCCGCTGTCACTCTCTTACAGCGAGCGCACCTTCATGCTGCTGGCCATGTGCCGGCTGCGGATGGATTTCCGCGTGTTCCACGTCAACCGGATCGAACGGGCCGAGCCGGGCGGCGAGAGTTTCCGCCCGCGCCGCGTGGCCCTGATGCGCGAATACAGGGCCACGTGGACGAGTCGTCAGGCACGTTAACTATGCCACAAAATCGCCATCGGTGCGTGGTGATAGGAGGCAATAAGCATGAGTGCCCGTATGTTCCGATTCCTTCGCCGCCTGTTCGGCAGCAGTCCTATCCCGCGCCTTGTTCTGCCCCGTCGCACCCGTCGCCGCGCAAAGATCGAACTGCGTTTTGCATCGGTCTACGCCATGGTCCCGATGTCGCGACGCGAGGCTATCATCCGGCATTACCAAACCAGACATGGTTGCTCGCGCTACCACGCCATGGCTCATGCAATAGATGATCGCGCCTCGGACGAGGCGCGATGGGACTGAGCGCTCAGGCGTCGACCAGCCCGCGCCCCTTGAGCAAGGCCTCAACCCCCGGCATCGCGCCGCGGAATTTGAGGTAGAGCGTTTCGGCATCGTCGGAACCGCCAGCCGACAGGATGAAATCCTCAAGCTTTTTCGCGGTTTCGGGGTCGAAGGCGCTGCCCGCTTCCTCGAAAGCCTGAAACGCATCGGCGTCCATCACTTCGGACCACATATAGCTGTAATAGCCGCTGGAATACCCGTCGCCCGAGAAGACATGCGCGAAATGCGGGGTGGCGTGGCGCATGCGGATCGCGTGCGGCAGACCGATGGATTCGAGGATCTGCGCCTGTTTCTGCATCGGATCGGCGGGCGGCGCGCCGTCGTGGAACTCAAGATCCACCAGCGCCGAGGCGACAAACTCCACCGTGGCAAAGCCTTGATCCCAGGTCGCCGCCCCTTTCAGCTTTTCGCGCAGCTCGGCAGGCATCGGCTCGCCGGTTTGCCAGTGTTTTGCGTGGGTCTCGATCACTTCGGGGACTTCCAGCCAGTGTTCGAACAGCTGGCTGGGCAGCTCGACAAAATCGCGCGCGACCGAGGTGCCGGAAATGAATTTGTAACCAACGTCGGTCAGCATGCCATGCAGCGCGTGGCCGAATTCGTGGAACAGGGTGCGCGCGTCGTCCCAGGACAACAAAGCGGGGTCGCCCTTTGCGAAGTTGCAGATATTGACCACCACGGGCCGGGTTTCGCCGCCCAGCTTGCTCTGATCGCGGAAGGTGGACATCCACGCGCCCGAGCGTTTGGAGGACCGCGCGAAATAGTCGCCGATGAACACCGCCATGTGGCGGCCATCGCGGGTGACATCCCAGGCGCGGGCGTCGGGGTGGTAGAGCGGCACGTCGAGCGGGGTGAAGGTCAGGCCGAAGAGGCGGTGCGCCACGTCAAAGGCGGCCTCGATCATCGCGTCGAGCGAGAGGTACGGCTTGAGCGCGGCTTCGTCGAAATCGTGCAGCGCAAGGCGGCGCTTTTCCGAGTAATAGCGCCAGTCCCAGGGTTCCAGCGGGCCGGTGAAGCCATCGGCGTGCAGCTGCGCCTCCATCGCGGCGGCATCGTCCAGCGCCTTGGCGCGCGCGGGTTCCCAGACGCGCATCAGCAGGTCGCGCACCTTGTCCGGCGAGCCGGCCATTTCCGGCTCAAGCTTGTAGGCCGCGAAATTGTCGTAGCCCAAGAGCGTCGCGCGCTCATGGCGCAGGGCCAGTGTTTCGGCGGCGATGCCGCGGTTGTCGGTCTCGCCACCGTTCGCACCGCGCGCCACCCAGGCCTCATACGCCTTTTCGCGCAGGTCGCGGCGGGTGGAATATTGCAGGAAGGGCACGATCAGCGAGCGGTTCAGCGTGACGACATGGCCGTCGAGGCCCCGTTCCTTGGCCGCCCCGGCGGCGGTATCGATGGCGAAATCGGGCAGGCCGGACAGATCATCCAGCGGCATGAACCAGTCGCGTTCATCCGCCAGCAGGTTCTGGGTGAACTGCGTGCCAAGGCTGGCCAGACGCGATTTCACCGCCGCCATGCGCGTGGAGCCGTCCGCGTCCAGCGCGGCACCCGCGCGGACGAACATGCGGTGATAAAGCATCAGGACGCGCGTCTGCTCGGCATTCAGACCCAACGTGTCGCGGGCATCCCACAGGGCGGCGACACGGGCGAAAAGCGCGGCGTTCGAGGTGATCTCGCTGGAGTACGCCGACAGTTTCGGTGCGAGATCGCGCTGCAGGGCTTCGCGTGCCGGATTGGAGTCCGAGCCCGAGAGGTTGAAGAACACGCCGCCGACCTTGTCGAGCGAGGCATCGGCCTGCTCAAGCGCCTCAATCGTGTTGGCGAAGGTGGCGGGTTCGGGGTTGCCCGCGATGGCGGCAATAGCGGCGCGGCCTTCGGTCAGGGCGACATCAAAGGCGGGCGCGAAATCTTCGTCGCGGATCGCATCGAAGGGCGGCAGGCCGAACGGGCCTGTCCAGTCGGAAAGAAGGGGATTGGTCATGGGACGCCTGCGCTGAGAAAAGTTGTGCAAGCCTAGCCCTGTCGCCGCGCGGGCGAAAGGCGGGGCGGATCACAAATCCACCGCCCCGCCAGTCCGAGAACCTTAGCCGCCGAGGAAATCGCGTTTGCCGATCTCAAGCCCATTGCTGCGCAGGATCGCGTAGGCGGTGGTCATGTGGAAATAGAAGTTGGGCACCGCGTAACCGTGCAGATACTGCGCCGCCGGGAAGCTCAGCTCACGCGGCCCAGCCTTGACGGTGATGGTCAGCGCATCGGCACCGTCAAAGGCATCGGCGGGCAGCGATTGCAGGAACGCGAGCGTCGAGGCAACACGCGCGCGCAGGTCGGTGAGGGTGCCTTCGGCGTCGGCATAGACCGGCACATCGACCCCGGCCAGCCGCGCACCCGCGCCTTTGGCATGGTCGCAGGCGATGGCGATCTGACGCCAGAAGGGCAGCATATCCGCGGTCAGGCGCAGATTGGGGATCACTTCGGGCTTGAGGGTCTTGGCGGTCTGCCAGTCCTCGGCCTTGGCCAGAATGGCCGACAGGGCGGTGAGGGAATGGATGAAAAACGGGGTCGGATTGAGCACGGTGGGCCTCCTGTTGCGCGCGGCGCGAGGAGGCCCTTTCCGGCGACAAACCGCAAGGGGTATCAGACGCCCAGACACCAGCGCAGGATGGCTTTCTGCGCGTGCAGACGGTTCTCGGCCTCGTCCCAGATCACCGATTGCGGGCCGTCCATCACGGCGCTGGTCACTTCGTCTTCGCGGTG
Organism: Pararhodobacter zhoushanensis; assembly: GCF_025949695.1. Lineage (NCBI taxonomy): Bacteria > Pseudomonadati > Pseudomonadota > Alphaproteobacteria > Rhodobacterales > Paracoccaceae > Pararhodobacter > Pararhodobacter zhoushanensis. Next base: position 975,009 of record NZ_JAPDFL010000001.1, on the reverse strand, counting down.
CGCGGGCAGACAGTGCATGAACAGCGCATCGGGCTTGGCGGCGGCCATCAGGCGCTCGTTCACCTGATAGGGGCGCAGCTGGTTGTGACGGCGTTCCTTGGTCGACTGGCTGTCATGCATCGACACCCAGGTGTCGGCGACAACCAGATCCGCGCCCTGCACGGCCTCTATCGGATCGCGGACGATCTGCACGTCCGAGCCTTTGTCGCGCGCGAACCGGACCCATTCGTTTTCCGGGTCCAGCGGCGGCGGGCCCGAAAAGGTCAGATCGAAACCGAACTGCCCGGCGGCATGCAGGAAGCTGGCGCAGACGTTGTTGCCATCGCCGACCCAGACGACCTTCTTGCCTTTGATCGGCCCGCGATGTTCCTCGAACGTCAGGACATCGGCCATGATCTGGCAGGGGTGGGTACGGTCGGTCAGCCCGTTGATCACCGGGACATCGGCGTATTCGGCCATTTCCTGAATGACGGATTCGTCAAAGGTGCGCAGCATGATCAGGTCGACATAGCGCGACAAGACGCGGGCCGTGTCGGCGATGGTCTCGCCGTGGCCCAGCTGCATTTCGCTGCCCGACAGGATCATCGTCTGCCCGCCCATCTGGCGCACGCCGACATCAAAGCTGACGCGGGTCCGGGTCGAGGGTTTTTCAAAGATCAGCGCGACCATGCGGCCCTTGAGCGGCTGGTCATCATCCGGCTCGGCCTTGAAGCGGCCCTTGCGCGCGGCCTTCATCGAGGCGGCGCTGTCGATCATGCCGCGCAATTCGGGGGCGGCAGTGGTGTGGATATCAAGAAAATGGTTCATGCTAAGCGTCTTTCCGAGGCCGGGGTGAGGGGGCCAGCCCCCTCTGGCCGTTCCGGCCATTCACCCCCGGCGTATTTGAGGCAAGATGAATTACTTGCCCTCGTAAGCGGTTGCGGCGGTATCGAGACGGGTCATGGCCTCGGCGATGTCTTCATCGGGGATATTGAGCGGCGGCAGGATGCGCAGCACGTTGTCGGCAGCCGGAACCACCAGCACCCCGGCCTCGCGCGCAGCGACGGCGAGGTCACCGGCGGGGGCCTTGCACTTGATCCCAAGGATCAGCCCGGCACCGCGCACGGTCTCGAAGCTGTCGGGGTGGGCGGCGACGAGGCCTTCGAGCTTCTGGCGCAGCAAGCCCGCCTTGCGGTTGACCTCAGCCAGAAAAGCCGGGTCGGACACGATCTGCGTGACCTTGAGGCCGACGGCGCAAGCCAGCGGGTTGCCCCCATAGGTCGAGCCATGGGTGCCCGCGACCATGCCAGCAGCGGCGCTTTCGGTGGCGAGCACGGCACCCAGCGGAAAGCCACCGCCGATGCCCTTGGCGACCATCATCACATCCGGCGTCACGCCCGCCCATTCATGGGCGAAAAGTTTGCCGGTCCGGCCCATGCCGCATTGCACCTCGTCGAAGACCAGAAGCGCACCGGTCTTGTCGCAGGCCTCGCGCAGAATGCGCAGCTCGGCCTCGGACAGCGGGCGGATGCCGCCCTCGCCCTGAATCGGCTCGACCAGAACGGCGGCGACGGTGTCGTCCATGGCGGCAGCAAAGGCATCCATGTCGCCCCAGGGCAGCTGTTTGAACCCGGGCATCAGCGGGCCGAAGCCCTTGACCATCTTTTCCGACCCGGCGGCAGCAATCGCGGCGGTCGAGCGGCCGTGGAAAGCGCCCTCGAACGTCAGGATCGTCGCGCGCGGCGTGCCTTTATCGTACCAGTACTTGCGCACCATCTTGACCGCCAGTTCCAGCGTCTCGGTGCCCGAGTTGGTGAAAAACACCGTGTCGGCAAAGGTTTGATCGACCAGCAGATCGGCCAGCGCCTGTTGCTGCGGGATGGTGTAGAGGTTCGACACATGCCACAGGTTCTGCGCCTGCTCGGTCAGGGTCGCCACCAGCTCGGGGTTGGCATGGCCCAGCGCGTTCACCGCAATGCCTGCCCCCAGATCGAGAAATCGGCGCCCGTCCGCTTCAACGAGCCAAGAGCCTTCGCCCTTCACAAAAGACAGGGGCGCGCGGTTATAGGTGGGCAGAACGGTGGTGATCATGGGAAAGACCCTTAAAAGCGAAGGCCCATTCGTGCCGAAGGCAACGGGCCAAGTCAATGCAGGTTCAGGCGGGGGTGGGCATGTCCGGCAGCCAGCGGCCACGCAGACACGGGTGATCAGACGCTAAAGCGTCGGCGTCGCAGAGCAGCAGAGGCGAAGCATGTGATCATGGCACGCTGATAGCGCGCCACGGGCGCTGTGTCGAGTCGTCATAAGGCGCGGCGACATGCCGCCGTGCCCCCATCGGTCAGCCGGGGCAGAATGCGTGTTCGTTCCGCGCTCAGGCTTTCAGCGCACTTGCCCAAGATCAAAGCATTCACTATCCCTGATGTTTCCTTACCGGACGACCCGATGCCCCAGTGCCCCCCTCTCACTGCCGTGCCCCTGACCACCTCTGTCCGAGGGTTGGCTCAGGCATGATCAGGTGGCTGCACCTTGGGCTTATTGCCTTGATGCTGCCGCTGGCCGCCTGTTTCGAGACGGAACCCCTGACGCAAGCCGCCACCCGAGGGTTGCTGCCCGCCACAGGGCCCAGTTCCGTTCAGGTCTTGCGCGACGCGGTGACGGTGACGGGTCCGGCGGGGTACTGTGTGGACGTCGAGGCGACCAGCGAGAGCGATATCGAAGCCTTCGTGCTGCTGGTGCGCTGCCGCAGCACGCTGCGGGCCTCGCCGGTGCTGAGTGCCACGATCACCGGGCTTGAATCGGACGGCAACCCCGACAGCCTGCGCCGCCTGACCACCTTTCTGCAATCCATGCCCGGCCGCGCGCAGCTCAGCCGCTCGGGCGATCCGTCGGACGTCACGGTCGAAGCCGCAAACTTCGCCGATGGCGTGATCTGGCTGCTGATCCATGACAATGGCAACCCCAGCGCCTTTGACGAGACCTACTGGCGCGCGATCCTGCCGGTCGCGGGACGGATCATCACGCTGTCCGTGCTGGCCGCCGCCGATCACCCGTTCGAGCGCGACAGCGGGCTGGCCATTCTGCGCAACTTTGTCATGCGGATGCGGACCCAGAACGCTGCGCAATAAGCTTCAGGCCAGCAGCACAATCGCCACGATCGACAGCGACAACAGCGCGATCCCCGCCAGCTCCACCGCCTTGGGCCGCTCGCGGAACACCAGCGCCGAAATGGCGATGGAGAACAGCAGCTCGACCTGTCCGACGCTGCGCACATAGGCGGCGTTTTGCAGCGCGAAGGCGGTGAACCAACCCAGGCTGCCCAGCACGCCGGTCACACCGACCGGCAGGGTCGAACGCCAGGTGGCCAGCACGCGCCCCATTTCGCCCGGTTCGCGCCAGCGCAGCCAGAGCCCCATCGCGACGACCTGAAACGTGGTGACCATGGCCAGCGCGGCGGTGGCGCGGAACAGCGCGTCAGGGTTGGCGATTTCCAGCGTCGCCCCGCGATAGCCCAGCGCAGACAGGCCAAACAGCGCCCCCGCCGCGATACCCAGAACCGTGGCGCGGTTCAGCACCTTGCCGCTGCGCCAGCCCTGTGGCGGGCGCGAGATCAGCACGACGCCAGCGGTGCCGATGATGATCGCGGCAAACCCGATGGCCGAGACACCTTCGCCCAGCACCAGCGCGGAAAACGCGGCCAGCTGGATTGTCTCGGTCTTGGTAAAGGCGATGCCGACGGCGAAGCTGCGCTCGGAAAACAGCGAGACGGTGCAGAAGGTGGCGATGATCTGCCCCATGCCCCCCAGTACCGCGAAGGCCCAGAAGCGCGCCGACAGGGGCGGCAGCGCGGTTTGGTGCCAGAGCATCAGGGCGATCAGGCCCGTAACCGCGAGGGGGCCGGCGAAGAGAAAGCGCGAAAACGTCGCGCCGCCCGTCGACAGGCCCAGCCCCTTGAGACGTTTTTGCAGCATGAAGCGCAGGGTCTGCACCCCGGCGGCGACGATGGTGATGAGAACCCAGGCTTCCATCGTGCCTGTGTCGCGCCGGGCAGGGCCGAGCGCAAGGCCGCGCGGTCAGAGACGGGCGAGCAGTTCGGCCTTTTTCGTCTCGTATTCGGTCTGGGTGAGGATGCCCTTTTCGAACAGGCCCGCCAGACGCTCGATCCGGCTGAAGATCTGGTCGTCGCTCATGGGTTCAGCAGCGGGCGGCGCCGACGGCGCGGGGTTTTGCGCGGGGGCGGGTGTCGGCTCCCAGCGTTGTTGCGGAGGCTCGGCAACGGGGTCAGCAACAGGGAGCGCCGCACCCTCGACTACGCGCAGTTGCGACACGTCGATCAGGCCGTACTGGCTGTTGAACGACAGGCTCTGCCCGCCGCTCTGCGCCTGACCGAAACCGCTGATCTGGTGATCGCCGGTATCGTAGACGGTCATCGTGCCTGCGACATCAATCGCCAGCCGCCGCGCCTGCGGGAACCACGCATAACGCATGTCGTTTTGTGTGCCGACCGACGCGGGCTGGCCCAGCTCGGATGGCCAGCCGTTCCCGGCAGGCTGCACATACAGGCTGACGCCCGGCGTGCCAGAGTTCCCGCCCTGCGACTGCGTCTGCGACGAGGTTGGCGCGCCAAAGATCGCATGATCGCGCACGATCCCCGACAGCTCGGAACACAGCGCGTCAACCCGCGCCTTCAGCCCGTTGTTGAACATGTCGCCGACCATGGTCATGCCGCCCAGCGACCATTGCCCCATGCCGCCCAGCTCGGGGCAGTTGAACTGCGCCTGCGTGCCGTGACCAGCAGCGACGGCATAGAGCATATGCTCGACCGCAGCCTCGCTCAGCCCGTGCCGCGCGGCAATCGACGCCACCAGTGAGCGGCCTTCTTGGGTCAGGTGTGCCACGATCCGGGTTCCTTGCGTGTGCGCTACACCACCAGCCCTACCACCCCCGGCCCCTGTCCGATACCCGCGCCGATCCGTTCGGGGCGTGTCCCCGCTCAGTTCACGCCGCGGTGGATGATCACTTGGGCCGGTCTGCTGAAAGACTCGGCAGGCGCGCTCTGTGCGGTCAGCGTGGCTTGCAGCATCGAGAGGACACGACCGCGCTGAGACGGCATGAAGAACGCTGCCGTTGCGATCATCACGACGGCGACCTGCAGGATCATGATGCCTTTGAGCTGACTGCGGAACGGCTCTTTGCGGGACTTGTGGCGCAACAACACCTGCCCGGCGCGCGCGCCCACCGAGCCGCCGAAGAACGCGGCCGTCAGCAGATTGGCCTCAGGGATGCGCCAGCCGTCGCCGATGGCGCGCTGCTTGTCGATGCGAAACATCGCAAAGGTGAGAAGGTTGATCGCGACCAAATAGAGCGCGATGGCGTAAAACACGGTAACGGACATGAAACCCTCAACACAAGCGACGCCCTGTCGTGCAGGGTAATTGCGGCAGGTTTTTGGCCTGACGTCTTTGGCAGGGCGGCGGCCTGACGCAAGGTTTCGGATGACAATCTGCCTCACCCCGATACGGTAGCGCCAAATCGCCAGACCGCAGGAGTGCCGATGTCCAGCCCCTATCCCCACATGCTTGCCCCGCTTGATCTGGGCTTCACCACGCTCAAGAACCGGGTGTTGATGGGGTCCATGCATTCAGGCCTTGAGGAACGCGGCGACTGGCAGCGGGTGGCGACCTATTACGCCGAACGCGCGCGCGGCGGGGTCAGCCTGATCGTGACCGGCGGCATGGCGCCGAACCCTGAGGGCGGCGTATTTCCGGGCGCGGCGGGCCTTTACACACCGCAGGACATCGCCAACCACAAGGTGGTGACGGATGCCGTTCACGCCGAAGGCGGCAAGATCGCGATGCAGATCCTGCATGCCGGGCGTTATGCCTACGGGCCGGAATGCGTCAGCTCCTCGCCGATCAAGTCCCCGATCAGCCCCTTCCCGCCCAAAGAGCTGGACGAAGAGGGCATCGAGAAGCAGATCGCCGATTTCGCCACGGCAGCGGTGCGGGCGCGCGAGGCGGGGTATGACGGCGTCGAGGTGATGGGCTCCGAGGGCTATTTCCTCAACCAGTTCCTGTGCCTGCACGTCAACCAACGCACCGACCGCTGGGGCGGCAGCTATGAGAACCGCATGCGTCTGCCCGTCGAGGTGGTCAAGCGGGTGCGCGAGGCGGTCGGGCCGGATTTCATCATCATCTACCGCATCTCGTTGCTGGATCTGGTGCCCAACGGCCAGACCTTTGATCAGATCATCCAGCTGGCCAAGGCGATCGAGGCGGCGGGCGCAACGATCCTGAACACCGGCATCGGCTGGCACGAAGCCCGCGTGCCGACCATCGCCACCTCGGTCCCGCGCGCGGGCTTCGCCTGGGTGACGAAAAAGCTGATGGGGCATGTCGGCATCCCGATCATCACCTCGAACCGGATCAACAACCCTGAGACCGCCGAGGAAGTTCTAGCGGGTGGCAGCGCCGATATGGTTTCGATGGCGCGGCCGTTTCTGGCCGATGCCGATTTCGTCGCCAAGGCGGCGGCAGGCAAGGCCGACACCATCGCGCCTTGTATCGGCTGCAATCAGGCCTGTCTGGACCATACGTTCAGCGGCAAGATCTCAACCTGTCTGGTCAACCCGCGCGCCTGTCATGAGACCGAGCTGAATTACGAGCCGACGGCGGCGGCGAAAACGGTTGCGGTGATCGGCGCAGGCCCCGCCGGGCTGATGGCGGCGCTGGTGGCGGATCAGCGCGGGCACAAGGTGACGCTGTTCGAGAAGGACGCGCAGCTGGGTGGGCAGTTGAACATGGCGCGGGTGATTCCGGGGAAAGAGGAATTTCACGGGCTGGTCGGCTGGTTTGAAACGATGGTGGCGGCCTCGGGGATTGATCTGAAGCTGGGGGTTGAGGCCTCGGTCGAGGCATTGGCCGGGTTTGATGAGGTGATCATCGCCACCGGTGTGTCGCCCCGCGATGCGGGCATTCCGGGCGAGGACGGCGCCAATGTGCTCAGCTACATCGACGTGCTGCGCGGCAAGGCCGAGGTCGGCGACCGCGTGGCGATTGTCGGCGCGGGCGGTATCGGCTTTGACGTTGCCGAATACGTCACCCATCAGGGCGTCTCGCCGACGCTGGACGCGGCAGAATGGCGCAAGGAATGGGGCGTGGGCGATCCGTCCGAGGTTCCGGGCGGGCTGCTGGAACCCGACGCCCCCGCCCCGGCCCGCGCCGTGACGCTGCTGCAGCGCAAAGCCGAGAAGCCGGGCAAGCGGCTGGGCAAGACAACCGGCTGGATCCACCGTGCCAGTCTGGCGGCGCGCGACGTCAAGATGGTTGGCGGCGTGAGCTATGAGGCGATCACGCCTGAGGGCATCGTGCTGGGCGGCGACAAGGGTCCGCAGCTGCTGGAGGTGGACACGGTGGTGATGTGCGCGGGTCAGGTGCCCAACCGCGCGCTGGCTGATGCGCTGATCGCGGCGGGCACCACGGTGCATGTCATCGGCGGTGCCGATGTCGCGGCGGAACTCGACGCCAAGCGCGCGATTGATCAGGGCGCGCGGCTGGCTGCTGCGCTGTAAGTGATCTTCGCCGCCGTCCTTGCCGGTCTGGTGCCCAGCTTCCTGTTGGTGGGGCTGGGCGGGCTGGTGCGGCGGCGGCTGTCGGAAAATGCCTGGACCGGCCTGGACCGGCTGAATTTCGAACTGCTGTTTCCCGCCCTGCTGTTCACCGCCGCCGCCGCCCGCCCGATGGATCTGACGCGGGTGGCGGTTATTGGTCCGGCGGTCTGGGCGATCCTGACGCTGGGGCTGATCGCGGGTTATGCCGCGCGGCGGTTCGGACCTGAGAGCTTTCTGGACTTCGCCGGTGCCTGGCAGACGGCGTGGCGCTTCAACACCGCGATGGGGTTTGTCGCGGTTGCGACGCTCAGCCATGCCGACACCGCGATGATGGCCGTCGTGGCGGGCATGGCCGTGCCGCTGGCGAATATCTTCGCGGTCTCGGCACTGTCGCGGGGCGGCAATCTGGGGCTTTGGGCGACGGTGACGCGGGTGGTGCTGAACCCGTTCCTGCTTGCCTCGGTCGCCGGGGTGATGGTGGGGATCAGCGGCTGGATACCGCCCGCCCTGCTGATGGCCCCGCTGGTGCTGCTGGCACAAGCGGCGATCCCGGTGGCGCTGCTGTCGATTGGCGCGACGATGGACTGGCGGGCGCTGGCGCGGATGGATGCGTTCAGCGGCGTGCTGGTGGGGGTCAAGCTGGTGTTGCTGCCCGCCGTCACCTTTGCCATTTGCCGCGCAGTCGGGGCCGACCCTGCGCTGACGCAAATCCTGACAATGTTCGCCGCCCTGCCCACCGCATCGGCCGCGCATGTGCTGGCGGCGGGATTCGGCGCGGACCGGATGCTGACCGCGACTGTCGTCGCACAGTCGACATTACTGGCGGCGATAAGCCTGCCATTGTGGATCACCGCTGTCCAATCCGCCCTCTGAGCGCCGCATTAATGCCAATAAATCGAAACGATCCAGGCATTTAGCCTCGATTGACTCGAGAAATGGAACAACTGTCCCATGAAAACCCAAGGTGCGCCCATTTGGCGCCGCAATTGGGAGGTGTAACGGAAACATCGAAACAGTGGGCACAGGTGTAGCATGGACCGTCTGACCGAAATGGAAGCTTTTGCTACGGTGGTCGACCAAGGCGGGTTTACCGACGCGGCACGCAAGATGGGGATTTCCAAATCCGCCGTCTCAAAGCACGTCTCATCGCTGGAAGCCCGGCTGGGCGCGCGCCTGCTGAACCGCACGACGCGCCGGGTCAGCCCCACCGAGATTGGCCTTGTTTACTATGATCGCGCCCGCCGCGTGCTGAATGACGCAGGCGAAGCGGACAGCATTGTCACCGCCATGCAATCGGCCCCCTCAGGCGTGCTGCGGATGTCGGTTGCCACCGATTTCGGCGTGGGTTTGCTGTCGCCGATCCTGGATGAATTTCTGTCGGAATATCCTGAAATCAGCGTCAACATGGTGCTCAAGAACCGCTATGTCGAGCTGATCTCGGAAGGGTTCGACATGTCCATTCGCGTCGGCGAGATGGAAGACAGCTCGCTGCGCGCCCGCAAGATCACCGAGACGGCGCAGCGCCTGATCGCCTCGCCGCGCTATATTCAAGAGCATGGCCGCCCGGCCAAGATCGACGATCTGAACGAGCATCGCCTGCTGCATTATTCGAATCAATCCAGCGCCAATGTCTGGCGCATCACCGCCGCCTCGGGTGAGGTGCGGCAGGTGCGCGGCAATGGCTGGCTGACGGTCAATGACGGCCACTCGCTGCTCAACGCAGCGGTCAAGGGGCTGGGCATCGCCTATCTGCCGAGCTTTCTGTACCACGACGCGATGGCGCAAGGACTGGTCGAGGACGTGATCCCCGAGCTGCCGCAAACCACGCTGGGCATCTACGCGGTCTACCCGCCGGGGCGCTTCACGCAGCCCAAAGTCCGCGCATTCATCGACTTTCTGGTCGAGCAATTCGCTGAAAAAGGCCCTGAAATCTGGTGATTTCCCTGCTCTGACCGTTCCCTCCGGTCAGATCCTTAGACTGGCCGGCCCTTGGTGGCCGGCCATTTTTCTTATGCACGCGGTTATTTCGAGCCGCCCTTGCTGCCGCCCGTCGGCAGGCCCGAGGTCACCCGGCTTTCTTCGCTGTTGCCGCCGCTGCCTGCGGGCTTTTTCGCGCCGCCCGGCAGCACGCCGCTGGCCGATCCCTTGCCGCTGCTTGGTACACCTTTGGTCATTAATGTCTCTCCTGAATGGCTCTGGCTGAACCCCGCGCGGGCGCGGGTTCAGACACGATACCGCAACCGGCGTTTTCGTCAAAACCTAAGCGTTGCGCAGGATCGCGTCCCAGGCGGACTGAAGCTGGGCGGGGTCAAAACGATCCGCCAGACCGACCGCCACCGCCCGCCCCTGCCCTTTCGGCGGCGTGGCCGGGCGACGGTCGGACTGCGCCCCTGCGCGGTGAAAGCTGCACCAACCGCCATCGGAGAGCGGCATCAGACCCTTGAGACGATAGAGACCGGGGATGGCTGCTTTGAGCAGCGCGTCCAACGCCGCCGGGTCGGCCACGCCGTCCCCGCGATACACCCAGCCGCGATATTCGGCCCCGTGGTCGTGGTGATGCCCCCCGTGCCCGGCGTGCGGCGCGTCCCGCCGCAGGCGCAGCGCCAGCGGTTCGAGCAGCATTTCGGCCGGCACGCGGCCATAATCCGCGACCAGCCGCAGGGCTTCGGGCGCCAGTTCAGCGAGCGTGGCGCGCAGCTGTTTCAACGCACCTTGCGGCGCGATGTCGGATTTGGTTACCAGCACCAGCCCCGCCGTGGCGATCTGGTTGCGCAGCGTTTCACCCAGAAACGCATCGGCCAGCGACGCGCCGAAATTCACCGCATCGACCACGACGACGACGCCCTGCAACGTCAGGTCCGGCTCGGCCAAGGCGATCTGGCCGACCTTGAACGGATCGGCCACGCCCGAGGTTTCGATCACCAGATGCTCGGGCCGCGGGTCCAGCCGCAGGATGCGGTCGATCGCGTCGTAGAAGTCATCGCCGATGGTGCAGCACATGCAGCCATTCGACAGCGCCAGCGTATCGCCCGAGCGGTTCTCGATGAGATCGGCATCCAGTGCGATCTCACCGAAGTCATTGACCAGAACACAGATCCGCATGCCGTGGGTATCGGACAAAAGGTGGTTGACCACGGTGGTCTTGCCCGCGCCCAGATAGCCCGCGATCAGCGTGACGGGGATCGGGCTCATTTCACGAACACGCGCCCGCCCTGCACGGTCCCCAGCACCGGAATGTCGCGCAGCGCCTCAGGGGCCAGCGACAGCGGGTCATCGCCCAGCACGGCGAAATCGGCGGCTTTGCCGGGGGTGATCGAGCCGACCTCGCGGTCCAGTTTCAGCGTGCGCGCGGCACCCAGCGTGATGGCATGCAGCGCCTCCATCACCGAAAGGCGCTGATTGGCCCCCAGCACCCGGCCCTTGGGCGTGATGCGGTTCACCGCGCACCATGCGACATGCAGCGGGCCCAGCGGTGTCACCGGACTGTCCGAATGGATCGCCAGCGTCACGCCATTGTCCAGCGCCGAGCGGCAGGCGTTCATCCGGGCGGCGCGGTCGGGGCCGACGGTGAATTCGGCATGCGCATCGCCGTAATACCACAGGTGATTGGCGAACAGGTTGACGCAGACACCCAGCCGCGCGGCGCGGTAGAACTGGTCCTCACCGGCCATCTGACAGTGCTGTAACGTGTGGCGGCTGTCACCGGTGGGGTGCTGTCCCATCGCTTCTTCAAAGCAATCGAGGATGAAGTCGCTGGCCTCGTCACCATTGGTATGAACCTGCATGTTCAGGCCCGCGGCATGCAGCGTTTTCACCAGCTCTTTCAGCCGCGCCGGTTCAAGGTTCCACAGCCCGTTCGGCTGCCCGCCGATATAGCCCGGCCATTTCACCCGCGCGGTGAAGCCCTGAATCGAGCCATCGGTCATCACCTTGCAAATGCCCATGCGCAGCATGTCGGTCGATTTCGCGCGCAGCTCCAGCGCGCGGGCGGCGGCGGATTTCGGCTCCAGCCCGATCACGCCCAGCGCCGGGACCAGCCGCAGCGGGTACTCCTTGCGCCCGGTCACATCGAGCAGGGTGGCCACGTCGTCATCGGCCAGATCCGCCATCAGGTCGGTCGCGGTGGTCACGCCGGTCTGCACGGCGGCCTTGCCGTATTGCACGATGGCATGCTCGCCCTTGGAAATATCGCGGATCGCCATGTTCAGGCGGCGCATCACCGGGAACATCGCGCCCATTTCCTGCAACTCGCCCATCAGCGAGCCATCAGGCAGGCGCACCACGCCCTCGGCGTTGGTGTCAGGGCCATAGCCCGCGACCTCAAGCGCCCTGGAGTTGACGGTCATCAGGTGGAAGCTCTGGTGCATCACCGCAATCGGCACCTCGGCCGAGGCTTGGTCCAGATGATGTCGGTTCAGGCGGTCGCCAGCAAAGAACAGCGGATCAAAGCCCCAGCAGACCAGCGGCTGACCGGCGGGCAGCTTGGCGATGGCGTCCTTCATCCGGTCGATCATGTCGTCGACGGTATGGACGCCGGGCCACAGATTGCCGTCAGGATCGGTGCGATCCACGTTGCCGCAATAGAGATAGGTCCACAGCGCACCGGTCATCATGTGGCTGTGCGCCTCGACGAAACCGGGCAGCAGGACCTGATCGCGGAACCGCTCATCCAGCCGCGCACCGCCCCAGACATCGGCAATCTCAGGGCCGCCGACGGCCAGAATGCGCCCGTCGCGCACGGCGACATGGGTCGCATAGGGCTGCGTCGGCTCCATGGTGATGATGCGGCGGGCGGCGTAGAGGACGGTTTCGGCCATGATGTTCCCGGTTCTGCGCCCGGATCAGGCCGGGCTTTTTTGACGATGCGGTGTTTTTGAGCAGCGCAGCAAGCGGGTTGCCGTTACTGCTGACACCCTGCGCCCAGAATGCCGCAGCATGGCAGCCACCCTAGCGCCAGATTTCGGAAAGCATAGATCCAGAGGGACTTTAGTCTTGATCGGTTTGAGCGCGCTTTCATACTCGCGGCACAACGACCGGAAAACCGGCAGGTCGAAAAGATACACCTCTTTCAACTGGGAGACATGACATGCGTCTGACTCGGAGAACCTTCGTCGGCACCAGCGCCTCGCTGATGGCGCTCGGCCTTGGGCCGGTCTCGGCCCAAGAGCGGCGGGGCGGTCAATTGGTGATCGTCAGCGGCGAAAACCCGCGCCACCTGAACCCTGCCGTGCAATCGGGTCTGGCAACGGCCATTCCCGGTACACAGATTTTCGCCTCGCCTCTGCGGGTCGATGAGAACTGGGATCTGCACCCCTATCTGGCCGAAAGCTGGGAACTGGCCGAGGATGGGCTGAGCCTGACGCTGAACCTTGTGCCCAACGCCACGTTCCACGACGGCATGCCCGTCACGTCCGAGGACGTCGCCTTTTCGATCATGACGATCAAGGCGAACCACCCGTTCCAGACCATGTTCGGCCCGGTCGAGGCCGTCGAGACCCCAGACGCCACAACCGCGATCATCCGCCTGTCGCAAACCCACCCGGCCCTGCTGCTGGCGCTGACCGGGGCGCTGTGCCCGATCCTGCCCAAGCACGTTTATGATGACGGCCAAGAGATGCCGACGCACCCGGCGAACAACGCGCCCATCGGCTCGGGCCCGTTCAAGCTGGCCGAGTATCGCCCGGGCGAGCAGATCACCCTGCAACGCTTTGACGATTTCTTCATCGAAGGTCGCCCCTATCTGGACGAGATCGTCATCCGCATCGTGCGCGACGCCTCGTCGGTCACGCTGTCGCTGGAATCCGGTGAGGCTGACGCCGGGATGATCACCGACTCGACCGCGATCTCGCGCTTGTCGGCGACCGATGGTCTGATGGTCACCCCGCGCGGGTTCGAGGGGATCGGCCCGATCCAGTGGCTGGCCTTCAACACCCGCGTCGCGCCGCTGGACGACATGCGCGTGCGTCAGGCGATTGCCTATGCGATGGACCGCGACTTTATCCTGAACGCGCTGATGCGCGGCGTGGCCGCCAGCCAGAAGGGGCCGATCATCGAATCGAGCCCGTTCTTCAACCCTGACATGCCCGGCTACACTCTTGATCTGGATCGCGCCAACGCGCTGCTGGACGAGGCCGGGCACCCGCGCGGTGCCGATGGCACGCGCTTTACCCTGACGATGGAGACCATCCCGGGCCGCGACGCCGCCACCGGCAACATCCCCGAATATCTGCGCTCGCAGCTGCGCGAAGTGGGGATCAACGTCGAACTGCGCGCCTCGCCTGACTTCCCGACATGGGCGGGTCGACTGGCCTCGGGCGAGTTCATGATGTCGATGGATATCGTGTTCAACTGGGGCGATCCGGTGATCGGGGTGCACCGCACCTATCTGAGCACCAACATCCGCCCGGTGATCTGGTCCAACACCCAAGGCTATGCCAACCCCGAGGTCGACTCGCTGCTGGAACAAGCCGGCCGCGAGACCAACCTTGAGGCGCGCAAAGCCCTTTACGGTCAGTTTCAGGATATCGTCGGCGAAGAGCTGCCGGTCTACTGGATCAACGCGCTGCCCTATCACAACGTGTTCGACGACCGCATCGGCAACCCGCCGCTGTCCATCTGGGGCATGATGCAGGCCATGGACGAGGTCTACTGGACCGAAGACCGTTGATCTGAGACAGTTTTCGCGGCCCGCCCCGCGCGGGCCGCGCTTTGTTCTGATGCCCCTTTCCAAGGATCGAAAACCAACCCATGGCAATGATGCGCTATATTCTTCAGCGGCTGCTCTACGGGCTGATCCTGATGCTTGGGGTGGTCGTCCTGAACTTCTTTCTGATCCACGCCGCCCCCGGCGACGCTGCCGAAGTGATCGCCGGTGAAATGGGCGGCACCACCGAAGAGATGATGGCCCAGATCCGGGCGCATTACGGGCTGGATCAACCGATCCTGATACAGCTGTGGATCTACCTCAAGCAGATCGCCATGGGCGATCTGGGCACCTCGTACCACTTCAACCGCCCGGTGACCGAGCTGATCCTGCAGCGCCTTGGCCCCACCATCATGCTGGCGCTCAGCGCGCAGCTGATCGCGATGCTGCTGGGCGTGGTGCTGGGGGTGCTGTCGTCGCGCAAGCCGCAGGGGTTCCTGTCGGGCTTTGTGTCGGTGTTCTCGACCGTGGGCTATGCCGCGCCGGTGTTCTGGACCGGGTTGATGCTGGTCATCCTGTTCGCCGTCTGGATCCCGCTGTTCCCCGTCGAAGGCTATGTCAGCGCGCGGTTCCGCGGCACGGGGCTGGCCTATGCGCTCAACGTCGCGTGGCATCTGGTGCTGCCTGCCACCACGCTGGGCATTCTGTTTCTGGCGCAATACGCCCGCCTGTCGCGTACCGCGATGATCGAGGTGCTGGGCGCCGACTATATCCGCACTGCCCGTGCCAAGGGGCTGGGCGAGGGCAAGGTCACCTTCAACCACGCGCTGCGCAACGCCGTCCTGCCGATCCTGACCATCGCCGGGCTGCAGTTTGGCAACCTGATCTCGGGCGCGCTGCTGGTGGAAACGGTGTTCAACTGGCCCGGCATGGGGCGGCTGGCCTTCGATTCCGTACTCAGGCGCGATTATCCGACGCTGCTGGGCGTGCTGTTCTTTGCCTCGGCGGTTGTTGTGCTGGCAAACCTGCTCACCGATCTGAGCTATCGCTTTGCCGATCCCCGCATTCGGACCGGAGGGCGCTAAGATGACCAAAGCCGTCAGCCCCTTGGGCGAAGCCTGGGGCCAGTTCCTGCGCAACAAACCTGCCGTCGGCGGTCTGGTGCTGCTGATCGCCATCGTGGGCTTCGTGCTCTATGGCTATTTCCTGTTTGACGCCGATCCCTACCGCATCGTCTGGGGTCCGCTGGCCGCCCCCGGCGACCAGGAAGGCATACCGCTGGGCACCGATTTTCTGGGCCGCGACATCTTCGTGCTGTTGCTCAAGGGGGGCGGACCGACCATGGCGGTCGGGCTGGCCGCTGCGCTGCTGACCGTGGTGATCGGCATCGCCATGGGTGCGCTGGCCGGGTATTTCGGCGGCTGGGTCGATGACCTGCTGATGCGCGTGACCGAGTTCTTTCAGGTGCTGCCCGCCCTTTTGTTCGCCATGGTGCTGGTGACGCTGTTCGCGCCCTCCCTGGTGACGATCTCTTTCGCCATCGGTATCGTCAGCTGGCCCGGCACCGCCCGCCTGACCCGCGCCGAATTCCTGCGCATCCGCGAGCTGGAATACGTCACCGCCGCGCGCTCGATCGGGGCGGGGAACAGCCGTATCATCTGGAAAGTGATCCTGCCCAACGCCCTGCCGCCGCTGATCGTGTCCGCCGCGCTGACCGTGGGTGTGGCGATCCTGTTCGAGGCCGGGCTGTCCTTTCTGGGCCTTGGCGATCCCAACACGATCAGCTGGGGCCTGATGATTGGCCAGAACCGCAACTTTCTGCTCGAAGCCTGGTGGCCCGTGGCGATCCCTGGCGTGGCGATCTTTCTGACTGTCTTTGCCGTGTCGCTGGTTGGCGACGGGCTGAACGATGCCTTCAACCCGAAACTGAGGTCGCGATGAGCCCGTTGATGAGCCTGTCCGACCTGCGGGTCGAGTTCGACACCCGCCACGGCCGCGTCACTGCGTTGTCGGGGATCAGTCTGGACGTGCTGCCAGGAGAGACGCTTGGCATCGTCGGCGAGTCCGGTTGCGGCAAGTCGATCACCGCGCTGGCGATGATGGGGCTGATCCCCAACCCGCCCGGCCATGTGACCGGCGGCGTGATCGAGTTCGACGGCGAGGACATCACGCACGCCAGCAACCGCCGCCTGCGGCAGCTGCGCGGTCGCGACATCGCGATGATCTTTCAGGAACCGATGACCTCGCTCAATCCGGTGTTCACCGTTGGCGACCAGATCGCCGAGGCGATCCTGCTGCATCAGGACATGAGCCGGGCCGAGGCCGACCGTCAGGTGGTCGAGCTGCTGGAAACCGTGGGTATCCCCGAGCCCGAGGCGCGGGCGAAAAGCTATCCGCACCAGTTGTCGGGCGGGATGCGTCAGCGGGTGATGATCGCCATGGCGATCAGTTGCCGTCCCAAGCTGTTGATCGCCGATGAGCCGACGACAGCGCTGGACGTGACCGTGCAGGCGCAGATCTTCGATCTGATGCGCGACATTCAGGCCAAGTTCGGCGTGGCGATTGTGCTGATCACCCATGACATGGGCGCAATCGCCGAGATGACCGACCGCGTTGCCGTGATGTACGCGGGACGGGTGATCGAGCAGGGCACCTCGGACCAGATCCTCGACAATCCCTTGCACCCCTACACGCGCGGTCTGATCGGCTGCATCCCGGTGCTGGGCCGTGCCGCTGCCAGCACCGACCGGCTGCCGCCGCTGGCCGAAATCCCCGGCGTGGTGCCGCCGCTGCACCTGCTGGGCGACGGCTGCGCCTTTGCCGAGCGCTGCGCGCTGGCGGATGATCATTGCCGCAGCGTGCGTCCGCCACTGGACGATAAGGGCCACCCCGTCGCCTGCCACCACGCCGGGGAAATCGCATGACCACGCCGCTGCTCTCTGCCCGCAAGCTGGAAGTCAGTTTCGAGATTGGCCGCAAGGGTATTTTCGGCAAACCGCGCCTGCTGCGCGCCGTGCGAGGCGTCGATTTCGACCTGATGCCGGGGCGCACGCTGGGGCTGGTCGGCGAGTCCGGCTCGGGCAAGACCACCACCGCGATGGCGGCGATCCGGCTGGCGCCTTCGACCGGCGGCTCGGTCAGTTTTGAGGGCACCGATCTGATGACCCTGCCTGCCGAAGCGATGCGCGCCCAGCGCAAGCATCTGCAGGTGATCTTTCAAGACCCCTATTCCAGCCTGAACCCGCGCGAGCGTGTCGGCGCCATCGTGCGCGAGCCGCTGGACCTGATGAATGTCGGCGACCCGGCGGGCCGTGACGCACGGGTGCGCGAGTTGTTCGGGCTGGTCGGCCTGCGCCCGGACCAGATGTCGCTGTTTCCGCACCAGTTCTCGGGCGGGCAACGGCAGCGGATTTCGATCGCGCGGGCGCTGGCGACGAACCCAAGGTTGATCGTCTGCGATGAGCCGGTCAGCGCGCTGGATGTGGCGATTCAGGCGCAGATCCTGAACCTGCTCCGCCGGTTGCAGGATGAATTTGGCCTCAGCTATCTGTTCATCAGCCACGATCTGGGCGTGGTGCAGTTCATCTGCGACGACATCGCGGTGATGTATCTGGGCGAGATCGTCGAATACGCCGACCGCCCGACGCTGTTCTCCAAACCGCGCCACCCGTATACGGCGGTGCTGCTGGAAGCCGCGCCGTCACTTCTGCGGCGCAAATCGGCGGGCTACAGGCGGGCGGGCATGGTCAAGGGCGACCTGCCGTCGCCGATGAACTTGCCCACGGGCTGCGCCTTTGCCTCGCGCTGTCCCAAGGCGCAGGAGCGTTGCCGGGCCGAGGCGCCCATCCTGCGCGACGTGGGCGACAGCCGCGTCGCCTGCCACTTCCCGCTGGACTGAAAACGCCCGGCACTGGGTGCCGGGCGCAGGTGGTCGGTGCGTTGATCTGCGCGGTTACTTGCTGCCGCCTTTGCCCGATGACGGCGCGGGACCGCTGCCCTTGCCAGCAGCGCCGCCCTTGGCTGTGGTGCCCTTGGACGACGACGGTGCCGGACCGCTGCCTTTGCCCGGCGCGGCACCCTTGCCAGCGCCGCCTTTGGAAGTGTCAGCCATGTTCCCTCCTCCTGATCGCGAGGCCCGAATCCTGCCGGGGAAATCCCGCGCAGGGACGAGTCGCAAAAGAACCGCCGCGGCTCTTCGAGATCAACGATACACCTGAAAATTAAGGCGTCAAAAGAACATTTGCACGAGGGGCGGCCCTGCGTGAGCTTCCGCCGCCCCTTGCGCTGATACCCGCTTACAGGGCCAGATTGAACGAGACCCGCAGTGCCATCTGCCGGTCATCCGAGCTGCCCGCGTATTCGATCCCGGCGCGCAACGCGCCCGGCCCGCTCTGCGCGACATAGGACAGGCCGATGCCTGCGTGGCTGTCGTCGAACAGATCCGGCGCGGCGAAACTGGTGCTGCCACCGCTCAGCCCGAACTGCATCACCCCCTGATCGCCCTCGCGCAGCGCGGCAAAGACATAGGGGCGCAGTACCCCGCCGCCGAAGGCAACCGGCATGCCCAGATCGGCGCGCAGCCCATAGGCCGTGGCGTCATGCGCGGCGATGGCCCCGCCGCCCAGACCCGAGAGCGTATAGCCCCCGGTGCGATGGTGCACGACATCCGCCTGCAACGCCAAATCGGCGAAGGGCGCGTCGGGCTGGCCGCCAAAGCCGCGCGCAAAGCGCAGGCTGGCGCCGATCACCGTGCCGTCCATCTGCGCATCGCCCGAGCGATAGGCGGGGCTGGTCAGGTCGGTATCGGTCCTGCCCAGATAGCCCAGTGACGACAGCGTGCCTGCATCGCCGAAGTCGCTGCGATGCGACAGGCCGATGAACAGCGCCGTCTGGCGCAGGCGGTGCTCGCCGTCGTCCAGCGTGGCGCGGCCCTGCGTGACGGCCAGAAAGCCCGAGACGGTGCCAAAGCTCTGCCCGGCAACCAGACCGCCGCTGCGCTCGGACAGGCCCTGATAGCCGCCGGTAGCCGCGATGTCAGAGCCGCCGCCAAACACCCCCAGCCATGCGCCGCCCTGATCCTGACGGTCATGCACCGCACCCGCGACCCCAAAGGCCGCGCTGCGTGCCAGACGATCACCCGCCGCCAGCGGCATCGGGTCGATCAGCGCCAGCGCGGTTCCGACCAGCAGACCGGGGCCGTCAAAACTGACCACCTCAGGCAGCGACCCAAAGCGCAGCATCCCGGCCTGAACGCCGTGCACCCTCACCGTGTCGGTGCCGTCGCCCATCTCGATCAGCCCGTCGATGATCGAGCCGCGCAGCACCTCCAGCGTGTCGTCGCCCATGCCGAGGTTTAGCGCCACACCGCTGCGGCCCCGGATCGTCCCGCTGTTCACCACGCGTTGCGCGCCGGTGTCGGCACCGTCGGTATTGATGCCGATGCTGCCCGCGATCGTGCCGGTGTTCTGCACCAGACTGTCCAGCGTGCTGGGGTCAAAGTCGATGCCGTCCTCGGCACCGTCGCTGACGATCAGCCCGTCATTGATCACCGTGCCGCTGTCCAGATCGACGCCGTCCTGATCGCCGGTCGACCGGATGGTGCCCGCGTTGTAGATATACGCATCCGTGGCCGCGTTGACCCCGTCGCCGCCCGCCTCGATCAGCCCGTAGTTATAGAGCTGCGCACCGTCGGTGTTGATGTTCACACCCTCATCCGCCGCGCGGATGACCCCGGTTTCGGTGTTCATGACATAGGCGTTATCTTCCAGTTGCACGCCGTCATCAGCGCCGATGATCGTGCCCGCGTTGACCAGCCGGCCATCGTTGTCGATGTTCACCCCGTCGCCATCGCCGGTGATGGTGCCATAGTTGGTGACGCTGACGCCATTGTCACCCTGCACACCATGATCGCCCTGACCGGTGATCATGCCATGGTTGATAAAGGTCACATCGTCGTCGAACTCGAACCCCTGATCGGTGCCGGTGATCTCGGCCCCTTCCAGAACGGTGATCTGTGCGTCGTCCAGCCCGTCGTCCAGAATGCCGGTGCCAATGCCCGTGCAGGTGACCACGTCGCCATCATTGGGCGCAGCAGGGGTGCAGGCGTCTTGCGCGTTTGCGATGCCGGGCAGCGCAAGCGCGGTCATCAGGGCAAGGGTCGAGGCGGAAAGGCGAAGATCGGGCATGGGGCGGTCCGGCTGTTAGGGGTTCCCCCGGCGCGTAGCCGAGGAATGTAACAGACGGGTGATGCCGCAAGAAAATCCGGCGCCCGGGCGGGGTTACTCCGGTGGGACCGGCCGCTTAACACCCGAGGAATGCAGCGCGACAAAGGTGAAATCAGCCTCGGTCACCCGCAGGTGCTGCGCGGTTTCAAGCCGCTCGACCCAGGCCTCGACGTGGATGGTGATCGAGGTGGTGCCGACCCTGACGATGCGCGTGTAGACGGTGAACAGATCGCCCACCATCACCGGCGCATGAAAGCGCATGGCGTTGATCGCGACGGTGGCGGTGCGCCCGCGCGCACGGCGCGCGGCGGTCATTCCGGCAGCGATGTCCATCTGGCTGAGCACCCACCCACCAAAGATATCCCCCGCCCCGTTGGTATCCGCGGGAAAGGGGACGGTCTGCAGGGTCAGCTCGCCTTCGGGTTTGTCGTCCATGTCTGCGCCCTTGCTCGGTCAATTTCCGGGCAAGGTTGCGCATCCATGTCGCAAGGTAAAGGCCTCCTTAGCCACAAACCTCGGTCAAAGCCCCGTCGATGGCGTCGGTGATCTGGTCGATCTGCGCCGCCGTGACGATCAGCGCGGGCGACAGGCAGAGCGTGTTGTTGAAGCCGGGCAGCGAGCGGTTGGTCATGCCGATCTGCACGCCGCGTTTCATCACCGCGGCGACCACGGCGGCCACCTTGCTCTCGGCCATCGGTTCCTTGGTGGCGCGGTCAGCGACCAGCTCGGCCCCGCAGAACAGGCCCTTGCCGCGCACATCACCGATGACGCTGTGCTTTTCCATCAGCTTGTGCAGGTTGCCCATCAGCCGCTCACCCATGGCGGTGGTGTTGCCCAGCAGGTCTTCTTCCTCGATGATGCGCATGTTCTCGATGGCTGCGGCCGGACCAGCGGTGCAGCCGCCGAAGGTCGAGATATCGCGGAAATGCGCCATCGGATCGGCGGCATCCTTGAACATCTCGAACACCGCTTCGGTCGTCACCGTGCAGCTGATCGCGGCATAGCCCGAGGCCAGCCCCTTGGCCATGGTCACGATATCGGGCTGGATGTCGTATTGCTGATAGCCGAACCATTTGCCGGTGCGACCCACACCGCAGACCACCTCGTCGATGATCAGCAAAAGCCCGTATTGCTTGCAGATTTCCTGCACGCGGGGCCAGTAGCCCTCGGGCGGGGTGATGACGCCGCCACCCGCCGTCACCGGCTCAAGGATGATCGCGCCGACAGTATCGGCACCTTCGCGCAGGATCACCTCTTCAATCGCATTCGCGGCGCGCAGGCCGTAATCGGCCACATCGCCCCACTGACTGCGGTACTCAAGGCAATGCGGCACGGGGATGAACCCTTCAGGGAACGGGCCATACATCGACTTGCGCTCTTCCTGCCCGCCCGAGGCCAGCGCGGCGATGGTGGTGCCGTGGTAATCCCGCTCGCGGTACAGGATCTTCCACTTCTTGCCGCCATGCTTGGCATGGGCGATCTGGCGGACCATCTTGTAGGCCTTCTCGTTCGCCTCGGACCCCGAGTTGGAATAGTAGACGCGGGTCAGCCCCGGCATCTTGTCGGTCAGCATCTGCGCAAAGATCGCACCGGGAACCGAGCCCGCCGCCCCGGCGAAATAGTTCATCTTCAGCAGCTGATCGCGCACCGCATTGGCGATGCTCTCGCGGCCATAGCCCACGTTGACCGTCCACACGCCGCCCGACACGGCATCCAGCGTTTCGCGCCCGGTCGCATCCCAGACGCGCAGGCCCTTGCCTTCAACCACGACGCGGGGATCGATGGTCTCGAACGCCTTGTGCTGGGTCAGGTGATGCCACACATGCGCGCGGTCGGCTTCGACCACGGCACCGATATCGTTGAAGGTCGCGGTGTCCATGGGACGACTCCTTGGCGAGATTTGATCATAAAGATTCACTCTGGCTGTAATGCACCGTCGCGGATAGGGCCAGAGACCCCCTATCCATAGCACCAGAAAACGCTAGACTCAGCAAAAAATCGGACCTGATTGATGACCATTTCGGTCGAGTGTTTTCTTCTCGATCCGCAGCACAGCGGAACCCTGCAAAGCCGCATCCGGCAGATGGTGGCCGAGGGCATTCTGGCGGGCCGTCTGCGCCCCGGCGAGCGGATGCCGTCCAGCCGACGACTGGCCGAGCATCTGGGCGTGAGCCGAATCACCGTGACGCTGGCCTATGCGGATCTGGTTGCCGACGACTACCTGCGGGCGCGCGGCCGGTCGGGGTATTTCGTGTCCGACAGCGCGCCGCAGCCCGGCGATTTCCCGCAGCCGGGTGCGCGCGGCACCGATGTTGTGGACTGGGCGCGCGCACTGGGGCACCGGCCCGCCAGCGGGCAGCTGAACATGGGCAAACCCCGCAACTGGCGCGAGTTTCGCTATCCGTTTGTCTATGGGCAGGCCGACCCTGAGCTGTTCGATCACGCCAACTGGCGCGGCTGCATGATTCAGGCGCTGGGTCAGCGCGATTTCGCCCGCATGACCGATGACCAGTTCGAACAGGACGACCCCGGCCTGTTGGAATACATCGCCCGCCACACCCTGCCCCGGCGCGGAATTCTGGCGCGCGGGGATGAGATCCTGGTGACGCTGGGCGCGCAGAATGCCCTGTGGCTGACCGCGCAGCTGCTGCTGAACCAGCGCCGCAACGCGGGGATCGAAGAGCCGGGCTATCCCGGCCTGCGCGACATCCTGAACCAGACCCGTTGCAAGGTGACCGGCATCCCCGTGGGGCCGCGCGGGTTGGAGCCGGATGCGCTGCCCGAAGGGATGGATGTGCTGTTCTGCACCCCGTCGCACCACTGCCCCACCGGCGCGACCATGCCGCTTGAAGCCCGCCATGCACTGCTTGTGGTCGCCAATGCGCGGGGCCTTCTGGTGATCGAGGATGATTACGAATTCGAGATCAGCCACGACCGCGCGCCCCTGCCCGCGCTGAAATCGCTGGATCGCGAGGGGCGGGTTATCCACATCGGCAGCTTCTCGAAATCCATGTTCCCCGGCTTGCGGCTGGGCTTTCTGGTCGGCCCGGCGGAATTCATCCGCGAGGCCCGCGCCCTGCGCGCCACGGTACTGCGTCACCCGCCCGGCCTGCTGCAACGCGCCGCCGCGCATTTCCTGTCGCTGGGCCATTACGACGCCATGCTGCGCCGCCTGACCCGCGCCTTCGCCGCCCGCCGGGCCGTGATGCTGGCCGCCGTGCGGGCCGAAGGGCTGACGATTGCCGGCGCGGCGGGGGATGGTGGGTCCAGCCTGTGGATGCGCACGCCCGACGGGGTCAGCGCGACCGAACTGTCACAGGCCCTGCGCGCGGATTCGGTCCTGATCGAACCGGGCGGGCCGTTCTTTGGCGAATCGCTGGGGAATGACCGGTGCTACCGCATCGCCTATTCGTCGATCACGCAGGACCGCATCGCCGAGGGCATCGCCCGTATCGCCCGCCGCACCCGTGCCATGACCCCGCAGGGCCAGCGCACAAGCCGCGCGGGCTGACCTGCCAAAAAGGAAGACGCGTTGAGTTTTGCAGAAAGCTATCTGGGCCAGTTGCGCGCCCATGTCGGCAGCCGCCCGCTGCTGGTGATCGGCGTGCGCGTGCTGATCGAGGACGCCGAGGGCCGCATCCTGATCCTGAAACGCAGCGATACCGGCGACTGGGGCCTGCCCGCCGGCTCGCTGGAACTGGGCGAGTCGCTGATGGACGCGATCCACCGCGAGGCCAAGGAAGAGACCAACGCCACGCTCGAGGATGTGCAGGTGTTCGGCCTGTCCTCGAACCCCGCCGTTGAGTGCTACACCTACCCCAATGGCGACCAGATCCAGAATGTCTCGGTGCTGGCCACAGCGCGGCTGGCGGCGGGGACGGTGATCGGCTCGAACGACGGCGAGGCGGATGCGTTCCGCTTCGTCGCGCCCGAGGCCATCGATAAGGCCAGCTTCAGCCCGCCGGAATTTCCCGCCTTTGCCTATTTCCGGGCATGGCGGGAAACCGGGCAGTTCCAGTTCGTCTAGGCCGCGTCGCGCTGCGCAAACACCTCTTTCGCGGCGAAAAGTCCGTTCAGCGCGGCGGGAAAGCCGGCGTAAACCGCCATCTGCATCAGGATCTCGACAATCTCGTCGCGGGTCAGGCCGACATTCAGCCCCGCCGCGATATGCACCTTGAGCTGCGGTTGCGCCGTGCCCATCGCGGCGAGGGCTGCAATGGTGGCAACCTCACGCGCGCGCAGGTCCAGACCGGGGCGGGTGTAGATGTCGCCAAAGGGGAACTCCAGCAGCAGCGTGGCAAAGTCAGGGGCGATGTCGGCCAGCGAAGCGATCACCGCCTCACCGGCTTCGCCGTCGATCTGCGCCAGCGCCTGCGTGCCGCGTTCAAGGCGGGTTTGTGGTTGATGGGTCATAGATTTTCAGCCTCTCTTCATCCTCGGCATAGCCGCCGATCTTGGCATCGAGGACCGTGAGACAGGTTTGCAGCTCAGCCAGCCGGGCGCGCACTGCGTCACGGTGCGCCTCCAGCAGCGCGCGGCGTTGCGGGCCGGTGTGCGGGCCTTCTTCACGCAGGGCCGCGTAGCGCAGCATCTCGCGGATCGGCATGCCGGTGGTCTTGAGCCGCGACAGGAACGTGATCCACGTCAGGATCTCGGCGTCATAATCGCGGTGCCCCGAGGCATCGCGGTCGGCATAGGGCAACAGCCCGATCCGCTCGTAATAGCGGATCGTGTGGACACTGAGGTCTGTGCGTCTGGCAAGGTCGGCAATCTTCATGCGTCTGTCTTTCGTCTCGACGCCGGTACAGATACGGGTTCGAGCGCACTCTAGGTCAAGCGCCAAGTTAGCCTGCCAGAAACCGCGCGCGCCAGTCGTCGCTGACGGCATCGGCAAGCTGCGCGGTGCCCGGCGCGACGCCGCGCGCGCGGGCGGCGTTCTGGCCGATGTGGCCAAGCACGCGGGCAAGGGTGGCCTGCGGATCGGCGGAGAGGTCTTCATAGCTCACGCGCAGGGGCACAATGCCCTGCTGCGCGAACCAGTCGTCCCATTCCGCAGTCAGCCGCTCGCCCTCGGCCAGCGCGGCGGCGATCCGGGCGCGGTCATAGACCGGCGCGGCGGGCGGGGCGAGGCGCTCCAGCTCCGATCCATCCGCTGCGCGGTGCCAGAGCCCGGTCTGCTCGGCCCGCACGCGCGAGATCGCCTGCCCCAGCGTATCGGAACGGCGCAAATGCACGTAGCGCGGCGCGCCGAAGGCCGCGTTGAGGCGGGCGGCATCGGTGGCGTGACCGGGGAAAAGGCGGTCCAGTTGGGCCATGGCCGTGTCCACGCTGCCGCGTTGCAGGCGCAGGCCGAAGACGCCGGTGCCAGCCGTTCCCTCGCGCAGAATCGCGGCAAAGACAGTGCGCAGGGTGGGCAGGCTGTCGTCACTGGGGCGCAGGCTCAGCCCCACCTCTGCCGCCCAATCCGACACCAACGGCCCGTGAAAATACGACTCAGGCGCACCGGCGACCCCGCTGGCGGCCAGCAGGCTGCACAGGAGCGTGCTGCCGCTGCGCGGCGCGGTGCACAGGATGTACGAGGGGGCGGGTTGCTTCATCCTTTAGGGATAGCAAAGCCCCCTTGCCAAGAGAACCACCAGCTTCCGCATTCTGGCTCTATTCATCGCCCCCGGCTGGCCCTAACCTTTACCCCTGCCTTCCCGCAGTGTGACCGTTAACCGACGCTGCGCTGCGTTTTTTGTTTCAAGGACCATACCGATGCGAATGACCACCGAGGAAGCCTTTGTCAAAGTGCTCCAGCGCCACGGGATCGAACATGCCTTTGGCATCATCGGTTCGGCGTTCATGCCGATTTCCGACCTGTTCCCCCGCGCCGGGATCACCTTCTGGGACTGCGCGCATGAAGGGTCGGGCGGGATGATGGCCGATGGCTATACCCGCGCCTCGGGCAAGATGAGCATGATGATCGCGCAGAACGGGCCGGGGATCACCAATTTCGTGACGGCGGTGAAAACCGCCTACTGGAACCATTCGCCGCTGCTGCTGATCACCCCGCAGGCGGCCAACAAGACCATCGGACAGGGTGGCTTTCAGGAAGTCGAGCAGATGGCGCTGTTCAAGGACATGGTCGCCTATCAGGAAGAGGTCCGCGATCCGTCGCGCATCGCCGAGGTGCTCAACCGGGTGATCCTGAACGCGCACCGCCATTCCGCCCCGGCGCAGATCAACATCCCGCGCGATTACTGGACGCAGGTGATCGACATCGAGCTGCCCGCCGTGGTGGAATTTGAACGGCCTGCCGGGGGTGCCTCGGCTGTCGCGCAAGCCGCCAAACTGCTGTCGGATGCGAAATTCCCGGTGATCCTGAACGGCGCGGGCGTGGTGCTGGGCGGGGCGATCCCGGCCTCGATGGCGCTGGCCGAGCGGCTGGATGCGCCGGTTTGCGTCGGCTACCAGCACAACGACGCCTTCCCCGGCTCGCATCCGCTGTTCGCGGGGCCCTTGGGCTATAACGGCAGCAAGGCGGGCATGGAACTGATCGCGCAGGCCGATGTGGTGCTGTGCCTTGGCACCCGGCTCAACCCGTTCTCGACCCTGCCGGGGTACGGGATGGATTACTGGCCCAAAGACGCGAAGATCATTCAGGTCGACATCAACCCCGACCGGATCGGCCTGACCAAGAAGGTCGCCGTGGGCATTGTCGGCGACGCCAAGGCGGTGGCCAGTGAAATCCTTGCACAACTGGGCGATCACGCGGGCGATGCGGGGCGCGCAGACCGCAAAGCGGCCATCGGGCAGAAGAAATCGGCCTGGGCGCAGCAACTGGCTTCGATGGACCATGAGGATGACGACGTCGGCACCAGCTGGAACCAGCGCGCCCGCGACGCCAAGCCCGAGTGGATGAGCCCGCGCATGGCGTGGCGCGCGATCCAGTCGGCGCTGCCGAAAGAGGCGATCATCTCGTCCGACATCGGCAACAACTGCGCCATTGGCAACGCCTATCCCAGCTTTGACGAGGGGCGAAAATATCTGGCGCCGGGTCTGTTCGGGCCCTGTGGCTATGGCCTGCCCTCCATCGTCGGTGCCAAGATCGGCTGCCCCGATGTGCCGGTCGTCGGCTTTGCCGGGGACGGCGCGTTCGGCATCGCGGTGACGGAACTGACGGCGATTGGGCGGCCTGAGTGGCCCGCGATCACCATGGTGGTCTTCCGCAACTACCAATGGGGTGCGGAAAAGCGCAACTCGACCCTATGGTACGATGACAATTTCGTCGGCACCGAGCTGGACGAGGGTGTGAGCTATGCGGGCATCGCGCAGGCCTGCGGGCTGCAAGGCGTGCAGGCCCGGACGATGGACGAACTGACGGCGGCGCTGGCCAAGGCGGTGGACGATCAGATGACCCACGGTAAGACCACGCTGATCGAGGCGCTGATCAATCAGGAACTGGGCGAGCCGTTCCGCCGCGACGCGATGAAAAAGCCGGTGGTGGTGGCGGGGATCGACCCGGCGGATATGCGGCCGCAAACGCGATGATCCTGCCGTTCGGCTTGAGCCCCGGGACCGCTGCCTTCATGGCAGCGGTCGTTTTCATCGCCGCCTTCGTGCGCGGGTTCTCGGGCTTTGGCTATCCGGTGCTGCTGGTCGCGGCGGGCGCGCTGGTTACCAATCCGGTGCCCTTGGTGCCCGTCGGGCTGCTGGGTGACATGCTGATCGGCGTAACGCTCTGGCGCTCGGCACGGCCCTATGTGGACTGGCCGACGATGATCCGGCTGATCATCGGCGCGGCGGTCGGGCTGGTGCCGGGGATCTGGCTGCTCGGCCTGATCGACGACGACATGGCGCGGCTGGTGGTCAGTGGCATGGTGCTGCTGGCGGCGTTGGTCATGCTGGGCGGCTGGACGCTGCCGGGCCGCGCCGGGCCGTCTATGACCATCGGCGCGGGCTTCGTGTCAGGGCTGGTGACCCCGGCGGGCGTGGCCGGGCCACCGGTGGTGACGCTGGCGGCGGCGCTGGGGCTGGCACCGCTGGTGTTCCGCGCGACCTTGCTGGCGTATTTCATCACGCTCAACGTGTTGGCCATGGGCCAGTTCGGGCTGGCCGGGCGGCTGGACCGCGAGACCGTGATTGCCGCCGCATTGTCGGTGCCGCTGGTGCTGCTGGGCAGCTGGTGGGGCGCGCGCCGCGCCGTCGGCGCGAACCCGGCGCGGTTTCGCACACTGACCATCGGTGTGCTGATGGCGATGGCGGTGATCGGGCTGGGGCGGGCGTTGCTATGAGCGCGACCGGCGCAGGGGGGCGTCGCCCCCTCTTGGCCTGCGGCCAATTCACCCCCCAGGATATTTAGAGACAGATGAGGGCGCGCGGTCAGGGTTTGTTAACCATGGTCAGGGTGACGAGTGTGGCGGCAACGATATCCTCGACGGTTGCCCCCCGCGACAGGTCGCAAATCGGTTTGGCGAAGCCTTGCAGGAAGGGGCCCAGCGCCTGCGCGCCACCGAGTTCCTGCATCAGTTTATAGGCGATGTTGCCCGAGTTGAGATCGGGGAAGATCAGCGTGTTGGCCGGGGGCGCGTCATAGCCCTTCTTGGCCGCGATGCTGGCGTTAAGGGCAGCGTCGGCCTGCACGGGGCCGGGAAAGCCGCTGGCCTGAGCTGCCGCGCGGACGGTCTCGACCGACGGGCCTGCGCCCGACGCGCCGGTGGAATAGCTGAGCAGCGCCACGCGCGCCTCGCCGAAAAGGCCGCGCGCTGTGGCGGCGCTGGCGCGGGCGATGTCGGCCAGTTGCGCGGCATCGGGGCTGGTGTTGACGCCGCAGTCGGCAAAGACCAGTTCGCGGCCATCCGGCAGCAGCATCAGGAAAAAGCTGGACGGGGTCTGCACGCCGTCGGCCATGCCGACGGCCAGCGCCGCCGCTTCGATCACCCGGCGCGTGGCATTGGCGGCCCCCGCGACCATCGTATCCGCCTCACCCGCCGCGACCATGGCGGCGGCGCGGATCAGGGGTTTGTCCAGCATCCGAAGCGCCAGCGCCGGTTTCAGGCCGGGGCGGTTGGCGAGCAGGTGTTCGACATAGGCCTCGGCCGGGCGCGCATCGGCCAGCGTCACCACCTGCGCCAAGCCTTCGGCCCGCAGCCGCGCCGCAGCATCCGCGATGCGCGGGTCGTCCATCTCGGGCAGCACGACGCGGAACTGCCCGGCGCGCGCCGCGGCAAGGGCCTGATCCAGAACGCTCATTTTATCCTCCACGCCATGTTCACCGGGAGACTGCCGATATGACCGACACCGTCAAGATCAACCGCGGCCTGAAGGGCGTTTACTTTGAACGCTCGCAGATTTCAGACATCGACGGGCGCGCCGGGTCGCTGACCTATCGCGGCTATTCGATCCATGATCTGGCCACGCAAGCGACGTTTGAAGAGGTCTGCTATCTGCTGATCCACGGCGACTTGCCCGACGCCACGCAGCTGGCCGAGTTCGACGCGGCACTGAAAGCCGCGCGGGTGCTGCCCGAGCCGGTGTTCGACATCATCCGCGCCACCGCGCATGGTCACCCGATGGACGTGCTGCGCACCGCGGTTTCGGCGCTGGCGGCACTGGAGCCGGACAGCCACGACGCCTCTGAGGCCGGGTTCCTGCGCAACGGCATCCGGCTGACCGCGCAGGTGCCGATGATCATCGCCGCGCACGAGGCGATCCGCAACGGGCGCACGCCGGTGCTTCCCGACATGAGCCTGAGCCACGCCGCGAACTGGCTGTGGATGCTCAAGGGCGCGCGGCCCAGCGCCGATGCGGAGCGGCTGGCGGATGTGGATTTCATCCTGCATGCCGAGCATGGCTCGAACGCCTCGTCCTTTGCCGCGCGGGTCACGGTGGGGACCGAGGCCACTCTGCACGGCGCGATGGTCACGGCGCTGAGCACGCTGGCCGGTCCCGCGCATGGCGGGGCGGCTGAGGACGTGATGAAGATGGTGCACGAGATCGGCAAGCCCGAGAACGCCGCCGCCTATGTCGCCGCCAAGCGCGCGGCGAAAGAGCCGGTGACGGGCTTTGGCCACCGCGTCTACCGTGCCGAAGATCCACGCGCGCGCCACATGCGCGAAGGGGTGCGCAAGTTGGGCGAGGAGATGGGCGCGCCGGGCTGGTACGCGATCCTGCAGGCCGTGGTCGAGGCGATGTCGCCCTATGCGCGCCACGGGCTGAATGTGAACGTCGATTTCTATTCGGGCGTGATCTATCAGCTGCACGAGATCCCGATGGATCTGTATGTGCCGATCTTCGCCATCGGGCGGATGCCCGGCTGGTTGGCGCAATGCCTTGAGCAGCGGCGCTCGAATATCCTGATCCGGCCGCTGACCCTGTATGACGGCGCGGCACCGCGCGACTGGGTGCCGCTGGCCGCGCGCTAAGGGATGCGCAGAAAGCCGGTCAGGCCGGTTTTCTGGTGCTCGATCACATGACAATGAAACGCCCAGTCGCCGGGATTGTCGGCGACGAGGGCAACGTCCATTGTCTCGCGCTCCAGCAACATGGCGGTGTCGACCCAGTTGCTGGCGATCTCGCGCCGGTCCGAGCGCAGCGGCAGGAAGGCGAGGCCGTGCAGGTGGATCGGGTGGTCGTTGGGGCTTTCGTTGCGCAGGCGCAGGATATAGGTGCGACCGCGTTCGAGCGTGGCCAGTGGGCCGCCGTCGGCGGCATCGCCGGGCCACGAGACGCGGTTGATCGACCAGAAGGTGTAGCCCAGCGAGCCGCAGAAGCCGTTGTTCACCGCGCCGTCGCCGGGGGACCAGCCGAAGACGAATTCCAGCACCTCGGCATTGGCCAGATCGGGCAGGGGCAGCGGGTTGGGGGCCAGCGGGCGCAGATCGGCCAGCGCGTGGCGGCTGTCGGGACCGGTGGCGCGCAGTGTGAGCAGGGTGCGCAATCCGCCGGGCTGGTCGTTGAACAATGTGAGGGTCTGCCCCTCACTGGCAGGCATGCGGATGGCAAGGTCTGCGCGTTGGCCGGGGCCGAGGATCAGGGGTGCCTCTGCCGTCGGGAAAGCGACGGGGACCAACAAGGGGTGACCGTCCAGAGCGATCACCTGCCCCTCGGCCCCCGGCAGGTGCAGCCGGTAGACGCGGGTGGTGTCGGTGGCAACCAGCCGCAGGCGGACCAGCCCCCCGGCGGGCGCGTCATAGACCGGCTCTTGCGCCCAGTTGGCGGTCATCACCGTGCCATGCGTGCCGCCGCGCGCCGCACCGCGCGCGGTGAACAGGTCGATGAACTGGCTGCCCTCGCCCAGCCGCCAGTCGCGCAGGTTCACCGGCAGATCCAGATCGAAACCGGGGTCTTCGGCCTCGTCCACGATCAGCACGCCGGTCAGGCCACGGGCCATCTGGGCCATGGTGTTGCAATGCGGGTGATACCAGTAGGTGCCCGCATCGGGCGGGGTGAATTCATAGCGGTAGGTATCGCCCTGCCCCATCGGGATCTGGGTCAGGTACGGCACGCCGTCCATTGCGTTGGGGAGGCGCAGCCCGTGCCAGTGCATCGCCGTGTAGTCGTCCAGCGTGTTGGTGACATCGGCGACAAAGGGCTGGCCCTGCCGCAAGCGCAACACGGGCGGCGGCGCGTCGGGGGACAGGCTGACCATGCCCTCGGTCGGGTTGGCTTCAAGTGCAAAGCGGGCGCTCTGGATCGTCAGCGTCACCGGCGAGGCCTGCGCGCGGCTGGCCATCCCGAGGCCCGACAAGCCCCCGGCGGCAAAGAGGCCCGAGGTCATCAGAAACTGGCGGCGGTTCATCGCGGGGTCTCCGGCTGCGGTTACCCGAGCCTTTCTATCAATGAGGTGCCTGCCGCGCATCCCCGCGTTTTGCCGCAGCGTCCTGTCGCGCCGGGGTTGCGCGGGCTTGCCTTGGTCGCCCTGCCGGGCCTATCCAGTCACCGGGAAGGCGCAGCGCCGCGCCGGGAGGATTTAACACCATGAACACGACGCAACCCAATCCGCTCAAGGCGGCGATGTGGATGGGCGGGGCGATCGTGTCCTTTGTCCTGATGGCGGTTTCCGGGCGCGCCGTGCAGGTCGAGCTGAACACGTTCGAGCTGATGTTCTGGCGCTCGCTGATCGGGTTCTTCATTGTCGTGGCGATCATCAAGATCCGCACCGGCGACCTGTCGCTGATCCGCACCCAGCACTGGGGCCTGCATGTCACGCGCAATGTGTTCCACTTCTTTGGCCAGAACATGTGGTTCTACGGGTTGATGCTGATCCCGCTGTCACAGCTGGTGGCGCTGGAATTCACCAACCCGATCTGGGTGGTGCTGCTGGCGCCGTTCTTTCTGGGCGAGCGGCTGACCGGCATGAAGATGGTGCTGACGCTGATCGGCTTTGTCGGCGTGCTGGTGGTGGCGCAGCCGGGCGTGCAGCCGCTGCATCTGGGGCATCTGGCCGGGATTCTGGCAGCGATCGGCTTTGCGATAAACCTGATCTTTACCCGCAAGATCATGCTGCATGATCAGGTGTTGTGCGTGTTGTTCTGGATGACGACCAGCCAGACGATCATGGCGCTGGTGCTGATGCTGGCAACGGGTTTCCAGCTGCCCAGCATGGCCATGCTGCCGTGGCTGGCGGTGATCGCCGTCACCGGACTGACCGCGCATTTCTCGCTGACCTCGGCGCTGGGGCTGGCCCCAGCGACCATCGTCGCACCGATGGAATTCGCCCGGCTGCCCATCGTCGCGCTGGTCGGGGTCTGGCTGTACGGCGAGACGCTGGATCCGATGGTGTTTCTGGGTGCGGCGATTATTTTTTCAGCGAATTTCTTGAACTTGCGCCTCAGCACGCGGCGTCGCGCACAAACGTAAGGCGCGGAAACTTCTGGATCACATTTAGCCTTGCGTTAGGATGACTGAACCCGACGAAGCACGCCCGCGCGCCACAAGAATCGGGTTTGCATGGCGTGAAAGCCGTGTATAAAACTGATCTATTGGTCAAGATATATGACCAAATGTTACAAGTTAGGGAGGACTACATGGATCGTCGCTCATTCCTGCGGACGTCGACTGTCGGCGGCGCCGCTGCGGCAGCCAGCACGTTGGCAGCCCCCGCGATTGCGCAAGGCCGCATCACCTGGCGCATGGTCACGACGTGGCCGCGCAACTTCCCCGGTCTGGGCGTGGGCGCGCAGCGCCTTGCCGACCGGATCACCGCCGCGTCGGATGGCCAGCTGACCGTCGAGGTGTTCTCGGCCGGTGAGATGGTGCCTGCGCTGCAATCGCTGGACGCGGTCATCGACGGCACCGCCGAGATGAGCCACGGCGCTGCCTATTACTGGCAAAACAAGTCCACCGCGCTGTCGTTCTTCACCGGTGTGCCTTTCGGCATGACCTCGCGCGAGCTGACGGCATGGGTCCGCTATCTGGGCGGTCAGGAACTGTGGGACGAGGTCTATGACCAGTTCGGCGTTCAGGGCTTCCTGTCGGGCGACACCGGCACGCAGACCGGCGGCTGGTTCAAGAACGAGCTGACCTCGCTGGCCGACATTCAGGGCATGCGCTTCCGCACGCCGGGTCTGGGCGGTCAGGTCTGGCAGCGCATGGGCGCGTCGGTCACCAACATGGCTGGCGGCGAGATCTTCCAGGCGCTGCAGTCGGGTGCGCTGGACGCGGCCGAATTCGTCGGCCCGTACAACGATCTGGCGCTGGGCTTCTATCAGGTCTGCCAGCACTACTATACCTCGTCGTTCAACGAGCCGGGTCTGGCCACCGAGATCGTCGTGGACAAGGCCAAGTATCAGGCCCTGCCCGCCAACCTGCAGGCCATCGTCAAGGACGTGGCGCAGGCCGAGTATGATCAGGTTGCCTCGGACTTCTACGCCAACGACCCGCGCGCCCTGCGCACGCTGGTCGAGGATCACGGCGTCATCCTGCACTCGGAATTCCCCGACGACATCATGCAGGCAGCTGCCGATGCCGCCAAGGAAGTGCTCGGCGGCGTGATCAACTCGGATGACGACCTGACCAGCCGCGTCGGTCAGAGCTTCCTGGACGCCGTGCGCCTGCTGCGCACCCGGACCGAGGGCACCGATCAGGTGTTCACCACGGCCCGCTCGCGCTTCATGGACTACTCGGACCTCTGATCCGGGCTAAGCCTTGCTCTTGCACCCGGAGCGATCCGGGTGCAAAGGCCAGCCTTGCGAGGGCCCCGGAACGAGAGATCGCACCGGGGCCCTCGACCGTAACAGGCAAACCTCAGGAGGCCCCCTTGAACGGTCTGTCCGCCCTCATGCGTGCGATCAACGGTGTAAACCGGCTGATCGGCAACGTCTTTTCATGGCTCGCCCTGGCGATTGTCCTCATTTGCTTCTGGGTTGTCGTCGAACGCTATCTGTTTTCGAACACCCGACTCTGGATGCAGGACCTGTACCCTTGGCTGAACGGCGTGATGTTCTGCTCGGTCGCGGCCTATGCGCTTTATGCCAATGACCACGTGCGGGTGGATATCTTCTACCGGCCGGCGTCGAACGTGAAAAAGGCGTGGATGGATCTGACCGGGGTGCTGATTTTCCTGTTCCCCTTCACCTGGGTGGTCTGGACCTATTGCTACACCTTCGTCGCGCGGTCGTGGGGCTTGCACGAAGGCTCGGCCAATCCGGGCGGCGCACCGGGGCTGTATCTGGTCAAGGGCTTCATTCTGGTCTTTGCCGTGACCGTCGCCTTGCAAGGTCTGTCGATGCTGATCCGTTCGGTCCTGATCGTTCGCGGTCGCGAAGATCTGGTCCCGCCCGCCTACCGCTATGAACCTGTGTCGGAGTGACCCCCATGGATCCTGTTCTCATTGGTGAACTCCTCGCCGGACTGATGTTTCTGGGCGTCATCGGCTTCTTGATGCTGGGTTTCCCCGTCGCCTTTACGCTGGCGGGCACCTCGATCCTGTTCGGCCTGCTGGGCAACTGGCTGGGCGTGTTCGACATGTCGAACTTCAGCGCGCTGGCCGGGCGCTATACCGGCTACATGACCAACGAAGTGCTGGTCGCGGTGCCGCTGTTCATCTTCATGGGCGTGATGCTGGAACGCTCGAACATTGCCGAGCAACTGCTGTCCACCATGGGCAAGCTGTTCGGCAGCCTGCGCGGCGGTCTGGGCATTTCGGTTGTCGTGGTGGGCGCGCTGCTGGCCGCCTCGACCGGGGTTGTGGGGGCCACGGTGGTCACCATGGGCCTGATCTCGCTGCCCGCGATGATGCGGGCGGGCTATGACCCCAAGCTGGCCTGCGGCACGATCTGTGCATCGGGCACGCTGGGTCAGATCATCCCGCCCTCGACCGTGCTGATCTTCATGGGCGACATGATCGCGGGCATGCACGCGCAGGCGCAGATGAGCATGGGCAACTTTGCCCCCAGTGCGGTGTCGGTCGGCGATCTGTTCGCGGGCGCGTTCATTCCGGGCCTGCTGCTGGTCGTGGTCTATATCGTCTATATCCTGTTCAAAGCCTGGACCGATCCGCAAAGCTGCCCGGCTATCCCGATGTCCGCCGCCGAGCGGGCGGGCCTGCCGCGTGAAATCGTCGTGGCTCTGGTGCCGCCGCTGCTGCTGATCGTCGCCGTGCTCGGCTCGATCCTTGGCGGTGTCGCCACCCCGACCGAGGCTGCCTCGGTGGGGGCTGTCGGCGCGACCCTGCTGGCCACGCTGCGCGGGCGTCTGCACCGCTCGATCTTTCTGGAAACCGTGCGCAGCACCGCCAAGATCACGGCGATGATCTTTGTGATCCTGTTTGGCGCGTCGGTCTTTTCGGTCGTGTTCCGTCAGATGGGCGGCGACGATCTGGTGCACGAGTTCCTGACCGGCATTCCCGGCGGCGCTCTGGGCGCGATGATCGCCGTCATGGTGGTGATGTTCATCCTTGGCTTCATTCTGGACACGTTCGAGATCATCTTCATCGTCCTGCCGATCACCGCGCCGACCCTGCTGATGCTGGGCGTCGATCCGATCTGGCTGGGTGTGATGATCGGGGTGAACCTGCAGACCAGTTTCCTGACGCCACCCTTTGGCTTTGCGCTGTTCTATCTGCGCGGCGTGGCACCGGCGACGGTGAGCACCGGGATGATCTACAAGGGCGCCGTGCCTTTCGTGATCCTGCAGATCATCGCCATTGCCGTGTTGTTCGTGTTCCCCGGTCTGGTGACCTGGCTGCCGTCGATCTTGTACTGACACCGGCTCTGGCCCGCCCCTGACCGGGCGGGCCGGGCCCAAAGATCGGAGCGCCATGCTCGCCGTCTTTTCGCAGACCCTTCCGTTCTTTGCCGTGATCGGCCTGGGCTATGGCGCGGGCCGCAGTGGTTTTTTCCCGCCCGAGGCCACGGCTTGGCTGACCAAGTTCGTGTTTTATTTTGCCTTGTCGGCATTGCTGCTGGGCTTCTCGGCCAGCATGTCGATCGGCGACATTTTCGATCCGCGCGCGGCGGCCGCCTATCTGTGGGGCTGCGGGGTCGTGTACCTCATCGCGCTGGCCGTCGCCTTCATCCGCCTGCGCCCGCTGCCCGAGGCGGTGATGGAAGCGCAGACCGCCATCATCGGCAACACCGGGTTTCTGGGCGTGCCGATGCTGGTGCTGCTCTTGGGGCCTGAAGCCGCGGGCACGGTGCTGCTGGTGCTGTCCATCGACCTGATCGTTTTCTCCAGCCTGCTGACCGTCGTGATCACGCTGGGGCGAGAGGGGCGCGTGTCACCGGCGCTGCCGCGTATCATCCTGATTGGCCTTGCGAAAAACCCGATGGTCGTGGCCATGGCCGCAGGCCTCTTGTGGTCCGCCACCGGCTTTCCCCTGCCCGGCCCCATCGCGGCCACCACTGCCCTGCTGGGTGCCGCAGCCACGCCCGGCGCGCTGTTCGCCATTGGCGCGTCGCTGACCGGCAAACGGGCCGAGCGGTTGACCGTTGCCGGATGGCTGAGCTTCGCCAAACTGGTGCTACATCCAGCAGCCGTGGGCTTCGCTGCGCTGTGGATTTTCCACGTCGACCCCTTCGCGGCGGGGGTGCTGATCAGCGCCGCCGCACTGCCGGTAGCGGGCAATGTGTATATCCTTGCGCAACACTATGGGGTCGCCGTGGCGCGGGTGTCGGCCTCGATCCTGATCTCGACGGCGCTGAGTGTGCTCACCGTTCCGCTGGTGATCGCGCAATTCACCGGCTGAAGCATGAACCTGATGTGAAATTGGCGTACCGCGGGCGCTTGCAGGCCCTTCTACCCCTCCCTATATAGCCCTTCGAAGCCGGGACATTGCCCTTGTGGGTGGCCCGGTTCAGGGATCGGGGACGCGAAGCCTGACAGGATCGCCTCTCCACAACATCGCCGAAGGAAAGAGGAAGCATCATGGCTAAAGTCATCGGGATTGACCTCGGGACGACGAACAGCTGCGTGGCCATCATGGAAGGCTCGCAGCCTCGCGTGATCGAGAACGCAGAAGGCGCGCGCACCACGCCGTCGATCGTCGGTTTTACCGAAAGTGAACGTCTCGTCGGCCAGCCCGCCAAGCGGCAGGCCGTCACCAACCCCACCAACACCGTTTTCGCCGTCAAGCGCCTGATCGGCCGCCGTCTGGGCGACGCCGCCGTCGAGAAGGACAAGAACCTTGTCCCCTACACCATTGCCGACGGTGGCAATGGCGACGCATGGGTTGAAGTGCGCGGTGAGAAATACTCGCCCTCGCAGATCAGTGCCTTCATCCTGCAAAAGATGAAAGAAACCGCTGAATCGTATCTGGGCGAAAGCGTCACGCAGGCCGTGATCACCGTTCCGGCGTATTTCAACGACGCTCAGCGTCAGGCCACCAAGGACGCGGGCAAGATCGCCGGTCTGGAAGTGCTGCGCATCATCAACGAGCCGACGGCTGCCGCGCTGGCCTACGGTCTGGACAAGAAGCAATCGCAGACCATCGCGGTCTATGACCTTGGCGGCGGTACGTTCGACATCACGATCCTTGAGATCGACGATGGCCTGTTCGAAGTGAAATCGACCAACGGGGACACGTTCCTCGGCGGCGAAGACTTCGACATGCGCATCGTTCAGTATCTGGCCGACGAGTTCAAGAAAGAGCACGGCGCCGATCTGACCAAGGACAAGATGGCGCTGCAGCGTCTGAAGGAAGCCGCCGAAAAGGCCAAGATCGAGCTGTCGTCGAGCCAGCAGACCGAAATCAACCAGCCGTTCATCTCGATGGACAAGAACAGCGGCCAGCCGCTGCACCTGGTGATGAAGCTGACCCGCGCCAAGCTGGAAAGCCTGGTCGGTGATCTGATCGTCAAGTCGATGAAGCCCTGCCAGCAGGCGCTGAAAGACGCCGGTCTGACCAAAGGCGACATCGACGAGGTGGTTCTGGTCGGCGGGATGACCCGCATGCCGCGCGTGGTTGAGGAAGTCACCAAGTTCTTCGGCAAAGAGCCGCATAAGGGTGTGAACCCGGATGAGGTTGTGGCCCTGGGTGCCGCCATTCAGGCCGGCGTTCTGCAAGGCGACGTCAAGGACGTGGTGCTGCTCGACGTGACGCCGCTGTCGCTGGGCATCGAGACGCTGGGCGGCGTGTTCACCCGCCTGATCGACCGCAACACGACGATCCCGACCAAGAAATCGCAGGTCTTCTCGACCGCCGAGGACAATCAGAACGCGGTGACCATCCGCGTGTTCCAGGGCGAGCGTGAGATGGCGGCGGACAACAAGGTCCTTGGCCAGTTCAATCTGGAAGGCATCCCGCCCGCACCGCGCGGCCTGCCGCAGATCGAAGTGACCTTCGACATCGACGCCAACGGCATCGTCAACGTCTCGGCCCGCGACAAGGCCACCGCCAAAGAGCAACGGATCACGATCCAGGCTTCGGGCGGTCTGTCGGATGCCGACATCGAAAAGATGGTCAAGGACGCCGAAGAGAACGCCGACGCCGACAAGGCCCGCAAAGAGCTGGTCGAGGCCAAGAACCAGGCGGAAAGCCTTATCCATTCGACCGAGAAATCGCTGGTCGAATACAAGGACAAGGTCGATCCGACCACGGTCGAAGCCATCGAGCTGTCGATTGCGGCGCTGAAAGACACGCTGGACGGCAACGATCCCGACAAGATCAAATCGGGCATCAACAACGTCCGCGACGCGTCGATGAAGCTGGGTGAGGCGATCTACAAGGCGCAGCAGGAAGCCTCTGAGGGTGAAGAAGCCTCAGCTGACGACGAGCCGCGCCCGGTCGATGACGACATCGTCGATGCCGACTTCGAGGACCTCGACAACAACAAGCGTCGCGACTGACGCTCGGTGATCCAAGGGGCCCCGGCCGGCAACGCCGGACCGGGGCCCTGCCTTTGAAAGTGAGGTCCATGGATGGCCAAGCGCGATTATTACGATGTTCTGGGTGCGTCCAAAGGCGCCTCGGCTGAAGAGCTGAAGAAAGCCTATCGCACCAAGGCCAAAGAACTTCACCCCGACCGCAACAAAGACGATCCCACCTCGGAAGCGCAGTTCAAGGAAGTGAACGAAGCCTACGAAGTGCTCAAGGACGCCGATAAGAAGGCGGCCTATGACCGCTACGGTCATGCGGCCTTCGAGGGTGGCATGGGGCAGCAACGGGGCGCTCGTCCCGGTGGCGGCGGCGGTGACTTCGGGTCCAGCTTCTCGGATGTGTTCGAGGATCTGTTCGGCGATTTCATGGGCGGTCGCAACGCCGGCGGTGCGCGTCAACGTGCCAGCCGTGGCAGCGACCTGCGCTATAACCTGCGGATAACGCTGGAAGAAGCCTTCAGCGGTTCGCAAAAGTCGATCCGCGTTCCGACCCTGTCTGCCTGCGATGAATGCAGCGGGACCGGGGCTGAAGGTGGCGCCGAGCCGGTGACCTGCCCGACCTGTTCGGGCATGGGCAAGGTCCGTGCGCAGCAGGGTTTCTTCACGGTCGAGCGGACCTGCCCGACCTGTGGTGGACTCGGTCAGATCGTCAAGAACCCGTGCAAGGTCTGCAAAGGCGCAGGCCGGGTCGAGAAAGAGCGCCAGCTCAGCGTCAACATCCCCGCCGGCGTCGAAACCGGCACGCGCATTCGCCTGACCGGCGAAGGCGAGGCCGGGCTGCGCGGCGGTCCTGCGGGCGATCTTTATATCTTCATCGAAGTGCGCGAGCACCCGATCTTCCTGCGCGACGGACTGGACCTGCATTGCCGGGTGCCCGTCAGCTTCACCACAGCCGCTCTGGGCGGCGAGGTCGAGGTGCCGACCATCGACGGTGGCCGCAGCCGGGTGAAGGTGCCTGCGGGCTCGCAGGCGGGCAAGCAGATGCGTCTGCGCGCCAAGGGTATGCCCGCGCTGCGCGGTGGCGGGTCGGGCGACATGATGATCGAGTTGAGCGTCGAGACGCCGGTGAACCTGACCTCGCGGCAAAAAGAGCTGCTGCGCGAGTTCGAGGGGCTGTCGCAGGACAACCACCCCGAGGGCAGCAGTTTCTTCACCAAGGTGAAGAGCTTTTGGGATGGAATGAAGGGGTGAGCCGCGACCCTGCCCGCGAGCGGGCAGGGTAAAATCGCTCCGGTGGAGCGATTTTAGCGGCTCACGCCCGAGGCCCCTGCCGAGGGCCTGTTCCACATCCAAGCGTACACGATCCCAAAACGGCGGCCCCCTTCGGACCGCCGTTTCGCTTTAACCCTTCTTCAACCAGAATCACTGCAGGCTGAGCCCATGTCGCGCCCCGCCTCCTTGTCAGAGCCACCGCTCCCCCTGTTCACCGCGCCCGAGCCGGTGAACCCTGGCAGGCTTCCCTCGTACATCAAGGACCACCGCAAGCGCCTGCGCGCCCGGTTCCTTGAAGGCGGGGCCGCGGCAATCCCCGACTATGAACTGCTGGAACTGATCCTTTTCGGCGCAATCCCGCGCGGCGATGTCAAACCGCTCGCCCGCACCCTGATTGACCGTTTCGGCGGGCTGGCGGGCGTGATTACCGCGCAGCAAGCGCAGTTGCTGAAAGTCGACGGTGTCGGCGACTGCGTGCTGGTCGCGCTGAAACTGGCCGAAGCCGCGGCGATCCGCCTCGCCCGCGCCAAGCTGCTGAATCGCCCGGTGATTTCCTCTTGGGACGCCTTGCTCGACTATTGCCACACCACCATGGCGCATCACCCGGTCGAACATGTGCGCGTGCTCTATCTGGACCGCAAGAACTGCCTGATAGCGGATGAGGAGCAAGGGCGCGGCACCGTCGATCATGTGCCGCTCTACCCGCGCGAGGTGCTGCGCCGGGCGCTGGATCTGGACGCCTCGGCGTTGATTCTGGTGCACAACCATCCGTCGGGCGACCCCACGCCAAGCGCGCAGGATATCGCCCTGACCGACTGCATCCGTACCGGGGCCGAGGCCCTGTCACTGGTGCTGCACGATCACCTGATCATCGGCAAATCGCGCGAGTTCAGCTTCAAGGCAGAGGGGTTGCTGTAATCCAGCGCGGGTGCGTCGTGCCTCTAGCCCCCTTGCCAATGCGAAAGGCCCGGCGCAAAACGCCGAGCCTTGGTGCAGGTGTCAGTCGATCATCGGGGCGACAGCCCGCCGGGTCAGTTCAGCGCGATCTCCAGCTCAGGCAAGACACCGGGCAGCACGATAAAGCCGCCCGTCCCGTCGCAATCAGGCATGGTGATCTGAACCTGGCGCACCTGGGCCGAGGCCGTACCGTGCAGTTCAACCGTATTGGCCTGAAGCGTCTGGCCGCAACTGTTGGGGGTGATCGGCGCTTCGATTTCAAGCGACACCTGACCCGTGCGCGGCGTTTCCCCGCGCGGATAGGAATAGACCTGCGCCAGATGCGCGCCCTCGATATCGGGATCGCCCAGAACGGTCATGAAGCCCTGATCCGGCACACCCGGTTCGCGCGGGGCGTTTGCGTTGACATGACCCGGGTCGCCATAGGCCGCGCCGAACTCATAGGCGTTCAGCACCAGCATCGCCGGACCCTGCCACTGCAACACAACGCGCTCGATCGAGGCCAGATCCGGCACGGTGGTCATATCGGTCTGCACGCGACCGTCGGCGAAACTGACGCTCACCGTCGCGTCTGACGACAGGGCGGGAAGTTGCAGCATCATCTGTCCGTCATCGCCCACACGGCTGTCGAAGGACAACCCGGCGTGGGTGACCGAAACAGCCGCGCCGTTGTCGCATGGGGCGTAGACGCTGGCATCCAGCATCGCGCCCGGCGCAGGGGTCACGACCAGCCAGACGGCACAGGCGGCGAGTTCGGCCTGCAGCTCGGGATCGAGCGGCAGCACATCGTCCACCACGGGCGTCTGGGCGGGGGACAGATCACTCAGCTGAACGGGGTTGCCGGTATCAGCCACAGGCAGCGTATCGGCGAAGGATTGCGTGTCAGATTGCGTGTCGGCGGCGACCGGGGCTGGCGCGCCGTCGATCGAGGGCAGGATACTGGCGCGCGACAGGTCCATGTCGGGCTGATCGCCAGCCTGAGCCATGACAGGGGCGGCAGGGGCCTG
This sequence comes from Pararhodobacter zhoushanensis, assembly GCF_025949695.1. NCBI lineage: Bacteria > Pseudomonadati > Pseudomonadota > Alphaproteobacteria > Rhodobacterales > Paracoccaceae > Pararhodobacter > Pararhodobacter zhoushanensis. The sequence goes on along the minus strand of NZ_JAPDFL010000001.1, from coordinate 932,082 downwards.
CGTGGGGGCCTGTGCGCCCATCAGGGAGGGCATCGCGGGTACATCGGCAGGGGCAGGCGCCTCGGCGGCCTCAGGGGCCTGCGCAAGCGCAACCACGGGCGCCTGGGCCTCGGAAGAAAGCGCTGCGAGCGACGGCGCGGTCCCGGTCGGCGCGGGCACAACAGAAGCCGAGGTGAGGCTTGGCGCCGCAGGTTCAGCGAGAGAGAGCTCGCGCGATTGCTGGAATTTGGTTCCCGCCGTGACAGCCGCCCCGAGGGCGACGGCGGCAATGGCGACGATGCGCACTCGTTTCATGACCGACTCCGACTCAATGTACTGACAGTTGCGTTATCGGGGTCAATCCGGGCAGCTTTGGGGCGGCTGAGCGGTGGTTTGAGGGCCAAACCGGGCCAGAAGTGACTATCATCGTTAACGAATTTGCAACGCCCTGCCCCGGTATGGACCACGCAAAAGGGGCCGCGATGCGGCCCCTTGCTAAGCGATGCGAGTGCCGTGTCAGGCCAGACTGCCGTGGCAATGCTTGAACTTCTTGCCCGATCCGCAGGGGCACAGCTCGTTGCGGCCGGGGTTGCCCCAGGTCGTCTGATCGGCCTCATCGAACCCCTCACGCGGGGTGCCCGGCTCGACCGCTTCGGCCGGAGCCTGCGGCGACAGGCGCGGCAGGTCCATCGGCGTGTCCAGCTTGCCATCACCGCGCGCAGCGGCGGCTTGCATCGCCATCTGCTGCTGCATCTGCGCCTGTTCTTCTGCCGTCAGCGGACGGATGCGCGACAGTTGCCGCGTGACGTCCTCCCGCAGTTGGCCGAGCAGGTTTTCGAACAGCACGAAGGCTTCGGACTTGTACTCGTTCAGCGGATCGCGCTGCGCCAGCCCGCGGAAGTTCACCGCCGAGCGCAGATGGTCCAGCGTCACGATATGCTCGCGCCACTTGCCATCGATCACCTGCAACAGAACCTGCTTTTCGACCTGACGCATGGTGTCCGAGCTGAAGGCTGTCTCTTTCTCGGCCATCATCGTGTCGGACATCGCGATCAGCCGGTCGCGCACGACCTCCTGATCGACGCCATCCTCATTGGCCCAGTCGGCCAGCGGCGGCTCGATGAACAGCTTGTCCTTGAGCACTTCGGCCAGACCGTCGATGTCCCACTGATCGGCATAGCTGCCCGACGGCATATGCTTGGAGATCAGATCCTCGATCACCGCGTGGCGCATGTCGCCGACGATCTCGGACAGATCCTCGGCCGCCAGAATTTCAAGCCGCTGCTCGAAAATCACGCGGCGCTGGTCGTTCATCACGTTGTCGAACTTGAGCAGCGTCTTGCGGATGTCAAAGTTGCGGGCTTCGACCTTGGCCTGCGCCTTTTCCAGCGACTTGTTCACCCAGGGGTGCACGATCGCCTCGCCCTCTTTCATGCCCAGTGTCGAGAGAACCTTCTCCAGACGCTCGGACCCGAAGATGCGCATCAGGTCGTCTTCCAGCGACAGGAAGAACACCGACCGGCCCGGGTCGCCCTGACGGCCCGAACGACCGCGCAGCTGGTTGTCGATGCGGCGGCTCTCATGCCGCTCGGTGGCCAGAACGAACAGCCCCCCGGCGTCGAGCACCTTCTGACGCTCATCGGCAACCTCGGATTCGATCCGGCGGCGCACGGCGGCGGGATCGGCAGTCGGGTCGGCGTCCAGCGCGTCCATGACCTGCATGTCCACGTTGCCGCCCAGCTGAATATCCGTACCGCGACCGGCCATGTTGGTGGCGATGGTCACCATGCCCAGACGCCCGGCTTCGGCCACGATATGCGCTTCACGCTCGTGCTGGCGGGCGTTGAGGACGTTATGCTCGACCCCGGCGGATTTGAGCAGCGCCGACAGCTCTTCGGATTTCTCGATCGAGGTGGTGCCGACCAGAATCGGCTGGCCTTTTTCGTTGGCTTCCTTGATCGCCGCCAGAACGCCGTCGAATTTCTCACGCGCGGATTTGTAGACCTGATCGTGTTCGTCAAGGCGCGCGATGGGGCGGTTGGTCGGGATCTCGACAACGCCAAGGTTATAGATTTCCTGAAACTCTTCCGCCTCGGTCGTGGCCGTGCCGGTCATGCCGCCCAGCTTCTTGTACATGCGGAAGTAGTTCTGGAAGGTGATCGAGGCCATCGTCACCGTCTCGGGCTGGATCTCCAGACCCTCTTTCGCCTCAACCGCCTGATGCAGACCCTCGGACAGCTGGCGACCCAGCATCATGCGCCCGGTGTGTTCGTCGATCAGAACGATCTTGCCGTCGCGGACGATGTAATGCTGGTCCTTGTGCAGCATCTTGTGCGCGCGCAGGGCCTGGTTGACGTGGTGCACAATCGTCGTCGATTCCGGGTCATAAAGCGTCTGACCTTCGGGCAGGATGCCTTCGGCATAGAGCAGTTGCTCGATATGTTCGTTGCCATCGTCGGTGTAGGTAATCGAGCGGGCTTTTTCGTCCAGCGTGAAATCTTCGTCCAGCAGCGACGGGATCAGCGCGTTGACGCGGACATACAGGTTCTCGCGGTCCGGCATCGGCCCCGAGATGATCAGCGGCGTGCGGGCTTCGTCGATGAGGATACTGTCGACCTCGTCCACGATGGCAAAGTTATGCCCGCGCTGCATCATCTGACCCAGATCGGTCTTCATGTTATCGCGCAGGTAATCAAAGCCCAGCTCGTTGTTCGTCGCATAGGTGATGTCAGCGGCATACGCTTTGCGCTTTTCATCATCCGGCTGATGCGGCACGACCACGCCGGTGGTCAGGCCCAGCTTGGCGAATACCTTGCCCATCCAGTCCGAGTCGCGGCGGGCGAGGTAATCGTTCACCGTGACGACATGCACACCCTTGCCGCTGAGCGCGTTCAGGTAGGCCGGGAAGGTGGCGACAAGGGTTTTGCCCTCACCGGTCTTCATCTCGGCGATATTGCCTTGATGCAGGAAGATACCGCCGATCAGCTGCACGTCGAAGGCGCGCAGACCCAGCGCCCGGCGGGCACCTTCACGGCAGTTGGCAAAGGCTTCCGGCAGCAGCGCGTCCAGGCTTTCGCCGTTTGCCGCCCGTGCCTTAAGCTCTGCGGTCTTGGCCACCAGCCCGTCGTCGCTCAGCGCTGTGTATTCGTCTTCCAGCGCGTTGATCGTTGCGACGAGGGGTCGGACAGCTTTGACCTTTCGATCGTTCGCGGTGCCGAAAACTTTCCGGCTGAGTGTTCCGAGGCCCAACATCTATTCTCCGCTCGCCATTGTGTGACCGGCTGACTAAACCGACGGGGTTGCCGGTCGGCGGCTGCTTTTCTAAACAGGGCGCGGCTGGTCAGCCCTTCAAATATACCGTTCCGGCATGTAAGGGCCGACCATGTTGGTGTCAATCACAGCGGCCCTCAGGGCCGCGATTCAGGAGCCTTGCATGTTCAAAATCGCTCGATTTGCCGCGGTAACCGCGATCTTTACCGCCCTGGCCGTGCCCGCGGTGGCACAAGATGCCTCGACGGTGATCGCCCGCGTCGGCGGCACAGAGATCACGCTGGGCAACGCGATCGCCCTGCGCGCCCAACTTCCCGAACAATTTGCGCAGGTGCCCGACACCACGCTCTTCCCGGCCATCGTGCAGCAGTTGATCGAGCAGGAATTGCTCGCACAGGCACAGGCCGACAACCTGTCGCCGCGCGATCAGCTGATGCTGCAAAACGAAACCCGCAACTTCCTGGCCAATGCCGCATTGGTCGAGGCCGCTACGGCTGCCGTCACCGACGAAAGCGTGCAGGCCGCCTATGACGCCTTCGCCGCCGAATACGCCCAAGGCGAGCCGGTCACCGAATACAACGCGGCCCATATCCTCGTGCGCACCGAAGAAGAGCGCGATCAGGTTGTGGCCGCGTTGGCCGAGGGCCGTGAGTTTGCCGACGTGGCGCGCGAGTTCTCGATCGACGGCTCGTCGCAGCAGGGCGGCGATCTGGGCTGGTTCCCCGCCGGCGTGATGATCCCCGAATTCCAGGCCGTCGTTGAAGGTCTGGAAGACGGTCAGGTGTCCGAGCCGGTGCAGACCCGCTTCGGCTGGCACGTCATCACCCTGCTGGGCACCCGCACCGCCGAGGTTCCGGCACTTGAGGATGTCCGCGACGATCTGGTCACCCAGATCCAGCGCGAAGCGACCACCGCCCGCGTCGAGCAACTGCGCGAAGGCGCAGAGGTCGAAAACCTTGCCGAAGGCATGGATCCGGCCCTGCTGAGCCAATCGTCGCTGCTGGACGAGTGACGCGCCAGCGCGTAGCGTAACGCCGAAACCGGCCCGCACCCTTCCGGGGGCTGCGGGCCGTCTGTCTTTCCAGGAGCTCGGTCCCGATGGCAACGAAGAAGAAGTACAAGCAGAAGATCCAAAAGTGGAAATCCCGCGCCAAGGCCTTGAAAACCCGCCTTGCCACGGTGCCGGTCGCTTCCCCGGCAACCAAAGTGACCGTCGTCTCGCCGCTGGCTCCCAAGGATGGCTTCCCGCTGCTGCCCGTCATCCCCGGGGTCGAGTTCGCCACCGCACAGGCCGGTGTGCGCTATAAGAACCGCACCGATGTGATGCTGGCCCGCCTCGCGCCCGGTTCGGTCGTGGCGGGAACCTTTACCCGCTCGGCCACCCGCTCGGCGGCGGTGCTCGATTGTCAGGCCAAGGTCGGCGTGACCGACGGGGCGGATCAGGGCGCCGCGATCCTGGTGAACTCGGGCAATTCCAACGCCTTTACCGGTGCGCGCGGCTGGGCCTCGGTCAACGCGCTGTCGGCCTCGGTCGCAGCCAAGCTGGGCCTGCCCGAAACCCGCGTCTTCACCTCCTCGACCGGCGTCATCGGCGAGCCGCTGCCGCATGAGCGCATCGAAGCGGCGCTGGACGCGCTGGTCGATGGCCTGTCGCCCGACGGCATCCCCGACGCCGCCCGCGCCATCATGACCACCGACACCTACCCCAAGGGCGCGATGGCCGAGGTCGAGATCGGCGGCCAGACCGTGCGCATCGCCGGGATCGCCAAAGGCTCGGGCATGATCGCGCCGGATATGGCGACGATGCTGGTCTATATCTTCACCGACGTGAAGATCGCCCAGAAGGCGCTGCAAACCGTCGTCAGCCGCCTGACAGACCGCAGCTTCAACTGCATCACGGTCGACAGCGACACCTCGACTTCGGACACGCTGCTCATCGCCGCGACGGGTCAGGGTCCGGCACTGACCAATATGCGCTCGGCCGAGGCCAAGGCCTTCGAGCGCGCGCTTGGTGACGTGATGATGAACCTTGCGCATCAGGTGGTGCGTGACGGCGAGGGGGCAACCAAGTTCGTCGGCATCACCGTCAGCGGCGCCCAAAGCAACGAAGACGCCAAGCTGTGCGCGCTCAGCATCGCCAATTCGCCGCTGGTCAAGACCGCGCTGGCGGGCGAAGATCCGAACTGGGGCCGCATCGTCGCCGCCGTCGGCAAATCCGGCGCAGCGGCTGACCGCGACCGGCTGGGCATCACGTTTGGCGCCCTCACCGTGGCCTCGGGCGGGCTGGTCGATCCGGGCTACAAGGAGGCCGAAGGCGCGGCCTATATGAAAAACCCCGAGCTTGAAATCGGCGTCGATCTGGGGCTGGGCAAAGGCACCGCCAAGGTCTGGACCTGCGATCTGACCCACCGCTATATCGACATCAACGCCGATTACCGCTCGTAGGGATCGTGGTTAACAACCCGTAAACCGCGCCCCTTCATCTTGCTGAAAATACGCTCGGGGGGTCCGGGGGCCGCCAGCCCCCGGCCTCTCCACCCGGAGATCCCGTATGAAGATTGTCCTCGTCTCCGCCGTCGCCCTGATCGACGCCGATGGCCGCGTGCTGCTGGCCCAGCGACCGGCGGGCAAGTCCATGGCCGGGCTGTGGGAGTTTCCCGGCGGCAAGGTCGAACCCGGCGAATCCCCCGAAGCCGCCCTGATCCGCGAATTGCACGAAGAACTGGGCATCAACACCTGGACCTCGTGCCTGGCACCGCTGACTTTCGCCAGCCACGCCTACCCGGAATTTCACCTGCTGATGCCCCTCTTCGCCTGCCGTCGCTGGGAGGGAATCGCCACGCCGCAAGAGGGGCAGGTGCTGAAATGGGTTCGGGCCGATGCGCTGCGCGAGTATCCGATGCCGCCGGCGGACATCCCGCTCATTGCCATCTTGCGCGACTGGCTTTGACTTTTATCGAAACAGTTCTCTTTCTGGGGAATATTATTCGGTAAAATGGAAACTCGGAAACAAACAGGTTCCGCAGCGAAGCAGTCAATTGCGGTGTTTTTCTGGCAAAATCGTCGTGAATGTGTCAAATTCAGGGCATGGGACAAGAGGAATGCACTGTGCTGAAAACCATTATGATCGGCCGTTATCTGAGCATCCAAGGCCAGTTCGTCGGCACCACGCCTACCGGGTTGATGGTGGTCATGGTCGGCGAAAAGACCTTTGCCGGGCACCCTGTACAAAAGCGGATTGCCTGAACCTGTGAGTAGCGAGTGACGGGCGTGTTCCCTCCGGGTATGCGCCCTTTTTTCGGCCCTTAGTTTCAAGCTTGAAATATAGCCCGCCGAGCGATAGCCTTCTCCCCCAAAAGGGAGTCGCCATGCCTACCGATTTCGCCGCCACCCGCGCCCAGTTCGACCTGCCTGAGGGGATCCTGTATCTCGACGGCAACTCTCTGGGCCCCCTGCCGCGCAACGTCGCCGCGCGGCTTGCCCGGACGGTGACGCAGGAATGGGGCACAATGCTGATCACCGGCTGGAACAAGGCCGGCTGGATGGACCTGCCCACGCGCATCGGTGACCGCATCGCGCGGATCATCGGGGCCGAGACCGGCCATGTGGTGCTGGGCGACACGCTGTCGATCAAGGTCTATCAGGCGCTGGCCTCGGCGCTGGAGATGACCCCCACGCGCAAGGTGATCCTGTCGGACACCGGCAACTTCCCGTCGGATCTTTACATGGCCGAGGGGCTGTGCCGGACGCTGGGCGACGGATATGAGCTGCGCACCGTCGCACCCGAAGACGTCGCCGACGCCATCGACGACAGTGTCGCGGTGCTGATGCTGACCGAGGTCGACTACCGCACCGGCCGCCGCCACGACATGCCCGCCCTGACCGCCAAGGCGCATGCACACGGCGCGCTCGCGATCTGGGATCTGGCGCATTCAGCCGGGGCGACGGATGTGAAAGTCGCCGCCGGCGGCGCGGATTTCGCGGTTGGCTGCACCTACAAATACCTCAATTCCGGCCCCGGCGGCCCGGCCTTCATCTACGTTGCCCCGCGCCACGCCGAGACCGTGCGCCCGGCGCTGTCAGGCTGGATGGGTCACGAGGCACCCTTTGCCTTCGACCTCAGCTATCGCCCCGGCAACGGTATCGAGCGCATGCGGGTTGGCACCCCGCCGATCCTGCAACTGGCGGCGCTGGACGCCGCACTGGATGTCTGGGACGGGGTCGAGATCGCCGATCTGCGCGCCCGCTCGATCGAACTGTGCGAGGCCTTCATCGCTGGGGTCGAGGCGCGCTGCCCGACGCTGACACTGGGCTCGCCGCGCGATCCGCTGCAGCGCGGCAGTCAGGTGAGCTTCCGCCATCCTGAGGGCTATGCGATCATGCAGGCGCTGATCGCGCGCGGCGTGATCGGCGATTTCCGCGCGCCGGACGTGCTGCGCTTCGGCTTCACGCCGCTCTATATCGCGCTGGACGAGGTCAACGCAGCGGTCGAAATTCTGGCCGAGATCATGGCCTCGGATGCTTGGGATACGCCCGCGTTCAAGACACGGGCAAAGGTTACATGAGACCCGACCGGGTGATCGGGGGGGCTGCTCGCCCCCCGTACCCCCTCGCCCAAGGGGGGCGCACGCGCCACCCTTGGGGATCCCCCCGTGGATATTTTCGGACAGATGATGGTGCTGCCGCCGCTGTGTCGGCCCGGCGGCTGGGTTGTGTTGTGGAAGCGATTGGCGATGATGGGAAAGTTGAACGCGCGCGGGTCGGCTTGAGTCTGCCCCTGTCCCGTTCACCGTACCGGAGTCTGCCCCATGACCGAAGCTTACGATCCCGCCCGCGAAGGCGCGCAAATGGCCTTTGATGGCCGCATGTCCTACACCGACTATCTGGGTCTGGACGCGATCCTGACCGCCCAGCATCCGCGCTCGACCGCGCATGACGAGATGCTGTTCATCATTCAGCACCAGACCAGCGAGCTGTGGATGCGGCTGGCGCTGCACGAGATCAGCGCCGCACGCGGTCACTTGCAGGAGGGTAACACCCGGCTGGCGTTCAAGATGTTGAGCCGGGTGGCGCGGATTTTCGAGCAGCTGAACAACGCCTGGGATGTGCTGCGTACCATGACGCCGAGCGAGTACACCGAGTTTCGCGATGCGTTGGGTGAATCCTCGGGCTTCCAGTCGTGGCAGTATCGGCTGATCGAGTTCACCGTTGGCAACCGTAACGTGGCTTTGCTCAAGCCGCATGCCCATCGCGAGGATCTGACGCAAGCGCTGGAGGCCGAACTGGCGCGGCCGTCGCTGTATGACGTGGCCGTGCGGGTGTTGGCGAAGGCCGGGTTTGCGATCTCGGCCGACATTCTGAACCGCGATTTGCGTCAGCCCTGGCGCGCTGACGAGAGCGTGCAGGCCGCGTGGCGCGAGGTTTATTGCGATCCGCAAAAACACTGGGAGCTGTACGAGCTGGCCGAGAAGCTGGTCGATTTCGAGGACTATTTCCGCCGCTGGCGCTTTAACCATGTCACCACGGTCGAACGGGTCATTGGCTTCAAGCGCGGCACCGGCGGCACCGCCGGGGTGATGTATCTGCGCCGGATGCTGGAGGTCGAGCTGTTCCCTGAACTGTGGCATCTGCGGACCGAGCTTTAACTACACGGGGTTTTGGCTGGCACCTTGCGGTCAGGAGCGGCATTATAGGACAAAGCCCCTGACCTGAGCCTGTGAGTCTGCCATGATTGATCTGTCCCGCCGCGCCGTTCTGGGTGGCATCGCGCTTTTTCCGGTGTCCGGCTGCGTGTCCAGCAACGCGGACCCGGTGGTCGAGCCGCTTGACTATGGCATGCGGCTGGATGGCGGTTTTACAATCCCGGCCGTCCAGACCGAGGATATCGCCGCTGGGCAGCTGCGTCAGCTCGTCCCTTTCACGATAGACTATCCGCGCGATTCGATCGTGATCATCGCCGACGAGCACGCGCTGTATCTGGTGCTGCGCGGCGGCTTTGCCCTGCGCTACAGCATCGCCGTGGGGCGTGCGGCGCTGGGCTGGCACGGAAACGCCGAGATCTATCGGGGCCAGCCCTGGCCGGAGGCTACCGCTGCGCCTGCGCCAACCCTGGTCGACGAGGGCACGGCATTCACAGAACCCGCCGGACCGTCAGCCCCGCTGGGCGCGCGCGCGCTTTATCTGCGGTCGCGCGGGACGGGGGCGGACGAAGGGCTGAGTATTCATGGCACACCGCTTGGCTCGGCCACCGGGCCCGGCGATTCCGCTGGCTATTACCGCATGATCAATCAGGAAATCATCGACCTGTACGAGCGTGTCGGCGAAGGCACGCTGGTGACGATTCTTTAAACGTCACGCTCTCAGGCCCGCAGACCGCGTCCGAACAGCTGCGCCATCCGGTTGAAGGCGGCGCAGAGCGTATCGTAGCCGGTGGCGCAGGATTTCAGCCCGCTCAGCGCTGCGACGATGGTTTCAGCCAAGGCATCGGCATCGCCGCCATAGGGGGCAAGCGTGATCCGTCCGGCGTCGGCTTCGGCTTGCAGCCACGCGCGCAGCAGGGCCCGGATGCGAGCCTCGCCTTGCTCGACCACATCGGCAGCGACGGCGAAATTCGCATCCAGCAGTTCTTCCCCATGCGGCGAATCGAACAGCACCGCCGTCTCGGGTCCGATCTTGGCCTCGAACACCGCGGCCAGCGCCTGTTCCGGGGCAAGCCCCGGCTGCAAGGCCTGCGCGACCCGGCCAACGGACACCTCGAAATGCACCATGACCAGCGACCGGAAGATATCGGGTTTGTTGCGATAGTGCAGATAGAGCGCCGCGCGCGACACCCCGACTCCGCGCGCGATGTCCTCCATCGAGGTGCGGCGGTAGCCGTAGCGCGCGAAAACCTCGACCGCGCCGGTCAGAATGGCGACGCGGCGCGGGTCTGTTTCGGCGATCTGTAGAGCGGTGCTTGGCATAGCGAGACCTCTGACAGTCCTTGTCGATTTTGTCAATTTTGCCGATTTACACTATGACACTTTCCGTACATATTGTCATGAGCTCAGCTCTGGAGGCTCTCCCATGGCAATACCCCTGACGATCAACGGCATCGCCCGCAGCATCGACGCGCCTGACGACACCCCCCTGCTGTGGGTGCTGCGTGACGAGTTGGGCATGACCGGCACCAAGTTCGGCTGCGGCGTCGGTGCCTGTGGCGCCTGCACCGTGCAGATCGACGGCGAGGCGATGCGCAGCTGTCAGGTGACGCTGGCCGATGTCTGGGGCGAGGTGACGACGATCGAGGGGCTGGGCACGCCCGAGGCCCCGCATGCGCTGCAAGTCGCGTGGGTGCGGCATCAGGTGGCGCAATGTGGGTACTGCCAGTCGGGACAGATCATGCAGGCCGCCGATCTGCTGTCGCACACCCCCAACCCCACCGACGAAGACATTGATCAGGCCATGGCCGGCAACCTGTGCCGTTGTGGCACCTATGGCCGAGATCCGCGCGGCGATCCATGACGCCGCCGCCGTGATGCAGGAGGAGGCACAATGAGCCGTCTGGGCAAACTCACCCGCCGGGCGTTCCTGATCGGCAGCGCGGCTGTTGCCGGGGGCGTCGCCTTTGGCGTCTACGCGGTCACGCGCCCCGCCGAAAACCCGCTGCACCCGCGCGAGGGCGCAACGCTGAACCCCTATCTGATCATCGACGCCGACGGCATCACCGTGGTCACCGGCCGGGCCGAGATGGGTCAGGGCGCGCAGACAACGCTGGCGGCCTGTCTGGCCGAGGAACTGGATGTCGACTGGGAAAGCGTGCGCCTGATGCACGGGCCCAAGGCGGCGGCCTATTACAACGGGGCGATGCTGGAAGGGGCGCTGCCCGGCCCGGATTACGCGCGGCCTGACTGGCAACGCTCATTGGGTGAGACGCTGGGCGTGATCGCCAAGCCGCTGGGCATTCAGGTGACCGGCGGCTCGACCAGCATGCGCGACGGGTTCGAACGACTGCGCCGCGCCGGGGCCAGCGCGCGCGAGGCGCTCAAGGCGGTGGCGGCGGACCGGCTGGGGGTCAGCGTGGACCGCCTGAGCACCGAGAGCGGCGCGGTGGTTGCGCCCGATGGCACCCGCGTGCCCTATGCCGAGCTGGCCGAAGCGGCGGCGATGATCGACGCGCCGCAGGTCGAGCCGCGTCCGCGGTCCGAGTGGCGGCTGCTGGGCACCGCCCTGCCCCGCCCGGATATGCTGGCCAAGGTCACTGGCACCGCCGGGTTCGGCGTGGATACGCGGCTGCCGGGGATGAAATTCGCCAGCGTCCGGCGCTCGCCCCGGCTGGGCGCTGCGATGACCAGCCATGATCCCGCGCCTGCGCTGGCGACCCCCGGCGTCGAGCAGGTGATCGACATCGGCGACGGTGTGGCGGTGGTGGCGCGCAACACATGGGCGGCGATGCAGGGCGCGCGGGCCGTGGTCTGCGAATGGGGAGAGGCACCCTATCCGGCAACCAGCGAGGCGATGACGGACAGGTTGCTGGCGGCCTTTGACGGCAGCCCCGACAGCACGATGCGCGACGATGGCGATGCCGATGCGGCCACGGGCACGGTGATCGAGGCCGAATACCGCATGCCGTTTCTGGCGCATTCGACGATGGAGCCGATGAACGCGACGGCGCTGTTCGCGGACGGAAAACTGGAGCTGTGGTCGCCCAATCAGGGACCGTTCGTGCAGGCCCGCGTGGCCGGTGAGGCGATTGGCATCGACGGTGACGACGTAACCGTGAACACGACCTTCATGGGCGGCGGTTTCGGTCGGCGGATCGAGGCGGATTATGCCGGTATCGCCGCCAAGGTCGCCCATGCGCTGCCCGGCACGCCGGTGAATGTCACCTGGTCACGCGAAGAAGACATGACGCATGACTTCTACCGCCCCGCCGCGATCACCCGGATCAGGGGCGCGGTGGTCGACGGGCAGGCGGTGCTCATGGACGCGCAGGTCTCGTCTCCCGGTCTGATGGCGCAGGCGGGCGGGCGGATGATGGGCATGGGGATGATGGGGGCGGATCGCTCCATCGTCGAGGGGATGTTCGATCAGCCCTACCGCATCCCCAACTACCGCGTGCGCGGCTACCGGGCGGATCTGGATGTGCCGATGGGTTTCTGGCGCTCGGTCGGGGCCAGCCACAACGGCTTTGCGCATGAAAGCTTCATCGACGAGCTGGCGCATGCCGCCGGGCGCGACCCAATGGACTTCCGGCTGGAATTGGTGCGGGGTGAGAGCGCAACGGCAGCAGGCGTGCTGGAAGCGGTGCGCGCGATGTCAGGCTGGGACCAGCCGCGCGCGGCGGGAACCGGCATGGGCGTGGCACTGGTCTGGAGCTTTGGCACCCCGGTCGCGCAGGTGATCGAGGTGGTGCAGGAGGGCGACGCGATCCGCATCGCGCGCGGCTGGATCGCCTGCGATCCGGGCATCGCGCTGGACCCGGGCATTCTGCAGGCGCAGATGGAGGGGGCAATGATCTATGGCCTGTCTGCCGCCGTGCACGGGCAGATCACCTTTGCCGACGGCAGGGTCGAACAGCAGAACTTCCCCGATTATGACGCGCTGCGCATGTCCGGCGCGCCCCGGATCGAGACGCGGATCCTGCAGGACAATCCGCATCTGGGGGGTGCCGGGGAGCCGGGAACGCCCCCTGCGGCGGCGGCTTTGGCGAATGCGCTGTTTGCCCTGACCGGCGAGCGGGCACGGGCGCTGCCGTTGGAGGGTCAGTTCCGGTTTGTGCTTTAACGAGTTGAGTCTGTTGGTGTCGGGGGGCTGCTCGCCCCCCGATCCCCCCACCCAAGAGGGGAGCACGCTCCCCCCTTGGGGAACCCCCTGTGGATATTTTCAGACAGATGATGGGTGCGGCGCGCGCAGCAGGGTGATCCAGGTTTCGCCATAGCGGCGTTGGTCCAGCGTCTCGAAGCCTTGCGGCGCGAGTTGCGGGGCGTTTTCTTCCCAGACGAGGGTGGCGGCGGGCGCGATCCAGTCATTGGTCAGCGCCGAGGTCAGCGCCTTTGCGCCAAGACCCATGCCATAGGGCGGATCGAGGAAGATCAGCCCGAACGCAGGGCCGCGGTTGGGGCCCAGATCCGTGGCATTGCGGCGGTAGAGGCGGGTGGTGCCCATCGCGCGCAGTTTTTCGATGTTGGTGCGGATCAGGGCGCGGGCGGCGGCGCCGTCATCGACCAGCGTGACGGTGCTGGCGCCACGCGACAGCGCCTCAAGCCCCAGCGCGCCGGTGCCCGCGAAGAGGTCGAGCACGCGCTGGCCCTGCACCAGATCGCCCCATTTGCCCTGTGTCAGCATGTTGAACAACGCCTCACGCACGCGGTCCGAGGTCGGGCGCAGATGGGCGGCGGCATCGCCTGCGCCGACCTCGGCCAGCGTCAGGCCCCGGTGCGTGCCGCCGACGATCCTCATGCCAGCAGGGTTTTCAGCTCGGTCGCCGGATCGGCCAGGGCGGCGGGATCGGGCGTCTTGCCCGCTTCCAGCAGGCGTTTGCCCACCATGTAGCCGCGCGGGTCGTTCATCGCATCGACCGCAAGGAAGGTGTCGCCTTGATAATACCAATGGCTGCGCGCCGCGCCGACTTCACGCGTGACAATGCGGTCATATCCGGTGTTCAGCCCGGCGATCTGCAGCTTGACGTCATACTGATCCGACCAGAACCACGGGCTGGGCACATAGGCTTTCCCGGCGCCCAGCATGTTGGCCGCGACGGCTTCGGCCTGATCGATGGCGTTCTGCACGCTCTCCAGACGGATGCGGGTGCCGCGATAGACGAAGCTGGCGCAATCGCCCGCCGACCAGATCGACGGGTCCGAGGTGCGGCCCTGCTCGTCGGTGCGGATGCCGTTGTCGATCGTCAGCCCGGCAGCCTCGGCCAGCGCCGCGCCCGGTGTGATGCCGATGCCGACGATGGCGAAGTCGATGTCGATATGGCTGCCGTCGGCCAGATCCGCGCCATTGACGCGGGTGTCACCGGTGAGGCGGGTCAGGCCCAGCCCCTCGCGGATGGTCACCCCATGCGCGGTATGGAGCGCGCGCATGTAGTCGGCGGTTTCAGGCGCGGCGACGCGGCCAAGGATGCGCGGCGCGGCCTCGATCACCGTGACCTGCAGGCCTTTTTGCGCGGCCACGGCTGCTGCTTCCAGCCCGATATAGCCACCGCCAACCACCAAGAGCCGCTTGCCGGGCGCAAATTCGGGGGCCATCGCGTCAATGTCGGACAGCTTGCGCACGCCGTAGACGCCCTCAAGCGCGCCGCCGATGGCGGCGGGCAAGTGGCGCAGATCGGCGCCGGTGGTCAGGGCGAGCTGGGTGTAGGGGATCGCCTCGTCGCCCAGCCAGACGGTCTTGCTGGCCGGGTCAATGCGCGACACGGGCGTGCCCAGTTTCAGGGTGATGTTCTGCTCGGCATAATAGGCCTCGGACCGCAGGAAGAGCCGGTCCAGCGTCATTTCGCCCAGCAGGTATTTCTTGGACAGCGGCGGGCGTTGATAGGGCGGTGCGATTTCGTCCCCGATCAGCGTCAGCTCATCCGCATAGCCAAGCCCGCGCAGCTTGGCGACCAGCGACGATCCTGCCTGCCCTGCCCCGATCACAACGATTCCCGCCATTGCCCTCTCCCTCAATTTCATTCCATCGCTTCATACTGGAAGCGGCGCTGGGGTGGTATATATCTTAGGCTGCCGACCAAACCCAGACCCGTTCCGACACATCAGGAGAGACTGCATATGACGATTTCCGTTGGGGATACGCTGCCCGAAGCCACGCTCATCGCGATGGGCGATTCCGGCCCGGCCGAGGTCAGCGTCAAAGACCTGACCGCGGGCCGCAAGGTCGTGATCTTTGCCGTACCCGGTGCGTTCACGCCGACCTGCCATTCGGCGCATGTGCCCAGCTTCATCCGCAGCATGGATGCGCTCAAGGCCAAAGGTGTGGACGAAGTGGTCTGCGTTTCGGTCAACGACGCCTTCGTGATGAAGACCTGGGGCGAGGCAACCGGCGCGACCGAGGCCGGGATCACCATGCTGTCGGACGGCGCGGGCGATCTGACCGGCAAGCTGGGGCTGAGCTTTGACGCCCCCGCAATCGGCCTGATGGGCCGTTCCAAGCGCTATGCGATGATGGTCGAGGATGGTGTGGTCAAGGTTTACCACCCCGAGACCGGCAAGGGCTGCGAAATCTCCGGTGGCGAGGCGATGGTCGAGGCGCTTTAAACCTTGACCACCGTGTGACAAAGGCCGCCCCTCGGGGCGGCCTTTTGCGTTTCGGTCAGCGCTCGGCTTCCAGCACCTTGGGCGCTTCGCCCCCCGCCATCACCAGCGTGCGATAGGGAAAGGGGATCTCGATCCCGGCGGCATCCAGCGCCTCTTTGACCTTGCGCTTCATATCGGCCTGATAGGCGAAATACACCGAGGCATCGACCCAGACCCGCACCAGGAAATCGACCGAGCTGTCGCCCAGATTGTTCACCTGAATGAAGGGCTCGGGGTCGGACTTGGACCGGGGATCGGCCATGATGGTCTGCAGGATCGTCGTCTCGGCCAGTTTCAGATCCGAGATCATACGACACGCCAAAGGTCCAATCGGCGCGGCGGGTCGGATAGACCGAGTAATTCTCGATCGTGTTGCCCCAGACTTCGGAATTGGGAATGATGATCTGCGTGTTGCCGATCGAGGCCAGCTCGGTGAAATTCAGCGAAATGTCTTTGACGGTGCCCATCTTGTCGGCGATCTGGACGAAATCGCCCACTTTGATCGGACGGAACATGATGATCATCACCCCGGCGGCGATGTTCGACAGCGTGCCCTGCAGCGCCAGACCAATCGCCAGACCAGCGGCACCCAGAGCGGCGACCAGCGAGGTCGTCTCAAGCCCGAAGCGGTTGAGGACAAAGATCACCGTAAAGGCGAGAATCACATAACGGACGATGTTGCCCAGAAAGCTGAACAGGGTGAAATCCAGCGTTCTGTGCTTCTCGCCCAATCCGCGGATGCGGCGCAAGGCCCAGCCGCCGATGGCAAAACCGATGAACAGGATCGCGACGGCGGCAAGCACGCTGCCGAGCACCGACGCCAGGAAATCAATAGTTAGGACATCGCCGACGGTGACCCCGTCGGCGATGCTCAGTGACATGAAGTCTGAAAAATTCATGTAAACGCATCCATTTTTTGTGCCAGTTTCAGATCGAGCTCAGTTAGCCCGTCGACGTCATGTGTCGACAGCGTGACCTCTACTGTCTTGTAAACGTTGGACCATTCCGGGTGGTGATCCAGCTTTTCGGCCCAGATCGCAGCTTTGGTCATAAAGCCGAAAGCCTCGACGAAGTTCTTAAAGGTGTAGGTCTTGCTGATCGCATCACGCTTGGCGTCATGGGTCCAGCCTGCGGCGGTCAGTGCCGTGAGCGCAGCGGCGCGCTCGGCACCCTCCAGTTTGCTCGGTCGCGCCATCAGTTGATCCCTCCCATGACTTTCTTCCACGCAGAGCGCGTCTTGATGCGCTCAAAATAGGCCGAAAAGCTGGGCAACGTCGGCAGCGTTCCAAACTGCATGCCCCAGCCAATCTGCGCGCCGGCATAGACATCGGCGGCGGTAAAGCGGTCACCCGCGAAATAGGGGCTCGTCGACAGGTGCTGATCCAGCGTTGCAACCACGTCAGCCAGCGACCCATAGCCCGCCGCGCGCTTGCGCTCGTCAGGCACCACAAAGCCCATCGCCTTGTTGGTCACAGCGGATTCGACCGGCCCGGCGGCAAAGAACATCCAGCGATAATAGGCGGCGCGCTCGCTGGCTGTGGGGGCAAGGCCCGCCTTGGGGAATGTCTCGGCCAGATAGGCGCAGATCGCCGCAACTTCGGTGACGATGGCCCCGTCATGCACCAGCGCCGGCACCTTGCCCATCGGGTTGATCGCCAGATAGTCGGGCGCTTTCATCGAGGTGTGATACTCGAGCACATGCAGGGTGTACGGCTCGCCGATCTCTTCCAGCATCCAGTGTGCGATCAGCCCGCGCGATTGCGGGTTGGTGTAAAACTCGATCATTGGTCCCCTCCGGACTGCGGCCCGCGCCGGAACGGCGCATAGGCTTCCAAGATGCGCATTTCATCCCCGACCGCGGCGGTTTCCGCCTGCAGATAATCGTCTACCGCCTGCCGGAACCTTGCATCAGGGAACCAGTGCAGCGAATGCACGGCACTGGGCAAATAGCCGCGCGCCAGCTTGTGCTCGCCCTGCGCCCCGGCCTCGACCCGGCGCAGCCCGTTGGCCAGCGCCCAGTCGATCGCCTGATAGTAGCACAGCTCGAAATGCAGACAGGGGTGATCCTCGGTGCAGCCCCAGTAGCGGCCAAAGAGCGTTTGTGAACCAATGAAATTCAGCGCCCCGGCAATGGGTTGGCCGTCACGCTCGGCGAGGATCAGCAAGGTGTCATCGCGCATGGTCTGCTGGATTCGGTCGAAAAACGCGCGGGTCAGATAGGGCGTGCCCCATTTGCGGCTGCCGGTGTCCTGATAGAACTCCCAGAAGGCATCCCAATGCTCGGGCCGCAAATCGTCGCCGGTCAGCGCGCGGATCTCACCACCAAACGCCTGCGCCTGCGCCCGTTCGCGGCGGATCGTCTTGCGCTTGCGCGAGCTGAGCGCGGACAGGAACCCGTCGAAATCGCCGTAGCCCTCATCCTGCCAATGGAATTGCTGGGTCAGGCGGTGAAGCCAGCCCTCTTCGACGCCGACCGCCGCCTCGTCCTCGGTGCAAAAGGTGACATGGGCCGAGGACAGGTTGTTCGCGCCCGTCACCTCGGCCAGGGCGCGCAGCAGGATCGGGCGCAGCGCCTCGTCCCCCAGGAGCCGCGCGCCGGTGGCGGGGGTGAAGGGGACCGCCGATTGCAGCTTGGGATAATAGCTGCCGCCCGCGCGTTGCCAGGCATCGGCGAAGGCATGATCGAAGATGTATTCGCCCTGACTGTGGCCCTTGGCATAAAGCGGCATCGCGGCCAGCAAGCGGCCCTCCTGCCGGATCGTCAGGTGTTTTGCCTCCCAGCCACTGCGGCCCCCGACCGAGCGCGAGTCCTCCAGCGCCGCCAGAAAGCGATGCGTGGTAAACGGGTCAAGCGGGCGGGCGCCGTCTTGTGCGCACAGCCCGTCCCAGTCTTTTGCTGCGACTTGGCTGATGGCGTCGATAATCGCGATATCCACGGCGTCTCCTTGGCCTTTGGCCAAAGCTGGGCGAGGGAGGGCCGGAGTCAAGTCCGGCCCCGGTCGCATTCAGGACTGCGCGGCGGGGTATCCCTCAAAGGTGATGTTCTGGGCAATGCGCCGCGCCGCCGCCTCTTCCTCGGTCGAGCGGATGGTCCAGCACAGCACCGCAGCGCCTTGGGCTTTCAGCTCGGCCACCCGCGGGCGATCCAGATCGCGCCAATGGTGCGAGATGAAGCTGGCCTCGACCGCATCGAAATCGGCAATCGCCGCCAGCGCTTCGCGATGTGCGTTCAGCTCAGGCCCCATGTCGGCCGGGAACTCAGATGCCGGGAAGGCAAAGGTGGTCAGCCCGCGCGGGATTTCGGGCGCAAGCCGCGCCATATGGGCCACGGACGAGGGATTGAACGACATCAGCGCAACCGGCCCGTCGTAGCCCTGCAGCGCACTGGCGGCAGCGGCTTCGAGCACGCCATTGGTCGGCCCCATGACGCCGGACTGATCCTTGATCTCGATCAGCAGCGGCACGCGACCGGCAACCTCGGCCAGCACCTGACGCAGGGTCGGGATCGGCTCGGGCGACGAGCGCACGCGGATGCGCTGAAGCTCGGCCATTGACCGGCCGGCAACCGCACCGGTGTCATAGGTCAGCCGGTCCAGATCATCGTCGTGAAACACCATCGCCTGACCGTCGGCGCTGGGTTGCAGGTCGATCTCGATGCCGTAGCCTTCGCGGATCGCCGCCCGGATCGCGGGCAGCGAGTTTTCGGGGCGGCGCGATCCCGCGTCATGGAAGGCGCGGTGCGCGATCGGCAGGCGCAGGAAGTCTGGGTGCAAGCTGGGGCGCATCAGGCGATCTCGAAAATCGCCTCGATCTCGACCGCGACCCCCATCGGTAGCGAGGGTGCGCCGACGGCGGCGCGGGCGTGGCGACCCGCCTCTCCCAGCACCGCGACCATCAGGTCCGATGCCCCGTTGATCACCTTGGGCTGGTCGGTGAAATCGGCGGTGCAATTGACGAAACCGGTCAGCTTGACCAGTCGGCGCAACCGCGACCAGTCGCCGCCCAGCGCGGATTTCGCCTGCGCCAGCAGGGACAGCGCACAGGCGCGCGCGGCCTGTGCACCCTGTTCGGTGCTCAGATCGGCGCCCAGTTTACCGGTGATCAGGCCGGCTTCGGTCTGGCTGATCTGCCCCGAGACGAAAATCTGGTTACCACTGATGACCCACGGCACGTAATTTGCGGCGGGGGCGGGCGCGGATTTCAACTCGAGACCCAATTCGGCAAGGCGAGCTTCGATGGCATGGGGCATGGCACGGTCTCCTGATGGGATGCGCGGACAAAAGCACGTTTATCGCGCAACGGAAAGCCCCGGACGGCGCATGGCCACCATGACCGGGATCGCGCGCCTCCCCCATCGAGGGGCGGGCGGTGCGCGCGGGGCCAGCACCGCACACCGCTCAAAGGGGCCTAGGCCCCCTTGGGAAACCCCGTCACCGCAAGAGTGCCAACGCCGTACAGGCCCCGATGTTCTCGTTTCAAGGTTCGCGCAAGGCCCGGGCGAAATGCTCGCGAAGGGGGGATATCAGATAGGCCAGCGGCGTCCGTTCGCCGGTGGTGAGGAACGCCTGAACGGACATGCCCGGCACCAGATCACGGTCCGCAAGGATCGCCATCGATTCCGGCGTCGGCCAGAGGGAGACGCGGAAATGGCGGACACCCGTACGCTCGTCGACGAACGTGGCGGCGGAAACATTGGTCACGACGGCAGGCAGATCGGGCAGGTTGCGCTCAGCAAGCCCGGGAAAGCGCAGGGTGGCGGTCTGGCCTATCACCACATGGTCGATTTCATCGGGGCTGACGCGCACCATCAGGCTGGGCGGCGCGGAATCGGCGAAGATCTGCATGACCACCTCGGCGGGACGAACGACCGCCTCAACTGCCGGGACGGTGAGATCATGCACCACCCCTGCGGTCGGAGCGCGCAGGTCCAGACCCTCTAGCCGGGCGCGCAACGCAGACCGGCGTGCCTGAAGTTCGATAAGCTGCATGCCGGTATCGGCGAAGGCCTGCTCCGCCTCTTCGCGCCGGGCGGCGGCCAGGGAACCCGTTTGCAGCGCAATCTCCGAGATCTGCCCGCGCAGTTCGGCATCGCGCGCGACCATGGCGGCCCGCGACCCCGCCAGTCGCGCCGCCGAACGGGCAAGGGCGCTGACCTGTTCGGCCCGCGCCAGACCGCTGGCGCGCAGGGTGCGCAGCGTCTGCAGCTCTTCGTTCAGCAAGGCTTGCTCGGTATCCATCTGCACGCGGCTCTCGGTCAGACCGGCCAGCTCAGCCTCGGTCTGGCGGCGGCGTTGGACCAACTGGGCCTGCTGCCGCTCAAGCGTGTCGCGGCGTGCGTCGAACAACCGCCGCTGCGCTGCCAGTGCCGCAATAAACGCGCGGTCTTGCATTCGGTCGGGCGGAACCTGCGGAAAGCTGCCGGTATCGCGCTCGGCGCGCAGGCGCATCAGGCGCGCTTCGAGCTCGCGCACCTGCGTGTCGATGAAGCGCAGTTCATTGCTCACCTGTTCGCCGTTCAGCCGGATCAGCAGCTGCCCGGCGATGACAGCGTCCCCTTCACGGACCATCAGTTGCGCCACCACACCGCCATCGGGGTGCTGAACCGGGTGGCGGGCCGGGGTTGAATCCACCTCACCAGTGGCAACGACGGCCGAAGAAATGGACGCCCGCGCTGCCCAGCCGAAAATTCCGACCAGCAGGATCAGACAGGCCATGCCCCCCAAGGCAATCGCCCGCCCTGCCCCCAGTTCTGGAACCGCGGCGCTCATGGCTCTCGTCCTGCTGGCACGACAGCGACGTGATTGCGGACCATTTGACGTAGAATGATGTCGCGAGGACCAAAGCCGGTCTGCACACCACCATCGAGCACCAGAAGGTCATCACATTCCGAGATCGAGGCGGGGCGTAGCGCGGTGATGACGATCACCGCGCCGCGTGCCTTGAGCTCACGAATTGCGGTGTTGAAGGCGGCCTGTGCATCGGCATCGAGATGGGCATTGGGTTCATCCAGCACCACCAGCGCCGGGTCGCCGTAATAGGCGCGCGCCAGCCCGATGCGCTGCAGCAAGCCACCCGGCAGGTGCGCGGCGTCAGGCGCGGTCGGGGTCTCATAGCCCGCGAACAGGGCGGCGATGCCCGGATGCGCACCAGCCAACCGGGCCGCGGCTTCGATCCGGGCCGGATCCGCACCGGGCGCGTGACGCGAGATCGTCTCGGCGATGGTGCCCGGCAAGAGCCCGAAGCGCTGAGGCAGAAAGCCGATGCGGTTAACGGGCACTTTGGACAGTGGCACCTGCCCCTGCCGCAGCACGCCGGCGGAAGGCGGAACCGATCCGGCCAGCACGCGGGCGAACAGGCTCTTGCCCGAGCCGCCCGGTCCAATCACACCCAGCGCGCGGCCCGGCGATACTTCGAACCCGTGGAGGCGCAGCACGGCTTCGCGCCGGCCTTGCGGCACCACGACCAGACCGCGCACGCTGAGCGCGCCGTCAAAAGACCCGAGCACCGGCTCGACCGGGCGACCCGTGGCGCGCAAGAACGCGTCCAGGCGGCGCCATCCGGTCAGCGCGGCGTGCAGCGTGCTCCAATGCGCCGCCAGTTGCTCGACCGGGGCCAGCGCCCGCCCAAGCAGGATCGACGCGCCGACCATCAGGCCCGGTGAAAGCTGCTCCTGCAGGACCAGCCAGGCCCCCAGCGCCAGCGTCGCCGATTGCAGGAACAGCCGGAACGTCCGCGCCAAAGCCGAAGAGCGCACCGAGCCATCCGCCGTGCGCAAAAGCGCCGCCAGCGCGTGATCACGGTGCCCAAGCCAGCGGGCGATGACATCGGGGGTCAGGCCGGCAACGCGATCGCTGCCCTCATTCTCAATCGCGGCTTGCAGCTGGTCGGCGGCGGCCCCCTCATGCCGGGCGTCGCCAAGCAGTCGGCGCTGGGCCAGATGCCCGGCAAAGGCCTGAACGGCCAGCACGACACTGCCGCCCACCGCCAGCCAACCCAAGGCCGGATGCACAGCATAAAGGATGGCCAGAAACACCAGCGTCCATGGCAGATCAAACGCCGCCTGCGCCACGGTCGAGCCCAGGACGCGCTGCACCGTATCCAGATCCTGCATCGCCATAGCGGCGCGGGGATCGGGCGGGTCGCGCAGGCGGGCGCGCAAGCTGGCTTCGAACACGCGCTGTTCCAGCGCATGCCGGGTGCGCGCGCCGATGCGGACCATCACCTGCGCACGCGCCGTGTCGATCCCGGCCATCATCGCATAGACAAAGGCAACCAGTGCAAAGAGCACGATCAAGGTGGCCGTCGAGCGCCCGGTCAGCACACGGTCATAGACCTGCAGCATGAAGATCGGACCGGTCAGGATGAGCAGATTTGACACCGCGCCGAAAACCAAAACCGCCAGCCAGAGCCCGCGCAATTCTGCTGTCCAGTTACCGGCTGTGATCCGGTTCGGCATGACGCACCCCAGCTGACGGGGATGCGAGGTTGCCCTTGCCGTTGTCCCCTTTTACACCAACGTTGCGCATGAAGTGCTAGTATTCGGTAAACACCGGCAGGAGAACGCGATGGCGATTGCGACACGCGAACATGGGGGGCTGATGGCTCTGGTGCTGGTCGGGCTGGTTGCCGGCTGCGCCAGCCCAACGGTCGCGCCCGGCTTCAACGACCCGTTCGAGAGCACGAACCGCGCATGGTTCGAGCACAACATGGCGCTGAGCGGCGCCCTGACCGGCGGTGACGAACCGGCACCGGCCGTCGCTCCTGTCACGGACGCGACCACCGTGGTCGCCCCGGCGCCGCACCGCTCGAGCCGGTTTCGCCGCATCGTTGGCAATTTCGGCGGGAATCTGGGCCAACCCTCGGTGATCCTGAACGATCTGCTGCAAGTGCGCCCGGACCGGGCCGTCGAAAACACCCTCCGCTTTGTGATCAACACCACCGTTGGTCTGGGCGGGCTGTTCGACCCTGCCGGGCATATGGGCATCCATGGTCGCAGCACCGATTTCGGCGAAACGCTGCATCGCTGGGGTGCCGGAGAAGGGGCGTACATGGTGCTGCCGGTCTTTGGCCCCTCGACCGAGCGCGACACCGCCGGGCTGGTCGTCGACGCCTTCATCAACCCGCTGCGGTTTGTCCTGCCTCAGCCCGAATCGAGCCTGACCTCGATCGCGCGCATTGGCGGCAGACTGGCCGATGCGGCCGAGTATTCGGACATACTCGACGCGAATGTGATCAATACCGCCGACCCCTATGCCCAGGCGCGGCTTCTCTACTTGCAGACGCGGCGGTATCATCTTGGGATTGAAGCTGAGGACGAGATCATTGACCCCTATGCCGACTTTTAAGCCAACCCGCCGCTCGCTGCTGGCCACCATGGCCGCAGCCACCGCGCTGCCCTTGCTGCCCCGCACTGCTGTGGCGATGACCCAGGGACAGGCGAGCGAGCTGATTACCAGCGTGATGCGCGACGTTCACGGGATCATCAACTCGGGCGCGTCGGAAGCACGGATGATCGGGCAGTTTGCCGATCTGTTCGACCGCTATGGCGATGTGCCGGTGATTGCGCGCTCGGTTCTGGGGCCGCCCGCGCGCAGCGCCAGTGCCGCGCAGATGGCGGCGTTCACCACGGCCTTCCGCGACTACCTGTCGCGCAAATATGGCCGCCAGTTCCGCCGGTTCGTCGGCGCCTCGGTCGAGGTGACGGGTGCGCGCGAGGTGCAGAGCTTCTATGAGGTCATCACCACGATGACCATGCGCGGCGATGCCCCGTTCGAGGTGCGCTGGCAGGTGTCAGACCGCAGCGGGCGCGACCTGTTCTTCAACCTGATCATCGAGGGCGTGAACCTGCTGGCGGCCGAACGCCAAGAGATCGGCACCATGCTGGAACGGCGCGGCGGCAATATCGACCAGATGATCGCGGATCTGCGTCAGGCAGGCTGAGGCCACAGTCGGAAATGAAAAACGCCGGGGTCACGCAGACCCCGGCGTTTTCGTGTCAGTTCCCGCCCAGAATGCCATTCAGGATCCCCAGGACCGCATCGCCCAGATTGCCGTTGCCGCCTTGCGTGGCACCGGGCGCGCCCCGGGTTGTCGGCGGCTCCAGTGCGGGCGGTTGCGGCACGACCATGGGCAGCGGATGCAGCGGCATGCCATCGTTGATGCGCACCATGGTCTCGCGCCAGATCTCGGCGGGCAACCCGCCGCCGGTCACGCCTGCAAGGGGCGTGTTGTCGTCATTGCCCATCCAGACGCCGGCGACGTAGTCAGCGGTAAAGCCGACGAACCACGCATCGCGCGCCGAGTTGGTGGTGCCGGTCTTGCCCGCCGCCTGCCGCCCATCGGGCAGCCGCGCACGACGACCGGTGCCATAGGGCCCTTCCAGCACCTGCGTCATCATCCAGACCAGACGGTGTGCCGCGTCTTCGCTGATCACCCGCTCACCGATGCCCGAGCCGATCGTCATCAGCGGCGCACGCTCTCCGGCCAGTGTGAGCGAGGTGAAGCCATACGGCCTGACCGAACTGCCCCCGTTCAGAATACCGGCAAAGGCCGAGGTCATGTCGAGCAGCGTCGCTTCACTGGCACCCAGTGCCAGCGCCGGGCCTTCGGCCAGATCCGAGTGCAGGCCAAAGGCGTTCGCTGCCTGTCGCACCCGCTCGCGGCCCATCGCTTCGGAAATCCGCACGGCGGGGATGTTCTCGGACCGCGCCAGCGCCTCGGCCAGCGTCATCATTCCCAGAAACTGGTTGGAATAGTTGCGCGGTGACCACGGACCGGACCCGGGCACGGTGATCGTCAGCGGCGCATCCTCAACCATGTCATAGGGCTGATAGCCGTCATCCATCGCCAGCGCATAGACAAAGGGTTTGAACGCCGAGCCGGTCTGACGCTGCGCTTGCGTGGCGCGGTTGAAGCCCCCGGTGATATAGCTGCGCCCGCCCACCATGCCGCGTACGGCGCCATCGGCGGACATGACGAGCACGGCCGCCTCGGCCTCGGACCCGTCGCGCACGCGGTCGGCGAAGACCTGCCTGACCGCCTCTTCGGCGGCTTGCTGAATGCGCTGGTCCAGCGTCGTCTGGATCGTCACATCCTCGGTCGTGTCGCGGGTCAGCCAGGCGGGACCGGATTGCATCACCCAATCGGCAAAGAACCCGCCCGTCGGGCTTTCCGCCGCATCGTGCAGGGTCGCCGGATTGGCACGGGCGTCGGCAAGTTGCGCGTCGGTGATGTAGCCTTGTTCATGCATCAGCCCCAGCACGATACCGGCGCGGGCCTGCGCACGCTCAAGGTTGCGCGTCGGCGCGTAATAGCTGGGTGCGACCAGCAGACCGGCAAGCATCGCCCCCTCAGCCGGGCGCATTTCGCTGGCGGAATGGCCAAAGTACCGCTCGGAAGCCGCTTCGAACCCGCGCGACCCGGCGCCAAGGAAGGCGCGGTTGATATAGATCGAGAGGATTTCGTCCTTGGTATAGCGCAGCTCCAGCGCAAAGGCGTAGGGCAGCTCCTGAATCTTGCGCCAGACCGTACCTTCGCGGCAGTCGGATTCGTATTCAGCCTCGGTCGGCCAGATGTCGGGGTCATAGGCGCGGCCCAGACACAGCAGCTTGGCGACCTGCTGCGTGATGGTCGACCCACCGGCCCCCTGAAACGGCCCGCGCCCGGCGGCGATGTTGCCGGCGATGGCCCCGGCGATCCCGCGCGGGCTGACGCCGAAGTGCCACCAGAAGCGCCGGTCCTCGGTTGCAACGATGGCATTGCGCAGGTTCGGTGACACCTCGGTCGACGGGGTAAAGCCGCCGAAATTTTCACCGCGCCACGCAAAGACTTGACCGTCGGCATCCAGCATCGTCACCGATCCGCGCGCGCGACCGTCCATCATCGCGACGACATCATTCGGCATGGTGGTGTAGAAATAGAAGGTCGCGGCGGCCATCACCAGCACGCCCAGCGCGGTAACACGCCAGGTGAACCCCCAAAGGACGCGCCAGATCAGACGCAGCAAACCGCCGAACACCCGTGTGAACCAGTTGCCCCCGCGTTTAGGCGCCCGGCGCGGCGGGCGGCGTTTTCCGCCACCGCCACCACCCCCGCCCGAGCGACGTTGACCGCCGCTTTGCGCCCGGGGTGCCGGGGTCCGCTGATCCGCCACCAGAGGGGGACGTCGAGTGCCGTTGCCTGCCATGCCTGGATCTGCCTGCTGCCGTATCGTTTCTGGTTGGTGGGTTAACATACAGTCAGCGCTGGCCGTTGTGGAGGGTCAGAAGACAGCCGATTCGCCTTCGTGATGCGCTTATTTTTTAACCAGACATGCCTATTTGGTGAATTTTTCAGCAGAAGTCTCGGTTTCATGGTGAGTCCTTGCCCACCGCAACATTGCGATTTGAACCCGCAGAACCCCGTATGGGCGCAGGACGCGCCCTCATCGGGGCGCCCCTGGGACCGTTATAAGGGGGCACACGTGAAGTACATCATTGCAGCAATCAAGCCGTTCAAGCTGGAGGAGGTGCGCGAGGCGCTCACCGCCATCGGCGTTCGCGGGTTGATGGTTACCGAGATCAAAGGCTTCGGCACTCAGTCGGGTCACACGGAAATCTATCGCGGCGCTGAATACGCCGTGAATTTTGTTCCGAAAGTTAAGCTCGAAATCGCCGTGCCTGACAGCCTGGCCGAGCAAGTCGTCGAGACGCTCTCGCGGACCGCGCGCACCGGCAAGATCGGTGACGGCAAGGTCTTCGTGCTGGATCTGGAACAAGCAACTCGTGTGCGTACCGGCGAAGCCGGCGACGACGCGCTCTGAGTGGCTAGGGAAATAGGGAACAACCTGAGATGAACCTGAAGAAAATCCTTCCCCTGGCGGCTCTGGTGGCGGTTGTGCCGCTGGCGCTGTATGCCCAGGACGCTGCGGTTGCCGAAGTCGACGTGACTCCGCCGAACGAAGAAATCGGCTATATTTTCACCACCTTCATGTTCCTTGTGACCGGCTTTCTGGTCATGTGGATGGCCGCTGGCTTCTCGATGCTGGAAGCGGGTCTGGTGCGTTCCAAGAACGTCACCATGCAGTCGCTCAAGAACGTCGCGCTCTTCGCGATTGCCGCGATCATGTACTACCTCGTCGGCTATAACCTGATGTACCCGGGCGACGGCTGGACCATCCCCAACATGCTCGGCGCCTTCTCGATGGCCGTGATGGAACCCGTCGGCGGCAGCGCCGATACCGACCTGACCTATGCGTCGGTTGGCTCGGACTTCTTCTTCCAGCTGATGTTCTGCGCCACGACCGCCTCGATCGTGTCGGGCACCCTGGCCGAGCGCATCAAACTGTGGCCGTTCCTGATCTTCACGGTCGTGCTGACCGGCTTCATCTACCCGATCCAGGCGTCGTGGAAATGGGGCGGTGGCTTCCTGGATGCGGATTACGGCTTCCTCGACTTCGCCGGCTCGACCGTCGTTCACTCGGTCGGTGGCTGGTCGGCTCTGGCCGGTGCGCTGATCCTCGGGCCGCGTCTGGGCAAATACAAGGACGGCCGCGTCAACCCGATGCCCGGTTCGAACCTGACGCTCGCCACCTTGGGTACGTTCATCCTGTGGCTCGGCTGGTTCGGTTTCAACGGCGGCTCGCAGCTGTACATGGACACCGCCGGCAACGTTGCTGACATCTCGCGCATCTTTGCGAACACCAACACGGCTGCTGCCGGTGGCGCGCTGGCCGCGCTGATCATGACCCAGCTGATGTACAAGAAGCCTGACCTCACCATGGTGCTGAACGGCGCGCTGGCTGGTCTGGTGTCGATCACCGCCGAGCCGCTGACCCCCGGTCTGGGCGCTGCAACGCTGATCGGTGCCTTCGGTGGTATCCTGGTCGTTCTGGCGGTGCCGCTGCTCGACAAACTGAAGATCGACGACGTCGTCGGCGCGATCCCGGTTCACCTGGTCTGCGGCATCTGGGGTACGCTGGCTGTGCTGATCACCAACCCCGATGCGACCGTCACCGGTCAGGTCGTTCCGATCATCATCGTGGGTGTCTTCACCTTCGTGGTGGCTGCGGTTGTCTGGTACATCCTGAAGCTGACCATGGGCCTGCGTGTCTCGGAAGAAGACGAGATCCTCGGTCTCGACAAAGCCGAACTGGGCATGGAAGCCTATCCTGAGTTCTACCGCGGCTGATCTCTCCTCATCCGCATGACGGTGAAACCCCGGGCCCAGCGCCCGGGGTTTTTCGTTGACCTTCTGCGCTCATGCAAAAACGCGCCCGTTGCGGGGCGCGTTGTTCCTGTCCTGGCGGCTGGCGATCAGCGGCGGATCGTGTCGCCCGGATCAAGCCGCGGCGTCAGCTCGATCCGGTGACCGCCGATCACCCCGTCATCATAGCCCTTGCCCGCGATGATATTCGCCGCCTTCTCGCCAATCTCGCGGCGGCAGGCGTCGATGGTCGCCAGCTTCATCGGCAGCCCGTCGAGGAAATCGGTGCCGTTAAAGCCTGCCAGACCCAGCTTGCCGGGGATGTCATAGCCTTTCTCAAGGCAATAGAGCAGCCCGCCTGCGCCGATCATGTCGTTCGAGTAATAAAGGAAATCCAGATCCGGGTTGCGCGTCAGGATCGCTTCGGTCAGCTCACGGCCCTTTTTCAGCGCCGAACCGCCCGAATAGAACTCGGTATCCACCAGCTCGATGCCATGCTCGGCCAGACCTTCGGTCAGCCCCTCCAGCCGTTTGCGGGCGCGGTGATCGTCGGTCATCTTGGTGCCCAGAAAACCGATCTTGCGATAACCCGCCTTGACGATCGCCTCGGCCATCTGCCGCCCGGCCCCGCGATGCGAGATGCCAACCACCGAGTCGATCGGCTCGCCGTCGCTGTCCATGATCTCGATGATCGGGATTCCGGCGTTCTCCAGCATGGCGCGCGCCGCGTCGGTGTGTTCCAGCCCGGCAAGGATCACGCCCGTGGGCCGCCACGAGAGCATCTCGTAAAGGACGTTCTCCTCTTTCTCGACCGAGTATTGCGTCACGCCGAACACCGGCTGCAGCCCGCTGTCCTCAAGCGCGGCCGAGATACCGCCCAGAACTTCGGGGAACACCATGTTCGACAGCGAGGGCACGATCACCGCCACCAGATTGACCTGCTGCGAGGCCAGCCCGCCCGCGATCTTGTTGGGCACGTAGCCAAGCGCCCGGGCCGAGGCGAGCACCTTTTCGCGCGTCGCCGGTGAGACATCTTCGCGGTTGCGCAGCACGCGGCTGACGGTCATCTCACTGACGCCGCACGCTTCTGAGACGTCTCGCAGCGTCAGGGGGCGCCGATGGTCGGCATTGCGCGGTGGGATCATAAATCGGGGGCCTCCCTCCCCGGGGCGCGTGGCGAGAGGGCCCGCGGCGGCACTAACAGATGACGAATGCTTCACTTCTAAAGCGCCGCTTGTGCAAGTGTCAAAGTTTCCCTGATATCGCGAACATATCCCTTTGCTCGCGCCAAGGCTTGCCATGCCCGGCGCAAGTCGCCAAAGAGAAGATACGGTGGTCCCGTGGCTCAACTGGATAGAGCAGCCCCCTCCTAAGGGGCAGGTTGCAGGTTCGAATCCTGCCGGGGTCACCAATCAGTATGGTGTTCCGTCGTGAGCCGGGCCAGGCTCGGTGGATACCGTCGGATCAGCGGCACCGGCCGGGACGACAACGATCTGTGCGGGGTCGAGGGTTTCGATGCCTTGCAGCAGCGCGACCGGTGCGCCGTCGATGAACACACGCAACCCTCCCGCCTGAGCGTCATACGCGGTGTCGATCACCGGGGCGGGGCCGTCGGCGTCATAGGCTACGGCGAGATGATCCGCACCGGTGTCGAAATCGCTGATGATCGCGGGCGCAGCCGCATCCATCCATTCGCCCAGAACAAACCTGTCCGCCCCGGCACCCCCGCTGGCGATATCGCCCGCGCCCAGACTCAGCACATCGTCGCCGTCGCCGCCGTTCAGAAAATCCGTTTCACCGTGGTCATTGCCGCCGGTGAGCGTATCGTCGCCGTCGCCGCCCATCAGCAGATCGCCACCCTCGCCGCCGTCGAGATGGTCACCGCCCGCGCCGCCTTCGAGCGTATCGTCACCCTCACCACCATTGAGACGATCCGCGCCGTCGCCTGCAGTGAGCGAGTCGCGGCCCGAACCGCCGTCAAGAATGTCATCGCCCGAGCCCGCGATCAGGTGATCATCGCCGTCATCGCCCAACAGCATATCGTCGCCCGCACCGCCGAGGAGCGTGTCGTCGCCCCCTGCGCCATCAAGCTGGTCAGCGCCCGCGAACCCTTCCAGCCAGTCGTCGCGCCAGTCCCCGTTCAGCGTGTCATCGCCAGCACCGCCTTCTACAGGCACACCCCCGCCGCCGTCGATCACCATGTCCTTGGGGGGCACAGGCGGGGTATCAGTGCTGATATACTCGCGGTCATCGGCGTCAACGCCTTCATATCCCTCGCGAGATCTGCATGGGGTCAGTATCGACGGCGACGTCCTCAGCGGGGGTGTCATCAGCGGCAGGACCAAGGTCACTGTCAGCCACAGGCGCGGCATCCTCCGGGGCATCATCCAGCAGGTTGCCATGTTGCGCCTGAGCGGTGTCATCCGCCCCCTCTTGCGGCAGATCGTCGGGCGGGCCAGTGTCGTCATCAGCCTGCGTATACAGATCGGTTGCGCCCGCCGCGACAGCGACGCCGATCAACCCCAAGAGCAGCCACATCGAGACCCCCTGCCGCACCGGCGGCCGTTCCCCTATCCGGGCCCCATTGAACCCGGATATCCTGAACAAACAGCGACCATTGCCTTTGGGAAAGCCAGATTCTGCAACTGTGGTTAACACCGCAGGAACCGCGGGCTTTGAATCCATTTGCTCTGGCGCATGGGATCGCCTATACGCGCGCATCCTTGGCCGTTCTGGGCAAGGAGCCTCCATGGGCTTGTGCTGGACGACATCCCGGCCTGCGCCTTAACCCTTTTACACAGGAGATCCCGATGTCGATCACCGTCGAAGAAAAACAACGCCTGCTGAAAGAATTCGCGACCAAAGAAGGCGACACCGGTTCGCCCGAAGTCCAGGTTGCGATCCTGACCTCGCGTATCACCACCCTGACCGAGCACTTCAAAATGCACAAGAAGGACAACCACAGCCGTCGTGGCCTTCTGATGATGGTGGCCCAGCGCCGCAAGCTGCTGGACTACGTGAAGGGCAAGGACGAGGCGCGCTATCAGTCGCTGATCCAGCGTCTCGGCATCCGCCGCTGACTTGATCCGACCCTGCGTCCGAGAGCGCCCGCTGGCAACAGCGGGCGTTTTGCGTACCCCTTTCCGGCTCTTGACTAACGCAGCGCCGCAGCGCAGCGTCACGCCGAAAACGGGGGAGAAACCTCATGACCAAGAGTTCGCGTAGTTTTGCCGTTGTCGGCCTGGGGGCGTTTGGCAGCACCGTTGCTGCCGAGCTGGCGCGGTTCGGCAACCGGGTGATCGGCCTCGATCTGGACGAAAAGCGCGTGGCGCAGATGTCCAACACGCTGTCGAGCGCGCTGATCGTGGACACCACCGACGAAGGCGCTTTGCGCGAGGCCGGAATCGACCGCTATGACGTGGCGCTGGTCGCCGTTGGGCGCGACATTCAGGCCAGCATCCTGACGGTGATGAACCTCAAGCTGTTGGGCATGGAAACGCTCTGGGCCAAGGCGTCGAACAAGACGCATCACCGCATTCTGGTCAAGCTGGGCGTCGACCGGGTGATCCTGCCGGAACAGGAGATGGGCCGCCATATCGCGCAGATGCTCAACAATCCAGTCTTGCAGGATTATGTGAGCCTGGGCAACGGGTTCAGCGTGGTGAACGTGGTGATCCCACAGCGCATGGACGGGCGCGAGCTGGCATCGCTGGGCATCGGCACCACGCATGATCTGCGCCTGCTGGGCCTGATGCGCGGCAGCGAGTTCCGACATCCCACCGACGACATGCGGCTCGCGCCTGAGGACAAGCTGATCCTGCTAGGCAAACGCGCCGAGCTGCGCCTGTTCGGGGACAGCCTGTGAAACCCCGCAAACCGCGGCGCGGGCCCTTTTCAGGACCGCTGCGTCGTCTGTCGCGGCGTATTTCGCGTGTGCCGCCGCCGCTGATTCTGGCGGCGCTTTATGCCACGCTGATTTCGCTGGGCGCGCTGGCGCTGAAACTGCCGATCTCGCACCACGTGCCGATCAGCTGGAGCGATGCGATCTTTACCGCCACCTCGGCTGTCACGGTGACCGGGCTGGTGGTGTTCGACATCGGCACCACGCTGACGTGGTTTGGTGAATTCGTCGTGGCCTTCCTGATCCAGCTGGGCGGGTTGGGGCTGATGACCTTTGCCGTGCTGGTACTGGCTGCGCTGGGCATGCCGATGGGGCTGACCGGACAGGTCTATCTGCGCGAAGATCTGAACCACAATTCGATGGATCAGCTGATGAAGCTGGTCACCACGATCCTGAAAGCCGTGCTGATCTGCGAGGTCGCCGGCGCGCTGCTGCTGTCGCTGACCTTCGTGCCGCGACTGGGGTTGCTGGACGGGCTGTGGACGGCGGCGTTTCACTCGGTCTCGGCCTTCAACAACGCCGGGTTTTCCACCTTTCCTGACGGGCTGATCGGCTATGCCATCGACCCGCTGGTCAATACGGTGATCCCCGCGCTCTTTATCATCGGCGGTATTGGCTATGTGGTGCTGCACGACGTGCTAAGCGGCAAATCCCCGCGCGCGTGGTCGCTGCACACCAAGATCATGCTGCTGGGCACGGCGATCCTGATCCCGTGGTCGATGGGGGCTTTTGCCGCGCTGGAATGGAACAACCCCGGCACTCTGGGCCAATACGACAGCATCCCGGCGCGGCTGGTGGTCAGCTGGTTTCAGGGCGTGACCACCCGCACCGCCGGGTTCAACACCACCGATATCGCCGCGATCCATGACAGCACGACGCTGTTGTTCATTTCGCTGATGCTGATCGGTGGTGGCCCGGCCTCGACCGCCGGGGGGATCAAGGTGACCACGTTTGTGGTGATGATCCTCGCCACGGTCGCCTTCTTTCGCCGCCAGACACAGCTGCATGCCTTTGGCCGGTCAATCGGGCTGGATCAGGTGCTCAAGGTCATGGCGCTGACCGCGATCAGTGTGATCGTGGTGTTCTGCGGCGTGTTCCTGATGACGGTCTCGCATGACGGGCATTTCGTCGACATCGCGTTCGAGGTGGCCTCGGCCTTTGGCACGGTGGGCCTGTCGCGCGGCTTTACCGGTGAGCTGAACGAGTTCGGCCGGGCGGTGATCGTGGTGATCATGTTCCTTGGCCGGGTCGGACCGCTGACGCTGGGTTTCTTTCTGGCCACGCGCACGCTGCCTCGGGTTCGCTATCCCGAGTCGCAGGTGCATCTGGGTTAGGCATGCTGCTGCGCAAGCATCGCTTGAACGCTGATTAGGACTTCTGGCGCTGCGGCTCTCATGGTAGCGACTCGATAAAATGCCACACAATGATACGCCTTCGTCCGACCTGTCCTTCCCGTCCGCGACTCCTGAGGGGCATCGCGAACGGCTGAACGCGTTGTCGCGCCTGACCGCCCTGGCCCGCAGCGAGCTGATGGACAGCATGCCCGAGGCCGTGTTCGACCGCGCCGCCCGGCTGGGCAGCCGTATTCTGGGCGTGCCGGTGGTGCTGTTTTCGCTGGTCGACGACAACCGCCAGTATTTCAAGGCGGCGACCGGGCTGGCGGAGGGGCTGAACCAGACCCCACTCACCCACAGCTTTTGCCAGTATGTCGTCACCGCTGAAACCCCGCTGGCGGTGCCGGATGCGCGCGAGCATCCGCTGCTGCGCGACAATGGCGCGGTGCACGATCTTGACGTGATCGCGTATCTGGGCGTGCCGGTGCGCGGGAACGATGGGGCCGTGCTGGGCTCGTTCTGCGCGATTGACGGGAAGCCGCACGACTGGACCGCCGAGCAGCTCAGCGACCTGCGCGATCTTGCCGCCGGGGTCGAGACCGAGCTGGCACTGCGTCAGGCGCTGGCCGACGGGCAGCTACTGGTCGAAGAGCTGCACCACCGGGTCAAGAACCTGTTCACCGTGGTCAGCGGCATCGTACGGATGAGTCAGTCAGCCGGGGAAACCCCCGCAACGCTGCAAAATCGCCTCAAGGCGCTGTCGAGCGCGCATGCCCTGATCGCGCCCGCAATCCACGCCAATCGACCGAAGGAACTGGGCACCGATCTGCAAACGCTGATCGAAACGCTGCTCTTGCCGCATGTGGCGACGCAAGCGCGCGCAACCCTGCGCGGCCCCGAGCAGCAGGTGGGACCGACCGCCGCCACGCCGCTGACGCTGGCGCTGTATGAGATGGTCACCAACGCCGCCAAATACGGCGCGCTGGCCGATGCCGATGCGCGTCTGACCATCGGCTGGGTGGATGATGGCGAACGCCTGACGATCCAGTGGGAAGAAAGCGGCCTGCACCACAGCTCAGAGGGCGAGACCGGCAGCGGCTTTGGGTCGCGCCTGCTGGGGCTGACCGTCGAAGGGCAACTGGGTGGCAAGCTGAACACCGTCTGGACCGAGGGCACGCTGGCGCGCACGATCCAGATCCCGCTGGCTACGCTGCAACGCTGAGCACGCGGCAAGGGGCCTTTGATACGCCCCCTTCCCACAAGCCTGATTTTCCTGTATGGCCCGGCCATCTGAGACGTGACGCTTCGACCCCGGCGTGATGCGAAGGATAGGGGTCGGCGGCAATGGGGCCGCCATAGAACGGGAGACCCGGAGGGCCGGGAGTGCTCCCTTGAGGAAACTGAATGTTCAATATTTCTAAGAAGTCGATCCAGTGGGGCCAGGAAACCCTCACGCTGGAATCGGGCCGAGTGGCCCGTCAGGCTGACGGCTCGGTCATCGCCACGCTGGGCGAGACCTCGGTCATGGCCAACGTGACGTTCGCCAAGTCGCCCAAGCCGGGTCAGGATTTCTTCCCGCTGACCGTCCACTATCAGGAACGCACCTATTCCGCAGGCAAGATCCCCGGTGGCTTCTTCAAACGCGAAGGTCGTCCCAGCGAAAAAGAAACGCTGACCTCGCGCCTGATCGACCGTCCGATCCGCCCGCTGTTCGTCGAAGGCTTCAAGCACGAAGTGCTGGTTGTCACCACCGTGCTGTCGCATGATCTGGTGAACGAGCCCGACGTCGTCGCGATGATCGCCGCTTCGGCTGCGCTGACCATCTCGGGCGTGCCCTTCATGGGTCCGATCGCCGCCGCGCGTGTGGGCTTTGTGAACGGTGACTACGTTCTGAACCCCGAATGCGACGATATGGTCAAGCTGCGCGACAACGCCGAGCAGCGCCTCGATCTGGTCGTGGCCGGCACCGCCGACGCCGTGATGATGGTCGAATCGGAAGCCTATGAGCTGACCGAGGCCGAGATGCTGGGTGCGGTGAAATTCGCCCACGAAAGCTATCAGCCGGTCATCGACCTGATCATCGACTTCGCCGAAGAATGCGCCAAAGAGCCGTTCGATTTCGCCGCTCCGAACTACGGCCCGATTCTGGCCCGGATCAAGGAACTGGGCGAGACCCAGATGCGCGCCGCGTTTGCCATCAAGGACAAACAGACCCGCGTCAACGCGATCTCGGAAGCCCGCGCTGGTATCAAAGCGCAGCTGAACGAAGCCGAGCTGGCCGATCCGACGCTGGATTCGGCGATGAAAAAGCTCGAAGCCTCGATCCTGCGTGGCGACGTGATCAACGGTGCCCCGCGCATCGATGGCCGTGACACCACCACCGTGCGCCCGATCTTCACCGAGACCTCGGTGCTGCCGCGGACCCACGGTTCGGCGCTGTTCACCCGTGGTGAAACGCAGTCGCTCTGCGTGGCAACCCTGGGCACCGGCGATGACGAGCAGTTCGTCGACGCGCTGACCGGCACCTACAAAGCCAACTTCATGCTGCACTACAACTTCCCGCCGTATTCGGTCGGTGAAGTGGGCCGTATGGGTTCGCCGGGTCGTCGCGAAATCGGTCATGGCAAACTGGCATGGCGCGCCCTGCAGGCCGTTTTGCCCGCCGCGACCGACTTCCCCTACACCATCCGCATCGTGTCCGAGATCACCGAGTCGAACGGCTCGTCCTCGATGGCCACCGTCTGCGGCAGCTCGCTGTCGATGATGGATGCGGGCGTTCCGCTGAAAGCACCGGTCGCCGGTGTGGCCATGGGCCTGATCCTGGAAGAGGGCGGCAAATTCGCCGTTCTGACCGACATTCTGGGCGACGAGGATCACCTCGGCGACATGGACTTCAAGGTCGCGGGTACCGAGAACGGCATCACCTCGCTGCAGATGGACATCAAGATTTCGGGGATCACCTTCGAAATCATGGAGAAAGCCCTGGCGCAAGCCAAGGACGGCCGCCTGCACATCCTGGGTGAAATGTCCAAGGCGCTGACCGCGCCGCAGGGCTTCAGCCAGTACGCGCCGAAGATCGAAACCATGACCATCCCCACCGACAAGATCCGTGAAGTGATCGGCTCGGGCGGCAAGGTCATCCGCGAGATCGTCGAAGTCTCGGGTGCCAAGGTCGACATCAACGACGACGGCGTGATCAAGATCGCGTCCTCGGACGCGGATGCGATCAAGAAGGCTTACGACATGATCTATTCGATCGTGGCAGAGCCGGAAATCGGCAAGATCTACACCGGCACCGTGGTGAAGATCGTTGATTTCGGCGCCTTCGTGAACTTCTTCGGCAAGCGTGACGGCCTCGTCCACGTGTCGCAGATCGCCAACAAGCGCCTGAACCACCCGTCCGACCTGCTCAAGGAAGGCCAGGAAGTGAAGGTCAAGCTCTTGGGCTTCGACGATCGCGGCAAGGTCCGTCTGGCGATGAAGATGATCGACCAGGAAACCGGCGAAGAAGTCGCCGAGACCAAAGGCGACAGCGCCGAGTGATTGGTTACGTCTGATCGGACACGAGGCCCCGGCAGCAGTTTCCGGGGCCTCTGCTTTACGACTCACGACAAACCTCTGGGTTGAGTGAATCGCCCTGATGACCTACGCATGCACGTCGTCTCACGTGCATTTTTTCCGCCCATTACCAAGAGCCCTTAGTCCTCATGCTTCCCCTATGGAAAATCAAACGAGAGCTCCGGCGCCTCTGGATGCAAGCTATCCAATTCCCCTGGTTCTTCGTCGCAGCCCCCCTGCGCAGCGCTCATGACGCGCGAAAGCACAAGACCCTCACGCTGACGCAAGGGATGCGCGCCTTGCAGAAAGATGTCGCGGTGGTCCTCATCTTCCAGCCGCGCGGGCTGCAAGAGTCGACGCTGCACATGCTGGACCATCTCTATGCCAAGGGATTTGCGCCACTGGTCGTGTCGAATGCGCCGATCACGTCTCAGGACCTGAACCGGCTCAAGGATCACGCGTACCTGGTCATGCAGCGCCCGAATTATGGCTACGATTTTGGCGGCTACCGCGATGCGATCCTGCATCTGCTCGAGCAAAAGATCCCGATGCGGTTTCTGGTGGTGATCAACGACAGCATCTGGTTCCCGTTGAGCAATGACTGCACGCTCCTGGACCACGCACGGGCTGCCGACAAGGATCTCTTTGGCTATTACTACAACAAGCAATCGGAGGTTGATCAGCGCGCCCATCTGCAAAGTTACTTCTATTGCTTCGGACCACGGCTCGTGAGCCACACGGATTTTGCCGAGTATTGGCGGAAACTCTTTGTCACCAGCAACAAGAACCTGGTGATCCGGCGCGGTGAGATGCGCCTGACCGCAGCATTTCAGGCCAAGGGCCACAGCATCGGCTATTGCCATGACATCGCCGACCTCAAGACTGCGCTGAAATCCCTATCGAACGCTGAACTGAAGCAGGTAGTGGCCTATCAGATGCAGGTCGATACCAAGAACAGCGCCCGGCTCGGTCGCTATCGCGACGCCGACCCTGATGCTCCGGGCTGGCGTGACACAATCCTGGGACTGATTGATCAGGAAAAAATGGGGAAGTACTTCCTCATTGCGCATCCGCTGGTCTTGCTGGGCAAACTGCACGCACCGATGTTGAAAAAGGATCGGCAGCCGATGTACCAGCTTCAGCGGGCAGAGCTATTAGCCAGCGACATCGTCGATGAAATTTCACCGACGATGCGCGCCGCCATCGAAGGCTGGGATCAGCCAGAATAAGCGCGGCCACGGCGGGGTGCCCCGCCATGGCCCTGTTTTCGCTCAGAACGGCAGCGGTGCGCCGTTCACGGTGATCGCGCCGCCCGGACGGATCGCCACTTCGGATTGCAGGTGATCCTCGCCGATCGAGCGGCCCAGACCGTTGATCATCATCCGAACAAAGAACAGCTGATCGGCGGGCACCAGACCCATCGACTGCAAGCGGTTCAGCAGGCGCTCGCCACCAACCAGATCGAAGGTGAAATCACCCTCGGCATTGGGGCGGTCGCGACCGATCTGACCCATCAACCCGCCCAGCAGCGTCACCGCACCGCCGCCGGTGAATTCGGAATCCCCGACAGCAAGCCGCAGATCGTCCAGACGCACGCGCGAGATATCCAGCGGCGGCGTGTCACCCTCGCCGAAATCGGGGCCGATTTCGCGGGTCAGATGGCCGTCTGCGGTGACATCCACCGTCATCGTCACCGCATCCCCGGCAAACTGGCTTGCACCCACCATCGCCAGCAGCTCAGGCGAGGGTTGCAAGCCGTCCAGCGAAACCATGTAACGGAACAGCTGGTCGTCGGAGGTCACCACCAGCGGCGCGCCAAAGGCCATGGTCATCCCGGCCAGCTGCGCCGCGCCCTGCATCGGGCCAAA
This sequence comes from Pararhodobacter zhoushanensis, assembly GCF_025949695.1. NCBI lineage: Bacteria > Pseudomonadati > Pseudomonadota > Alphaproteobacteria > Rhodobacterales > Paracoccaceae > Pararhodobacter > Pararhodobacter zhoushanensis. The sequence goes on along the minus strand of NZ_JAPDFL010000001.1, from coordinate 892,709 downwards.
GTTGCCCGACAGCGCAAACGCACCCGCCGAGCCGGTGATGTCCGCGCGTCCGTCGGCCACGGTGATGGTGAAGTCGCTGGCGCCGCCTTCGGTGTTCATCGCCAGCGGGGTGGTCCCCATCGACTGGCTCGACGTTTGCCGCGACGCCTGCACGGTAAAGTTCAGCGACATCGCCATGCCCGCGTCAAAGGCCGCGCGCAGCATGCCGTCATCGCCCGACAGCATATCCAGCTCGGTCCCGCTGAAGGCCAGATGCGGCGCGGTCTGCACGCCCGATTGCGTGATCATGCCGCCGGTCTCGTTGGCCGGATCGGGGTAGACCAGATCATAGCTCACGCTTGCCGCATCAATCGTCAGCTCTGCCGTACCCTCGCGCGCGGCACGCAGCGACGCGTCCAGCGCGTTGATCGTCACATCAACCCGCATGGGGTCGGCCGAGGCCTGCGGCGTGCCCTTGATGGTCGCCGGCGGCGCTGCCGACGGCACCAGATGCGCCGTCAACGTGGGAAAGTTCAGATCCAGCGCGGCGTTCTGCTCGGTCAGCATGCCCAGAATCTCGCCGTCATGCGTGATCTCGACGGTGCGGGTCTGGTTACGACCGGTCTGGGTGGTCACCTGAAACATCGGCGAGGGGATCAGCGCCATCAGTTCGCCACGCGGCTGCAACGTCAGCGTGTCCATGCTGACGACCACACCGTTGGGGTCATTGGTCGGGAAAATCCGCACACCCGATGCGGTCACAGCGTTGCCGTTGTTGGCGACCGAGCCCGAGGTAATCGACAGCCCGGCCCCCAACGCCAGCGAGTTCAACCCGGCCCAGGCCTCGGCTGCGGACATGGTCTGGGCGCCAGCCGGGGCGGTTACGGTCAGCGCCAGCAGAATGGCGGTTGCGGCGACCCGGGGGCGGCCAGTGTAATCGAGCATGATGAAAACTCCCTTTGAGCCTCGCGGCAAAACAGGGCTGGATTCTGGCGGTGTGCCCGCAACCGTCAAGTGAAAAGCCGTGGCTCGGCGGGCTCTTGCGTAAAACAGCGCGTTACCCGGGTGTAACATGGCCGGGGCGCACGCCGGGTCACAGACACGCCGTCCGATTCAGGGCCCGATCCAGCTCTCGATTCAGGGCCCGATTCAGGGATGGTCACGCGGAAATCAGCGCGCTACCAAAGTGGCAAAATCAGGAGATCCGCATGACCAGCAAAACCGACCGCGATGCCGCCGTGCGTGGCAAATCCGTGCTCATCACCGGTGCCAGCCGCGGCATCGGCGCCGCCACCGCCCGCCGCTTCGCCGCCGCCGGGGCCAAACTGGGTCTGGCCGGACGCCCGTCGGCCGAGTTGCAGGCGGTCGCGGATGAAACGGGTGCTACGCTGATTCCCTGCGATGTCGCCGACGCCGCGCAGGTTTCCTCTGCCGTTCAGGCGATGGTCACGGCGCACGGTCGTCTGGATGTGCTGATCAACAACGCCGGCCTGATCGACCCGATCGCGCTTATTGCCCAAGCCGACCCCGACGCCTGGGGCCGCCAGATCGACGTGAACCTCAAGGGCGTGTTCTATGGCCTGCACGCCGCCCTGCCGGTGATGCAAAAGCAGGGCGGCGGGACGATCCTGACTGTCGGGTCGGGGGCTGCCTATAACGCGCTGGAAGGCTGGAGCGGCTATTGCGCGTCCAAGGCCGGGGCGATCATGCTGACCAAGGCGGCGCATCTGGAGGCGGGGGCGAAGGTGCGCGTGCTGTCGCTGTCGCCCGGCACCGTGGCCACCGACATGCAGCGCGCGATCAAGACCTCGGGCGTCAATGCTGTCAGCCAGTTGGACTGGGAGGCGCATATCCCGGCCGAATGGCCCGCCGAGGCGCTGCTGTGGATGTGCACCAGCGATTCCGACACCTATCGCGGGGCCGAGGTATCGCTGCGCGACGAGGGTATCCGCAGACGGCTGGGCCTGATCGCATGATCCGCCGTGAGGATGTCGGCCCGCTGACCCTTCTGACGCTGGACCGCCCGGACAAGGCCAACGCGCTCACCCGTGCGATGATGGGGCAGCTGGTGGCCGAACTGAAGGACGCAGGCACGCGGCAGCAGGCGGTGATCCTGACGGGCGCGGGCACGGTGTTCTCGGCGGGCGCGGATCTGGACGAGGCCCGCGCGGGCCTCGCCACCGATGGCATCTGGGAAGAATTGAGCGGCACCCTCGCCGCGCTGCCCTGCCTGACGATTGCCGCGCTCAACGGCACGCTGGCGGGTGGCGCGTTCGGAATGGCATTGGCCTGCGACATCCGGCTGGGGGTGCCGGGGGCCAAGTTCTTCTACCCGGTGATGAAGCTGGGCTTTCTGCCGCAACCCTCGGACTCGGCCCGGATGGCGGCGCTGATCGGACCCGGACGCGCCCGGATGATCCTGATGGGCGGGGCCAAGATCGAGGCGACCGAGGCGCTGAACTGGGGCCTGATCGACCGCCTGTCCGCTCCCGAGACCCTGCTCGAAGACGCCCGCACCCTGACCGCAGATGCTTGCGCGGCACCTGCCGGGCATGCGGGACGGATCAAGGCGCTCATCCCGCGCGATTGGTCGCACTAGCGCCCGACGCGGCCAGGCCCTAGATTGACCGTCATGAACCTCTCGCGCGCCCTGACCCTGTTCGGACTGGTGCTGGTGCTTGTCACCGGCTCGGTGGCGATGGCCACGGCGCGCCACCAGCTGCGCACGGTGGGTGAGGTGGTGATCTGCTCGGGCTACGGCCTGACCTCGATCAGTGTCGATGCAGAGGGCAACCCGACCGGTCCACGCATCCTGTGCCCCGATTGCGTCCCGGCCTTTGCCGCGCTGACTGACCCTGCTTTGCCCATCGCCGAGCGCGCCGGAACGCTGAACCCGATCCGCTTTGCATCGCGTGAGATCGCGGCCCCGCCGCCCCCGGCCCCCGTGCACAGCTGGTCACGGGCGCCCCCTGTCACGGCCTGAAAGCCAATCATTTTTCAGACCTTTCACAGACAGGATACCCTATGTTCCGCACTCTCTCTCTTGCTGCCGCCGCAGCACTCTTCGCCATGCCCGCCCTCGCCTGCGAGGGGGTCACCGTTTCCGACGCATACTTCCGCACCTCGGGCGCCATGGCCCGCAGCGGCGCTGCCTTTATGGTGCTCAACAATGCCGGCGACAGCGACTGCCAGCTGGTCGGGGCGCGCTCGGACCTCTCGTCACGGCTGGAACTGCACACGCATATCCAGATCGGTGATGGCATCATGCAGATGCGCGAAGTCGAAGAGGGCTTTCTCATCCCGGCCCACAGCAGCCACGCGCTCGAGCGCGGCGCGGATCATGTGATGTTCATGGGGCTCACCCATGTGCCCGAGCAAGGCGACAACGTCGAGGTTACGCTGATCTTCGCGGATGGCTCGGAACTGCCGGTCACCGTGGTGGCCGACAACGAACGGACGCCGATGCAGGGCCAGATGCAGACGGGCGGCCACGCCATGTCGCACGGCGCGTCGAACTGAGCTCGGGACGCAAGCCAGGGGGGCCTTGCCCCCTCTTGGCCTGACGGCCAATTCACCCCCCAGGATATTTAAGGACAGATGATAAGGTTTCGTTAACCCTGTTTCATTTTCTGTCTGAAAGTATCCACGGGGGTTCCCCAAGGGGGAGCGTGCTTCCCCCTTGGGCGAGGGAGCGCGAGGGGCGCGCAGCCCCTCGCCACCCGCCGTCAGCTTGCCGGACGCAGCCGCCGGATCACCGGCTCCGCCGCGCGCGCTTCCACAATGGCCAGATCTTCTTCGGTCACCGCCATATGATGCGCATTGGCGTGAATCAGACGGCCCGGCCCAGTGATCAGCCCCACATGCCCGCCCCAGAAAATCAGATCGCCGGCAGCCTCGTTGCCCGGCACCACCTCGACCCCGGCCATCGTGCTTTGCAGATCGCTGTCGCCCGGGCAGTCGCGGCCCTGCGCGCGCAACACCGCCTGCACCAGCCCCGAACAGTCGATCCCTGCTCTGGAGTTGCCGCCCCACAGATAGGGCGTGCCCAGATAGCTGCGGGCGACGCTGACCGGATCGGCGCTCCAGTCGCCCAACAGGCGCATGTGACGGGCCGGAATATAGCCTGCAGGTGTCACGGCGAAGCGCCCGACCTCGCCCGTGACGCACAGTCGCGCGCCCATCGACAGCGCGGCGCGCTCGCGTTGCTTGATGTCGGGTGCGGCGTAGAGATGCGTGGCCGGTGCTGTCACCCAATGGGTGACGGCGGTATCGTCGCCCAGCGCACTCTCAAGGATCCAGCCGCAATACCCCTCATCCTCGTCGAAGCCAAAGGCGTAGCCATCGCATTCGGTGATCACAGAGAACCGCGTGCCCATCAGCATCTGCCGGTCGCGCGCGCCGCCCGGCGTGGCGCAAAGATCCGCCAGCGCATCCGTCACGCGGTACCAGCGGCCGGGCACAAACAGCACCCCGTCCAGCGCGCCGCGCAGGCTTTCATGCGCCACGCCCCCGGCGGCGCGCAGATAGCGGCGGTCGGTCATTCGCGATTCTCGATGTCGGGCCCCAGCACTTCGGGCAGCGCCCAGAGCACGGCGCGCGCGCCCTGCCCCTGCCCGCCCTTGGGGCGGCCGGGCATGGCGCTCGGCTGCCAGCCATAGATGTCGAAATGCGCGAAGCGGCGGGTTTTCTGCACGAACCGGCGCAGGAACAAGGCGGCGGTGATAGACCCGGCCATCCCGCCTGATGGCGCGTTGTCCAGATCGGCGATACCCGGCTCGATCAGCGGCTCATAGGGCGCGTGGAAGGGCAGACGCCAGAGCGGGTCAGCCTCGACCATGGCGCCATCAGACAGGGCCAGCGCAAGGTCTTCGTCGTCGGTGTAGAACGGCGGCAGATCGGGGCCCAGCGCGACGCGCGCCGCCCCCGTCAACGTGGCCATGCAGATCAGCGCGTCCGGGTTTTCCTCATCCGCCAGAGCCAGCGCGTCGGCCAGAACCAGACGCCCCTCGGCGTCGGTGTTGTTCACCTCGACCGTCAACCCGTTGCGCGCGGTCAGGATGTCGCCGGGGCGCATGGCGCTGCCGGAAATCGAATTCTCAACCGCCGGGATCAGCACGCGCAGCCGGACCTTCCAGTCCAGCGCCATGATCATCATCGCCAGCCCGATCACCGTGGCCGCGCCGCCCATGTCCTTTTTCATCAGGCCCATCGACGCGCCGGGCTTGATGTTCAGCCCGCCGGTGTCAAAACACACGCCCTTGCCGACCAGCGTGATGCGCGGGCCTTCGTGGCCCCAGCGCAGATCCAGCAGGCGCGGGATCCGGTCCGAGGCGCGGCCAACCGCGTGGATCAGGGGCAGGTTTTCATGCAGCAGATCGTCGCCATAGGTGACCGAGACCTGCGCGTCGAATTCATCGGCCAGCGCCAGCACGCTGGTTTCCAGCTCTTCCGGCCCCATCTGCGAGGCTGGGGTGTTGATCAGGTCGCGGGTCAGCCATTCGGCGGCGGCAAGCACCTCGATGCGGCGCGCCTCGGCCCGGGGTGGGGCCTTGAGCGCCGGGATATCGGCATCACCGCCGGTGCGGTGGCGGAAGCGGTCAAAGCGATACCCAGCCAGCAGCCAGCCAAGCAACTGTTCGGGCAGTTCGTCATCCTCGAACCCCGAGGCCAGATGGTAGATCCCGCGTGGCAGTTTGCCGCGCGCGGCACCCAACGCCATCCGCCCACGGACGCGCGCCTGCGCATCGCCCAGACCAAAGACCGCCAGCGCCAGGCCGCCCGCCGCGTCAGGCACGCAGACCGTCTGTCCGGTTTTGGCGGCAAAGCCGACGGCTTCCAGCCAGGTGCGCACCCGTTCGGGTTGGGTATCGAGCCAGGCTGTCAGCCCCTCACTGCCGACGACATGAAGGGGTATCGAGGCGCTGTCGGGCGCGGCGAAGGCGGCATGGCTTTGGCGCATGGTCAATCTCACGGCTGGGTCGCCCCACCCTAAAGCGCATCGCGCCGAAAACGGAAGGGGGTTGCCGCTGTTTACCGCTCAACGCACTGTTTGCGCGCCGGACACCGCCGCCCTGAAGTCAGAGTGACAGCTCAGGCACTTCCCAGACCTGCGCCAACGAGCGGTCGCCAATGCGGACCAGACGTTCCCAGACCGCGCGATAGGCGACCACGTCCTTGCGTTGCGCGGTGACACCCATATCGCGTGAGACCCGAGCGAGCGATGACAGCCCGATTTCGGCACTCAGCCGCGACACGCGTTGCAGATGGGGTGCGACGCCGGTCATCTGTCCCTTGCGAACGCGCGCGTCCACTTCAACGAGACAATCGGAAATCGCTTCGACTGTTTGCATCACATGGGCCTCAGCCCCGCGATACCCTAAACGCTGAAACAGCGCATCCAGTGTTGCGGTATCGATAACGATCCGCTCACTGGGTCTGATCTCAAGAACCCGTGACATACCAGCACCCTTTTCTGCCTCACATGGAAACCCTTGCACCCGTCATCAGGATGTTGGATCCGGGCTAACAAAGTGTTGCCCCGGGCGCGGGTTCACGCTCGATTTTTCGATAAATTCAGACTAGCACTGAGTTTGGTCCGAATTAAGGCAAATTAGCGATGACCTACGCACGAAAGCTTCCAGGCTACCTGATAAATCGATTTCGTGGCTGGCGCGCCACGCACTACACCGAAAACAAGAGCTGGTTCCGCCATCTGGCACAGGAAGGACAGCATCCGCGGTCGATGCTGATCGCCTGTTGTGACTCTCGCGTCCATGTGACGGCGATCTTCAACGCCGATCAGGGTGAGTTCTTCATTCACCGCAACATCGCCAATCTGGTGCCGCCCTACACACCCGATGGCGACCATCACGGCACCTCGGCAGCGGTGGAATACGCCGTAACCGCGTTGAAAGTCGCGCATTTGCTGGTGGTCGGGCATTCCAACTGCGGGGGTGTCCGGGGCTGTCACGACATGTGTGCGGGCAAGGCGCCCGAACTCAGCTCGGGCTCCAGCTTTGTTGGCAACTGGATGGAAATCCTGCGCCCCGGCTATGAACGCACCGCCGACATTGCCGACGCGGAAGCCCGCATCAAAGCGATGGAGCTGGAAGCCGTGCGCATCTCGCTTTCGAACCTGATGACCTTCCCGTTCATCAAGGAAGCGGTCGAAGCCGAGCGCCTGACTTTGCACGGATTGTGGCACGATATTGGCGAAGGCGGATTGTCGGTTTATGATTCGGATACCGACCGTTTCGAACCGGTAGCCTGACCCGGCCGACACAAGGGCCCGGCGAAAGGCGTTGCACCTGTGAAGAATGGCGCGCTAGGGTCGCGCCATTCACTGTGAGCAGGGTCCTTTCATGCCATCGTCCGACCGGCTGGTTCCCGCCTTGGCGCGCGTTCTGCGTGAGGGCTACACGTTCAATCACCTCAAGCGCGACGCCCTCGCTGGGCTGACGGTCGCGATTGTCGCGCTTCCCTTGTCAATGGCGATTGCCATTGCCTCGGGCGGGACGCCCGCAATGGGGCTTTATACGGCGATCGTCGGCGGATTTTTCATCTCGGCCCTTGGTGGCAGCCGGTTCCAGATCGGTGGCCCGGCGGGGGCGTTCATCGTGCTGGTCGCCGCGACGGTGCATGATTACGGCATCGCGGGCATGATGCTGGCCACGATGATGGCGGGTGTGATGATGGGGGCGCTGGGGTTGTTCCGGCTTGGCTCGTACATCCGGTTCATTCCCTATCCGGTGACCGTGGGCTTCACCAGCGGCATCGCTGTGATCATTTTCTCCAGCCAGATCAAAGATCTGCTGGGCCTGACCCTGACCGGGCCAGAACCCGGACCGCTGTTGGAAAAGCTGCCGGTGATCTGGGACAGCCTGCCCAGCGCCAACCCTGAGACGATTGCGCTGGCAGCGGTGACGATTGCGCTGATTGTCGGGCTCAAGCGGTTTGCGCCGCGTCTGCCCAACCTGTTGATCGCCGTCGCCGGAACGACGGTTGCCGTCTGGGCGCTGGGGCTGAACACGCCGACCATTGTATCGACCTTCGGTGCCGTGCCCGCGATGCTGCCGCTGCCCAGCCTGCCGCCCTTCGACACCGCCCTGGCGCTGGCCGTGCTGCCCAATGCCATCGGGTTCACGCTGCTTGGCTCGATCGAGGCGCTGCTGTCCGCCGTCGTCGCCGACGGGATGAGCGGCAAACGGCACAATTCCAACATGGAACTGCTGGCGCAGGGCGTGGCCAATATCGCCTCGGCGATCATGGGTGGGATGGTCGCCACGGGCACCATCGCCCGCACCGCCACGAACGTGCGCGCGAATGCCCATAGCCCGGTGGCCGGGATGCTGCATGCGGCGTTCATCCTGCTCTTCATGATGGTTGCCGCCCCCTTGGTCGGCATGGTGCCGCTGGCCGCGCTGGCCGGGGTGCTGGCAACCGTTGCGTGGAACATGATCGAGCGTCACGCCATCGCCACGCTGTTCCGCTCGTCGCGCGGGGATGCGGCGGTGGTGCTGGTCACGCTGCTGCTGACCATCTTCCGTGATCTGACCGAAGCGATTGTCGTCGGTTTTTCGCTGGGCGCGGTGCTGTTTATCCACCGCATGTCCAAGGCGGCCGAAGTCTCGACCCTGATGCCGGACGACGACACCGACGACGAAGCCCCCGACGTCACCCGCAGCGATGAAATCCTGATCTACCGCATCCGCGGCGCGTTCTTCTTTGGCGCGGCGGCTTCGGTCGGGGCGGTGCTGGAGCGGATCGCCGATACGCACCGGGTGATGATCATCGACTTTGCCGACGCGGCGCTGGTGGATTCCACCGCGCTGCACACGGTCGAGGGGCTGGTCACCACCGCCAGCCGCCGCAACGTCGCCGTGATCCTGACCGGGGCGTCGCAGGAAACCCTGACACAATTCGCCGCACACGGGTTGCAGCCGCCCATGGTCGAGATTGCGGGCACCGTACAAGAGGGTGTCACACTGGCGCGCAAGAGACTGGGCCGCCCTGCCCCCCTCGCCGCCGAGTTGACCTGAGACCCGCCAAAGCCTATGCACCGCACATATACGACCATGCCGACCCGCTGCCTGCGTTGTCATGGTTCTGACCGATTGGCCCTCAGCAGGTCCGCGCTGCATCAAGGCACCGTCTGACCCTGCGCTGAACAGAGGAAATCCATGTCCCATATCGTCACCATCGGCGACATCGCCATCGGCGGATCGAACCCTTTCGCGCTGCTCGCCGGACCCTGCCAATTGCAAAGTCTGGATCACGCGCGGGCGATGTGCGCGGGCATCCTTGAAGCCTGCGCCCCCAGTGGCACCAAGCTGATCTTCAAGGCCAGCTACGACAAGGCGAACCGCTCGTCCATCGGCACCGAGCGCGGGCTGGGGATGGACGCGGGGCTGGAAATTCTGGCCAAGATCCGCGACGAATTCGGCGTGCCGGTTGTCACCGACGTGCATGAGCCCTGGCAGTGCGAGAAAGCCGCGCAGGCCGTCGACGTGCTGCAAATCCCCGCCTTCCTGTGCCGTCAGACCGACCTGTTGCTGGCCGCCGGTGAGACGGGCAAGGCGATCAACGTCAAGAAGGGTCAGTTTCTGGCCCCCTGGGACATGCGCCACGTCGCCGCCAAGATCGAAAGCACCGGCAACCGCAACATCATGCTGTGCGACCGGGGCACCTCGTTCGGGTACAACACGCTGGTGACGGATTTCCGGGGCCTGCCGACCATGGCGCAGACCGGCTATCCGGTGGTGTTTGACGCCACCCATTCGGTGCAGCAGCCCGGCGGACAGGGCGCAACTTCGGGCGGGCAGCGCGAATTCGTGCCGGTGCTGGCCCGTGCCGCCTGCGCCGTGGGCATCTCGGCGCTGTTCATCGAGACGCATGAAGACCCCGACAACGCCCCCTCGGACGGCCCCAACATGGTGCCGCTGGACCAGATGGAGGCCCTGATCGGCCGGTTGCGCGCCTATGACGCGCTGACCAAGGAGAACTTCGATGCGTGATGCTGTGATCGTTATCCCGGCGCGCTATGCGTCGACCCGCTATCCCGCGAAACCGCTGGCCACGCTCAAAGGCGTTTCGGGCATCGAGCGCACGTTGCTGGAACGCTCGGTGATGGCCGCCCGCGCCGCCGCCGTGTCCACACGCGGCGTGACCGGCCTGTTCGTCGCGACTGACGACGAGCGCATCGCGGCCGAGGCCAAGCGCGTGGGTGCCGATGTCATCATGACCGACCCCGCCTGCGCCAATGGCACCGAGCGCGTCGCACAAGCCGTCGAGCGCGCCGGACTGGGCCAGCCGATCATCGTCAACCTGCAGGGCGATGCGCCGCTGACCCCGCCGCATTTCGTCTCGACCCTGATCAACGCCATGCGCGAGGACGAGACGCGCATGGTCGCAACGCCCGTTCTGCGCTGCGACCGCGAGTCGCTGGACAATTTCCGCAACGACCGGCGGCTCGACCGCGTCGGCGCCACCACGGTGGTGCGCGACCTGCAGGGCAACGCGATCTATTTCTCGAAAGAGGTGATCCCCTTCACCGGCACGCTGAAGGCTGACGGTCCGATCCCGGTGTTCCACCATGTCGGCCTTTACGCCTATACGCCGCAAGCGCTGCGGCTCTATGCCAGCCTGACGCCCGGTGAGCTGGAACAGCTCGAAGGGCTGGAGCAGCTGCGTTTCATCGAGCACGGCCACAAGATCGCCGCCGTCGAAGTCAGCGCGCCGGGCGCATCCTTCTGGGAGCTGAACAACCCCTCGGACGTGCCGTTGATCGAAGACTACCTGCACCGGATGGGCATGGAATAACGGGTAACGGGGGGCGTTGCCCCTCTCTTTGGCCGCCAGAGTATTTCAGACAAGATGATGGGGCGCGGATTGGCTCAACAGCGTGAGTATCTTGTTGTCGGAGCGGGGCTTTCAGGCGCGGTTCTGGGCCGCGAGCTGGCAGAGGCCGGGCACCGGGTGCGCATCGTCGAGGCCCGCAACCACATCGCCGGAAATTGCCATACCGAACGCGATGCCGAAACCGGCGTTCTGGTCCATGTCTATGGCCCGCATATCTTTCACACCAACGATACCGAGGTGTGGGAATACGTGTCGCGGTTCGAGCAGTTCCGCCCCTACAAGAACCGCGTCAAGGCGCAGACCGGCGGGCGGGTGTTCTCGCTGCCGATGAACCTGCTGACCATCAACCAGTTCTTCGGCAAGACCCTGCGCCCCGACGACGCCCGCGCCTTTATCGAAACGCAGGCGGATCTCAGCATTACCGATCCGCAAAGCTTTGAAGATCAGGCGCTGCGCTTTGTCGGACCGGCGCTGTATGAGGCCTTCTTCAAGGGCTACACGCAAAAGCAATGGGGCTGCCACCCGCGCGAACTGCCCGCCTCGATCCTCAAGCGCCTGCCGGTTCGCTTCAACTACAACGACGACTATTTCGCCCACCGGTTTCAGGGCATCCCCGAAGCCGGCTACACCGCCATGGTCGCGCGCATGCTGGACCATCCGGGGATCACCGTGGCGCTTAACACGCCCTATGATCCGGCGATGGCCGACACGGTCGACCATGTCTTCTGGTCCGGCCCGCTGGACGGCTGGTTCGGCTATGACATCGGGCGGCTGGGCTACCGCACGCTGGATTTCGAGCGTTTCACCGCGCCGGGCGACTGGCAGGGCTGTGCCGTGATGAACTATTGCGATGCGGATGTGCCGTGGACGCGGATCACTGAGCACAAGCATTTCGCGCCGTGGGAGACGCATGAAGGCTCGGTCCTGTACCGCGAATTTTCCCGCGCCGCCGAGCCGGGGGACACGCCGTTCTACCCGATTCGGATGGTCGAAGAGAAAGCCTTGCTGGGCCAGTATACGGCGCGCGCGCGCGCTGAACGCGGAGTTACCTTCATGGGGCGGCTGGGCACGTATCGCTATCTCGACATGGATGTGACCATCCGCGAAGCGCTGGACGCGGCGCGCGGTGTGCTGACATGCCTCAGCCAAGACACGAAGATTCCCGCATTTTTCAGTCAGCCGACCTGATTTGCGGCACTGCAGCATAAAGCTGCAGCGCCGGACGCGCTGCCACTCGAACGGGCAAAGACTGGCAGCAAACCGCCATTCAGACGATTTTAGCGGTAAATCTTGGTGCTATTTGGCGGAAAATCGCCCATTCTGGGCTTGGGGATGTTCATTTGAATCCCACGGCTCCATTTGATCGTCTTGATTGAATACTGCAGTTGCATTGGTACACGCATGCTCGAACGCCTCACCACACTTTCGCGGTCGGCCAAACAGACGATTCTGTTGATCCTGGATATTGTCCTGGTTCCGGCGTCGCTGTTGGTGTCGATGGCGATCTTGTCGGGCTATCTGCCGAGCGCGGCGGCCATCGCCGCAGAGGTTCCTGCGCTGATCCTGCTCACCACGGCCTCGGCGTTTTTGTCGATCGCGTTGGGTCTGCCGCGCGTTCAGCTGAAATCGTATGAGCTTTCGGCACTGGGGCGCTCGGCCGCATTGGCGGCTGTGCTGGCCGGGATTCTGGGCATCATGGTGATGGCCGGGCTGTCCGCTGTCGAAGTCGGCGCGCCCGTGGTTCTGGCGCTGATCTACACGGTATTCAGCGCAGCGTCGCGGCTGTTTTTGCTGCAGATCCTGATCTCGGTCTATCGTCAGACCGGGGCCGAAACCCGCGTGATGATCTATGGCGCGGGCCTGACCGGGGTTCAGCTGGCGATGGCGCTGAAATCCTCGCAGGATGTGCGGTTGCTGGGCTTTCTGGATGACAACACGGTCCTGCATGGGATGACCGTTGCCGGGCAGACGGTTTACCCCGCACAGCGCATCGAAATGCTGCTTGAGGCGCACAAGATCGACAAGGTCTTGCTGGCGATGCCCTCTCTCAGTCAGCCGCGTCTGGCGCAGATCGCCCGCCGCGTGTCCAGACTGAAGGTCGAAGTGCAGACCCTGCCGTCCTTTGCGCAGCTGATCGGTGAAGAAGCCATCGTCGACAAACTGGCGCCGGTCTTGCCGCAGTCGGTGCTGGGGCGCGAACATTTCGCGGATGCGCTGGACGGCGGCTGCGGGGCGTATGAGGGGCGCGTGGTGATGATCTCAGGCGCTGGGGGCTCAATCGGGTCCGAGCTGTGCCGCCAGATCCTGCACTGCAATCCCACCAAGCTGGTTTTGCTGGAAGTCACCGAATTCACGCTGTTCTCGATCGAGCGCGAACTGCGCGCACTGGCCGAAGAGACCCTGTGCCAGATTGTCCCCGTGCTGGCCTCGGTCTGCGATGCCCGCGCGGTGACTGCGACGATCCGCACGCATGGCGTCAACGTCATCCTGCACGCAGCGGCCTATAAACATGTGCCGATGGTCGAACGCAATCCCATCGCCGGGATCAGCAACAACATCTTTGGCACGCTGACCATGGCGCAGGCGGCTGCCGACAATGAGATCGAGCGTTTCGTTCTGGTCTCGACCGACAAGGCCGTGCGCCCGATTGGCGTGATGGGCGCGACCAAGCGTCTGTCGGAAATCGTCGTCGGCGATCTGGCGCGGCGCAACAGCACGACGATCTTTGCCATGGTGCGGTTTGGCAATGTGCTGGGTTCTTCTGGCTCGGTCGTGCCGATCTTTTACGAGCAGGTCAGCCGGGGCGGGCCAGTCACCGTCACCGATCCCGACGTCACGCGATATTTCATGACCATCCAGGAAGCCTGTCGCCTTGTGCTGTGGGCCGGAACTCTGGCGCAGGGCAGCGGTGAAATCTTTGTGCTGGATATGGGCAAACCGGTCCGCATCGTCGAACTGGCGCGTCAGGTCATCGAAGGCTCGGGCTATTCCGTTCGAAATGCAAGCAACCCTGACGGGGATATCGAAATCATCACCACGGGCCTGCGCGACGGCGAAAAGCTGCACGAAGAGCTGTCGATTCATCAAAAACTGGCCCCCACAGCCCATCCGAAACTGTCGCGTGCGCGCGAGGTTGCCTTGTCCGAATTCGAGATTGCGCGCGCCCTGCAAGGGCTGCGCAGCGCGGTGGACAAAGGCGACGCGAATGCCGCGGTCGAGGAAATGATGCGTTGGGTCAAGCGGGATCTGGTCGCCAACACCGCCCCCGGCGTTGCCACCGGCGACCTGTGACCGCGGCCATCCTTACATGATTTCGATGTAGTCGGGCAGGTTGTCCAGGTCAGCGAACCCGTTCAGGATGACCACATTGCCCCCGACATCGCTGAAATCGAGCACCACATTGCCCTGATCATCCAGCGAGCCGAACCGCTCGACGACCTGTTCTGCCGTCAGATCGCCAAGCGGGAACCAGATCCAGTCATCCAGACGGATCAGATCGCCCTCATCGGGGTTGAAGTCCATCAGCCTGCCGGTGTCGTGATCGCGGAAAAACTCGAACACATCCGCCCCGGCCCCGCCCCAAAACACGTCATAGCCCGACCCACCGCGCACCGTGTCGTTACCGGCGCCGCCACTGATCTCGTCGTCGCCCTCACCACCCACAAGCCAGTCATCGCCCGCACCGCCCTGGATCGTGTCGTTACCCTCATCCCCCCAGACGCGATCATTGCCACTGCCCGCATCAATACTGTCGTTACCTTCCTTGCCATACAGCAGGTCGTTCCCGTCGTCGCCAGCGACCAGATCGTCGCCTTTGCCCGCCATGATCTGATCGTCACCGTCGCCGCCCAGCAGTGTATCGTCACCAACTCCGCCCCAGAGGGTGTCGCGACCGGTGCCGCCATCCAGAACATCATTGCCACCGGCGCCAAAAAGCACGTCATTGCCGCCCCCGCCGCGGACGGTGTCGTCGCCCCGGCCGCCGCCGGCGGCATCATCGCCGTCCTCGGCATCAATCAGGTCATTCCCCCAGCCGCCAAAGATAAGGTCGGTGTCGACGCCCCCCATCGCGGTGTCATCGCCGTTGCCGCCGAACATCCAGTTGCGTCCGCCTGTGTCGGAAAGATAGTCGTCGCCATCGGCCCCCCCCAGGGTATCGGCCCCGCCGCCCCCGAAGATGGTGTCATTCCCGGCCCCGGCCATGAGCAAATCCTTGCCACCCCCGCCGTCGATCCAGTCATTGCCCACGCCGCCAAGGACGGTGTCTTTGCCGCCGCCGCCGATCAGCGTGTTCTCGCCATCGCTGACCTCGATCGAGATCCTTGCCATCCCCGCCGTCGATCCAGTCATTGCCCACGCCGCCAAGGATGGTGTCTTTGCCGCCGCCGCCGGTCAGCGTATTATTACCACCGGTGACCTGGATCGAATCCTTGCCGCCCCCGCCGTCGATCTGGTCATTGCCGTCGCCGCCCGACAGACTGTCATTGCCATGGCCACCCTCGATGGTGTCGTCGCGCTCGGTGCCCGTCAGCACATCGCGCAAATCGCCGCCGATCAGATGCACACCGTCATTGGGCGGTGGGACTTCCTGGGGTTCCTCAGGCTCGACATAGGCGAAATGATCGCCCCAATCGAAGCCTTCGGGGAACAGATCGCGAAGCGACAGCGGCCGCCCGTCCGCGGCCGTCAGCACGATGAAATGACCGCGATACTCCAGGATCATGCCATGCGACGTCGTGGTCACCGTCAGTTGCGACGGATCGCGCAGCATCGGCAGATCGGACAGGTCCAGCCGGTCCATACCGCGCTGAAAATCGGTGATTTCGGTCGTGCCACTGCCATTGCGGATCACGAACACATCCTGTCCGCCGCCGCCCGACATCTTCGTCCCGCTGTCGCCGCTAACCAGAATATCCGATCCCGCACCGCCCACCAGCGTGTCGTTCCCGCCCAGCGCCATCAGAATATCGTCGCCGCCGGTGCCCGTCAGCCTTTCGGCGGCGGCCGTGCCGCCCTGCACTGTGCCCAGCGACGACAGGTCCAACGTGAACTGCGTCACGCCGCTTTCATTCTGCGCGCCGACGAAGATGTGCAGCGTCGATCCTTCGACCGCCATCGAGATCGCGCTGACCTTGTGCATCGAGGTATCGCTGGTGTCGCCGACGGTCTGGATCGCCACCAGCGAGCCGTCCGGCAGCATCTGGAACAGCGTCACCCCGTTATCCGCACCGCCCGCGACGACAAAGACATGGTCGCCCACCTGCAGCACATCCATCGCCTGCACACCCTCGAACCGGGTGTTGCCGGTGTCGACAACATGGTCGACCGGTACCAGAGCGCCGCTTTCGGTCAGTTGCATCACCGACAGCGACGAGGTTCCGGCGCAGGCGAGGATGACATAGGTCATCCCGCCGATCTGCACGACCTCCATCGCGGTCGGTGCGTCGATGCCAAGACCCTGCTCGACGCCGATGGTGCCGGTTTCGGTCATCCGGCCATTGGATTGATCGACCCGGAAGGCCGTAACCCCGTCCGTATCCCCGCCCAGCGCCGTCAGCACATAGCTGTGGCCCCCGACCGTGACGCCGACAAGGTCCACCAACTGCGCCCCGTCAAAGCTTTGCGGGAACAGTGCGCTGGTGCCGTTGGTCATGGTGAGCAGGGCTTCAAGATGACCCGTGCTGCCGTGTTCGGCGGCATTATCCGCATGCCACCAGCCGGTCGTTGTCTGTCCACCGATGCTGCCATCGGCGCGCAGGTCGTAACCGATCAAGCCCTGCGCGCGGGTGCCAATCAACAGCGTGAAACCGCCGCCGGTTTCGGCAAGGATGATTTCGTCGTTGACGGTGCCGGTGATATTGTCGGGAAAGATCACCTGCGTATTCAGATGCGCCTGACCGTCGCTGCCGATGACGTAATCGACCAGTCCGCCGTTGCGGCCTGTGCTGGAATACAGATGCACCTGCCCGCCAACGAGCACCGCTTCGAGATCGGTGATGCCCGCATCGAGCATTTCCGTCCCTGACCCGATCACGCCCTGCAACTGTAGCCGCATGATGACACCCTTAATCCACCAGGGACCAGTCTGCCGCAACCGCATGGCGCCCGGCGCCCGAGATTATGGCGAAATCATGGCGTTCACCTTGCATTCGACTCGATTTGCGCCGGGACTTTGCGCAGCCTGTACGGCAGGATTTGACAGCATCAGCCCGGCGGCCTAGCTGGGCTGCGGCGAAGGGGAACAGGATGCACAACTCAACAGGGGCCGGAAACGGGCGGGTCGTGGCGGTGGTTGTGACCCATCAGCGGCTGGCCCAGCTGCGCGTCACGCTGCCCGCCCTGCTGGCCAGTGACCCGCAGGCGCTGGCAGCCGTGCTGGTGGTCGATAACGCGTCGGACGACGGCACGCCTGAGTGGCTGGCAGCGCAATCCGATCCCCGCCTGAGCGTGCTGCGTCTCGATGAGAACCGCGGCGGCGCGGGTGGGTTTGACGCGGGCATGCGCCGCGCGATGCGCGATCTGTCGCCCGACTGGATCGTGGTGATGGACGATGACGCGCGGCCCGAACCGGGCGCGATGGCCGCGTTTCAGGCACTCGATCTGAGCGGCTATGATGGTTTCGCCGCCGCCGTGCGGCACCCGAACGGTGCGCTGTGTGAGATGAACCGCCCGACCTATAACCCGTTCTGGCACAAAGGCATTTTGCTGCGCACCCTGCTGGGCGGCGGGCGTGGCGCGTTCCATCTGGGGCCCGAGGATTTCGCCACCCCCGGCCTGCGCGCGATCGACGGCGCGTCCTTTGTGGGATTTTTCGTGCGCGCAGCCGCCGTGCAAAGGCGCGGCTATCCTGACCCCGCGCTGTTTTTATATGGCGACGACGCGATTTATACGATGGGGCTGACCAAGGCCGGGCACCGGCTGGGCTTTGACCCCTCGGTGCGGTTCGAGCATGACAGCAGCACCTATTCCGCCGCCGACCCCCGGATCAAGCCGCTGTGGAAGGTGTATTACTACCACCGCAATCTGCTGATCCTGTACCGCATCGCCACCGGCCTCTTCTTTGTGCCGGTGCTGTGCCTGTACCTGCCCCGTTGGCTGCTGCGCCTGCGCCACCACCGGGGCGAACGCGGGCGCTTCCTGCGGCTGTTCGGGCTGGCACTGATCGACGGCCTGCGCCGCCGCACCGACCGCGCGCGGGCCGAGGTCTTGCGGATCGCCGAGGGCCGGCGCTGAGAGCCGCGTCAGCGGTTGAGCAGATAGAGGTGATGCTTGCGCAGCAGCAGCAGACCCACGACCAGCGGAATCAGCGAAAAGAGCACCACATAGGTGACCGAAATGTAGTTGGGCTGATACGTGGAATAGAACGCCTCGCGCATCATGCCGGTGATGTGAATGAGCGGATTGTACCACATATAGGTCTGCGCTTCGCTGGGCAGATCCTCGTACAGCAGAATGACGCCCGAAATGATCATCAGGGGCGCTGACATGATGCCCCAGATATTCGACCAGATCACGACGCGTTCGAACAGGTAGCAGTTCAGCACACCGATGCCGAACCCAAGCAGCGCTGACAGCGCCATCGACAGGATGGCCATCGGCCAGTCAATGATCAGCGTCAGGCCTTCATAGAGGATGATGCCGGTCAGGATCAGAACCGTAACCGCAACGGTAACCAGCGTGTTCAGGATCAGGCGCGCCAGCACGGCATCCATCCACGTCACACCGGGATAAGAGAGCAAGGCCTTGGAATAGCTCAGGCTCTTCGCGATCATGCCTGAGTTGCTCCTGAACATGGTGAAGGGCATGATCCCCGTCGCCTTGAAGAAGATGAAGCTGGTCCCCAGGGAAGGCGACCGGGCGATCAGGGAAAACGCCATACCCAGAATGATGATCGTCGCCAGCGGCTGCATGATGGCCCACGCAAAGCCACCGGGTGTGCGACCAAAGCGCGTCGTCATCTCGCGCAGGACCAGCGCCGTAATCGTGCGCACCGACCGGAAATTGCGTGACAACGCCACGTCCGGAATGCGCCCGGTTGGCAGACGTGGCCCTGAAATGTCGCTCGCCACCTGTACGTCCTTTTTCTGGCCTTTGGCGCGGGGACTATGTAGAAATCACGCCGACAAGGCAAATAACCTTTGGAGAGCCGCGTGAACGACGACACACCCGCAAGGGGCAAGCGGCAACTGAACCCCGGCACCCCCCAGCAGGCGCGACAAGCGGAACGACAGGCGGCGCGCAAGGCCCGCGCTGCCTCGGCGCTGTCGGGGGACAATGACACGGACCAGAGCGAGCCCACCGGCGAAATACGGGTGCGCCCCGTCGCCGCGCCCGCTCGGATCCGGCGGCGCCATCGGGGGCTCTTTTTGTCGTTCGTCATGATGGTCGTGCTGCCGGTCACGCTGGCAACGGCCTATCTGTACGTTCTGGCGCAGGACCAATACGCCTCGACCACCGGCTTTACCGTGCGCAGCGACGAATCCGCGTCGGCAACGGAAATGCTGGGGGGATTGAGCGCGATCGTCGGCGGCGGCTCGTCGTCGAATACCCATGTCCTGTACGCCTATATCCAGAGCCAGCAACTGGTCGAACGCGTGCAGGAACAGGTCGATATTCGGTCGCTCTATTCGCAAAACTGGGACTCGGACCCGCTGTTTTCCCTGTGGCCCGATGCCACGATCGAGGATCTGCTGTGGTTCTGGCAACGGATGGTTGTCATCTCGTATGACATGAACTCGGGCCTGATGGATGTTCAGGTCAAAGCGCATACCGCCGAAATGGCGCAGCGTATCGCGCGGATCATCGTCAGCGAGAGCGAACAGATGATCAACGCGCTGAACGAACAGGCGCGCTCGGACGCGATGTCCAACGCCGAGGCCGATCTTGAGGCCGCGCTGGCGCGCCTGCGCAGCGCGCGTGAAGACATCGCCAGTTTTCGCGCCCGCACGCAGATTGTCGACCCGCAGGCCGATATCGCTGGACGGATGGGCGTGATCAACGGGCTGCAGGAGTCGCTGGCGACGGCGCTCGTTGACTATGACCTGCTGTTGCAGACCACCGCCGAAAGCGACCCGCGCGTGCGTCAGGCCGAGCGCCGCATCGAAGTGATCCGCCAGCGCATCGGCGAAGAACGGCGCAACTTTGCCACACAGGACGTGACTGTCTTTGATACCGATTATCCGCGTCTGATCGCCCAGTTTGAAAGCCTGACGGTCAATCAGGAATTCGCCGAGCGTACCTATACCGCCGCTCTGACCGCGCTTGATGCCGCACGGTCGACCGCCCAGCGCCAGAGCCTGTATCTGGCAACCTATGTGCAACCGACGCTGGCGCAACGGGCAGAGTATCCGCAGCGGTCGCTGCTGGTGTTGCTGACCCTGATCTTTGCCGGGCTGATCTGGTCGGCCCTGGCGCTGATCTACTACAGCCTTCGCGACCGGGGTTAACGAGGCGGCGTCCCGATGATCCAGTTCGACCACCTGACAAAGGGATTTTGGGTCCGCGGCGAGTATTCGCCCGTGATCCGAAACCTCAACCTGACATTGCCGACCGGCAAGTCGCTGGCGCTGCTGGGCGGCAACGGCGCGGGCAAGTCCACCTTGCTCGAGCTGATCGCCGGCACCATGCAGCCCGACCGTGGCGATGTCTGGAGCGACGGCAGCATCTCGTGGCCGGTCGGCTTTGGCGGCAGCTTTCACCGCGACCTGACCGGCGCACAGAACACCCGGTTTCTGGCCCGGGTGTATGGCGTTGACACCGACGAGCTGATGGACTTTGTGCAGGATTTCGCTGAAATCGGGCGACACTTTCACATGCCGCTGCGCACGTATTCCTCGGGCATGCGATCGCGCCTGACCTTTGGCATCTCGATGGGCATCCCGTTCGACACCTATCTTGTCGACGAAGTGACCGCCGTCGGCGACCAACGGTTCCGCAGCAAAAGTCAGGCGCTGTTTCGCGACCGGATGAAGCGATCCAGTGCTATATTGGTGAACCACAACCTCGAAGAGCTGCGCTCGTTCTGCGATGCCGCCATCGTGCTTGAGAACGGCTCGCTTGCCTATTTTACCGACCTCGACGAGGCGATAGAGCATCACAAGCGGAACATGGCCGCACCCTTGAACAATGCCTGACCGGAGCAAAGCAACGGGACCGATGAGCACCGCACGCGAACTGATCCTGCATATCGGCCACTACAAGACCGGGACCACGGCGCTGCAGATTTTTCTGGAAAGCAACCGTGTGCTGCTGGCGCAGCAGGGGCTGAACTACGCCGAAGCGCCGGTCAAGTTTTCCAAGCATTCGGCGCTGGCGTTTTCATTGCTGCGGGCGGCGGGCGTTACCGAGCTGATGCATGACTTCCGCAACAAGCACTCGGCGCAGGAGTTGTGGCAAGAGCTGTTCACTGCCACCCGTGCCCTGCCCGAAGGCGCGTCGATGCTGGTCTCCTCGGAAGAATTCATCCGTCTGGGCGCCCATCCGGCCGCTACCGCGCTGTTGCGTGCACAGATCGACACCGCGCGCGATCTGCGCTTTCGGGTTGTCGTCTATCTTCGCCCCCCGCAAGAGCACCTGAAAAGCTGGTACAACCAACTGGTCAAGATGGGCGTCGATGTCGGCAGCTTTGACGCCGCCGTGCGCGCGCGGATGGAGGCGGTGCACTGGGATTACGCACTGGCGCTCAAACCGTGGATCGAGATCTTCGGCCCCGAGGCCATTGTGCTGCGAAGCTTCGAGACATCGCTGCGCGTCGGCGACGGGCTGTTTGAGGATTTCCTCGCCGGTCTGGGTCATGGCCTGCCGCTGGCGGCGGTTACTGGCTCTCGCGATCCCAATCCGCGCATGGATGACCGCCTTCTGGGCATTCGCCGGGCGCTCAACCGCTCCGGCCTGTCGGCGGACATGGCCCGGCAGGTGATTGACCGCGCCCAAGCCAGTCTGGACGCCGAGGCCGCGACCGACGCCCTGACCGATGCGCCCGGTTTCGACAGCATCCGCCAGCGCGCCGAGGCCGCTATTGATGCGCTGGCCGCCCTGCCGGGGGCGGAAGGGTTGGATACGCAGGCGCTGCGCGCCGCCCTGCCCGCACCGCAGGACGCAACGGAACGCCAGCTGGAACAGACGGTCGCTGTGCTGAGCTTCGAACTGGCGCAGATGCGGACAATCCAGTTGCGGCAGGCGTTGCGACTCAACCTGCTGGAAAAGCGCTTGGACAAGGCAGAGGCCGCCGGCACCGGTGCCCCTGCGAAGCCGGACGACGAGGCGTGAGAGTTCTTTTTTACAACTGGGCCGATCACCGCGACCCAGAGCAGCGCGGCGGCGGCGTCAGCGTCTATCAGCGCAACATCATCAAGGGCTTGTCCAAGGTCGACGGCGTGGAAACCGCGTTCCTGTCATCGGGTCTGGCGCACACGCTGCTGCGGCGAAAGCCGCATGTCATCACGCTGGCGCGCGGGGAAAGCCCGCGCTATGCGCTGGTAAATTCGGGTCTGGTCGCGCCCTCGCACGCCGATTTCGCGGGCGCGGCGCAGCTTGACCATGCCGAAACCGAGGCCGCCTTTGCCGAATTCGTCGAGCGGACCGGCCCGTGGGATGTGATCCATTTCAACAACCTCGAAGGGCTGCCCGCCAATGTGCTCAGCCTGAAAAAGCGCTGGCCCGGCACCCGCTTCGTGCTGTCGCTGCACAACTATTATCCGTTCTGTCCGCAAGTGAACCTGTGGTTCGCCGAGCGGGAGACCTGCACCGATTTTCACGGCGGGACCAATTGCACCCGATGCCTGCCCGCCCAGCCCGAACCGCGCTCGATCCGGGCCGCCTATGCCATGGCCTGGTCCTTGTCGCGCTGGCGGCTGGGGCCGGGAACCGGTTTTTATGAACGCTTCTTTCGCCCGGTGATGGGCGCAGCATGGCGTGGCCTGCGCCGCGTGTTGCGCGCGCGCCATATGCGCCGCAATGCCGCGCTTGAGACGGCACTGGTCACAATGGCCGAACCCGCCGCCCTGTCGCCCGCCTCTGCCAATGTGCCCCCGATCGCCGCTGCCGGGACACATCACGCCCCCGCAGAACCGCGCCCGCAGCCGCCTGCGGCCGCCGCCCCCTTGGCCGCGGCCTTTGCCCGCCGCCGCGCGCGGATGGTGGCGTTGATCAACGCGCATTGCGACTCGGTGCTGGCGGTGTCTGACCGGGTGCGCCAGATCGCCCTGAAGCACGGCGTGCATACCTCGCGGCTGAGCACGCTCTACATCGGCTCGGCCGAGGCGGGCGAATGGCACTACAGCAAACCGCGCCCGGCCTTTCTGCGCACCGATGGCACGATCCGGCTGGCCTATCTGGGCTATATGCGGCGCGACAAGGGCTATCATTTCCTGATGCGCGCGCTCGCCTCGCTGCCCGAGGCGCTGGCCAAGCGGGTTCATCTGACCGTCGCCGCCAAATCCGGCGATGCCGAAGCCATGGCGCTGCTGAGTGCCCTGCGCGGTCATCTGGGCGCTGTGCACCATCAGAACGGCTATACCCACGACACGCTGCCGACGCTGCTGGCCGATGTCGATCTGGGCGTGGTGCCACCCGTGTGGGAAGATAACCTGCCGCAGGTCGCCATCGAAATGCACGCCCGCCATATCCCGCTGATCACCTCGGATCGGGGCGGCGCGCAGGAGCTGGGGCGCTGCAATGATCTGGTGTTCCGCGCCGATGACAGCGACTCGTTCCGTCACGTCCTTGAGCGAATTCTGGACGGCAGCACATTGCCGGCGCAGTACTGGGCCAATGCCATGGCACCGGTCAGCCTGCCCGAGCATATCGAGGCGCTGGTCAAGATCTACCGCGAGACGCCATGAAAGCCATTATCCACATCGGCACGCAGAAGACCGGCACGACCACGATCCAGTCTTTTCTGAACCTGAACCGGTCCGCCCTGTCCTCGCAGGGGATCCGGTTCGAGCCGTTCACGCCGCGCAACATCGCGCAGATGGAGCTGGGCCTTGCCGCCATCGTGCGCGCCGGGGACATATTGGACGTGAAGGGCAAGCGCTACGCGATCGGGGTGCGGGGCCGGGAAAGTCAGACTGCCTTTGTCGACCGTCTTGAGGCGCGGCTGCGTGCGGGCGTTGCGGAATGGCCCGAGCATACCTTTCTGGCCTCGAGCGAACAGATCCACGCGTGGTGCTATAACCCGGCGCGGATCACGGCGCTGCACACGTTTCTGCGCGGCATTTTCGGCGACGTCCGCTATGTCGTCTATTACCGCAGTCAGGAAGATTTCATGCTCTCGACCTATTCCGAGAACATCCGCCGCGGTGAGATGCTGACGCTCGATGAGCATATCGACGACATGATCGGCAAGATGAACTTCAACCGCCGGGTGCAGATGTGGAGCGATGCTGTCGGGCGCGAAAACCTGACGGTGCGTCTGTTCGATCCGGCGCTGATGCCGAACCGCGACCTGCTTGATGACTTCTGCGCCCAGACCGGCGTGAACCGCGCGCCGCTTCAAACCCCGCCGCGCAAGAATGAATCGCTGAGCGTCGAAGAGATCGCGCTGTACCGCGACCTGAACCGCCGGGTGCCGATGATGCTGCGCAACGGCGCGGCGAACCCGCTGTTCTTTCTGCTGGTCCGCCTGATGCGCCGTCGCCTGCCGCAGCCCGGCACACGTGTGCGCCTGAGCGAGGCCCAGCGCGCCCGCATCCGCGCCCGGAATGCCGAGAGCAACGAGCTGCTGCGCCAGCGCTACTTTCCCGAACTGGCAACGCTGTTCGGACCGCGTCAATCGCCCGACAGCCCGCCCCCGGCACACACGCGGCGCACGAATTCGGCCTGATCCCACGGCACCGAGACGTCTGGATCATAGATCACGTCGCGTCCTTCGGACACCAGCGCCAGATACTTGCGGTATTCCTCGGCGTTGTTGAAATGCTGGCGGCGGGCAACTTCAGCCAGCGCCTTGGCGCGGAACGCCGCGTTGTATTTGAAATGCGCAAAGATCAGCGCGCGCCGCGCCAGCTTTGTGTCCGCCACAAAATGCAGCCCCGCCGACAGCCGCATCCACGGCCGGTATTTCAGCAACGCGATCTTTTGCGCAACGAACAGCTCGGCGCGAGAGCCGGGCATCAGCCGGTGACGCAGGGCACTGGTCCAGATCGGCGAATCCGAATATGGCCCGCGCGCGGCTGACGCGGCCAGAAACGGGTCACGGTCCACGAAACCGGCCTGCGCAAAGGGCGTGTCGCTGACGAAATCGGCCTGCGCCAGAGAGCCTTGGGGATACATGTCCAGCATGAAGATCCGCGCCGCATCGGCCCCGGCGAAATCCTCGCTTTCAACCAGATCCGGCAGGCTGCCGGTCAGATCGGCGTTCCACAGCAACAACTCATCGGCATCTGCCATCAGCGACCAACGGCCTGAACGGAAGTTGGCCATCAGCGCCTGTTGCCACGCCACGCCGTAATGCGACTGGTTGTAGGGGGTATCGACCGAAAACAGCGCCACATCGGGTTGCTCGGCCAGATACTCAAACGTCCCGTCATCCGAGCCGTTGTCGGCCATCAGGAACCCTTGCACACCCAGCGCGCGGTAGTGGTCGAAGAACCGGGGCAACATGAACATCTCGTTGCGCAGACAGGCGACAACGGCGACCGGGGCCGCGTTCACCGCGCGCAACTGCGCAGCAGACGAGATCAGATCCAGCGTGTTCGACCGCCCGCCCAGCCGCACCGGCTGAAAGCTGGGCCAGATCTTGGACGGTCGCGGCAAGGGGTCGGACAACCCGGCCAGCACCTCGGCCATGCGCTCGTGCCCGTCCAGATGCGCCAGCTTCACCCCACCGCCGGCGAAGGGCAGAAAGCCGTTCTCCCACGCCGCGACCAAGGGCCCGCCCGGCTTCGTTCGCCGCAAGACGCTGACCCGGTAGTCGGTGCCATCGACCCAGATATCGCTCTTGGCCAGCAGATCGCCGACCAGCTTGTCCTCCATAAAGGACAGGTGGATCAGCTCTTGTCCCCCGGGGCTGGCCGCTGCGGAGACCAGACAATCCATGGCGCGCCGTGACAAGGCATAGCCCGAGCCGCCATCGGCATAGACCGACGGTTCGGGTGACTTGTCCAGTTCAAGCCGCCCGCGCGCGCTGCGCGACTTGGGCATGTGCCAGCTGCGGTCCATCTGACCGCGCACACGCGTCAGACGGCGGCCATAATAGTCCACCCCCCGATGCGCCAGATCCCCGAACCATGCTGCCGGGTCCAGAAAGCAATCGTCATCGACCTTGACCAGATGCGCAAAGCGCGTGTGGTCACGCACCCAGCGCGCCATCGCCAGCGACTTCTGCGGCAGGCCTTCGTAATCGTCGGGCGCATCCAGAAAGACCACGTCCCCGTCCCGTCGCCCGTCGCCGCCACCGACAAAGATCAGCGCCGGCACGCCCATCCCGGCGAGCAGCGGCAACCACGTTTCGCGGATTGTCTGCACGCGGGTGCTCAGGTTGGGCTGGCAGGTATACAGGCACAAAAGCGTATCCTGCACCGGATCCGCCTGCGCCCAAAGATCGGCGGTGCGGTCGTCGCGCGGGACCGACAGGTCCGGCCCCAGCAGTGGGTCAAGCACGGCGGCGATCCGCGCCACGGCCGGGTGCGCACCCTGCGCGTGCAGCAGGCTTTGCAGCGCCTGTCGCGGCGCGGCCTGCGTCGCCAGAGCCGCCCGTTCCTCGTGCCTGGCCAGCGTTTCCGCCAGCGCCTCGACCCTCTCAAGCAGCGCCTGCGCCTCGGCTGTGCGCTCTTGCGCCAGCAGACCACGCGCCAGCGACAAGCCCAGAGTCAGACCCAGAAAATCGCCCTTCACCCCGCCCAGTGCGCTCAGCCCGGTCGTGATCTGCGCCAGAACTACGGGCTGCGCAGGTCCGGCAAGCAACCGGCGTGCTGCCGCACGCAGCGCGGCACGCTGTGCCCCGAAGGGTGCGCGCACCAGCTCGGGATTGGCCGCCAGCAACCCCTTTCGGGCGTGGATCAGCACCGCCGGGTCTTCGGGCGGGACAGCGCCGGGAAAGGCCAGCGCCCGCAGCGCAGACTCGGCAGGATCCAATCCTTCGACCAGCGCCGCCTGCACACCTGCCGGATCGTCCCCGGACACGCCGCCCGGCCCGAACAGGTCCCGGCGAAACCGCACCAAATCGCGCGCGCCGAATTGCCGGAACAGCGCGAGACTGAGGCTCAGCGCGCGGCGACCCTCGGGTTTGGTCTGTGCCCCCTGCTCGATCAGGGTACTGAGCTGCGCGAAGGCGTCCTGCAGCGTGCGCAATTCGGTCGGCAACACCCAGGCTGACAGCGCCTGCGCAGCGGCAATCTGCGCCCAGAACGTCGGGCTAAGACCATAGACACGCGCCGCGGCGGCAACAGCCCGATCCGCCAGCCAGTCGGGCAGGCTATCCAAGGCGACCAAGACCGCCACCGTGCCGCGCATCAGGCACCGGCACTCAGTCCGGTCCCAATAGTCGCTCGCGCGGCTGTCAATCAGATCCAGCGCTGCACTGATGATGTAGTCGCGCGCCTCGTCCAGCGGCAGGTTGCCGTCCAGATCGGGCGCCGAGACGGCCGCCTGTTCCAGAACCCAGCCAATCGCGGGGGTCGAGATCCACGCGGGCTTGACCGGCGCAAGTTGCCATAACGCTTTAGACACCCGGTCAAACTGCCCTTCGGCGTAATCGAGCGGCAGCTGAATCGACAGGGTCCACAAATCCCCGTCAGCAGCACGGGTAGGCAGCGGCACGGCCAGTTCACGGCGCAGGGCCATCAAATCGCGAACGCGGCCCTGCAGGCAGAACCATTCGGTCACCCGCGTAATCAGCGCAGTGCGCAGCGGGCCCGCGTGTGGCAGGGCCGCAAGCTCGGTGCGCAGCAGGGCAAGCGGGTCACTGTCAGGCGCGCCACGCATCTGCGCGCCGAAGCGATCGGCGATCAAGGGCGTCGGATCATCCGGTTCCTCGGACGGTGGGATCAGCACCGTCTCCGCCGCGCCCTCGGCGCGCCCCTCGGCCAGATAGCGGCTCAGCCCGAACAGGTCCGCAGCAGCGCCCAACGCCGCGCGCGCACTTGGCGTGAGCTGCGCCAGCACCCCTGCGTGGCGCGCGTGTTCGATCGCCTGCAACGCCGCCCGGTCGTCCAGAGCAAAGCCGCCTGACTGCGCCAGTGCCTCGATCCGGGCGGCGACCTGCGCGCGGTCCAGCGCAAGCGTACCCAGCGCGCGCCCGGTGGCATCGCTCAAGACCAGATCCAGCGCCTCGGCCCCGCCGTCCCAGACGCGGCCGGGCAGGACAGCCGCCAGCGCGTATTCCGGCTGACCGCTGCGCATCGGAAAGGGCAGTCTGCGCAAGACGGCGGGAATATCCTCGGGGAAACCGGAAACGCGCAGGGTTCCGGCGGCAGCATGGGTAGCGGGCAGGCCGCGCAGAAGAACCTCGAACGCCTCGCTCAGATGCACGCCCGGCTGCGCATCGCCGCTGCGCTTGAGCTCGACAAGGCGCACACTGTCCTGGGCCAGCGCACCAGCGGTTTCCACCCACGCGATCTGCTTCAGCGCGGGAAAGCCCCGACGCAAAAACAGCCGCCCCGTCCGGTCAGGCCGGGGCAGCGCATCAAAAATGCCCACCAGTGTGTGGTCGACCTTGACCTCGACACGCCCGGCCGAAAAATGCAGATCCACGCTCAGGGGTCGCGGGGCAAACCGCCACGGCAGCGCCACCTCACGCCGCCACCCCGCCGCATCGCGGCGGTTGACCACGATCAGCTTTTCCGTGGCCCGGATCGACAGGTGAAACGGAATCGTCTGGCGCTGTTCGTCATAGAAGTTGAGGTTCAGGACCGCGGCCATCGAAAAATCAGCGAAACACTGAAACCGGGCACCTTGAGCGGTTCGGAACGGGAACATAACAGTCCTTGCTCAAATCGGAGTCACAAAGCCTGCTTATCGCCTGTCACCCCCGGCGTTGCAACGGCACGTCACCGGGCGCGCCGAAAGAGCCGCAGAGCTGCGTGCACCCAGCGGGGCGTTTCAGGGTCGGCGCGGGCATCCTGCTCAGCGGATAGCCATCGTGCGAACAGGGCAAGGGCCAGCGCCAGCGGCCAGCGCAAGACACCCCAGCCCCGGCGCAAACGCACCAGCCGCAGAAACAACACCGCCCGCCAGCCGCGCGGCAGCGCAGGCTCGTCGGGGAACGCGGCGATCTGGCGGCGGGCGCGCAGCAAGCCCGGCACAGCGACGGGGCGATCCGGTGCACCCGCGACGGCCAGCCGTGTATAGCCCGCCTTGTGCGCCGCCAGAGCGCTGGACAGGACCACGGCCTGCACGGCGGCAATGCCCGCCGGGACACTCAGATCCGGTTGCATGCCGGCCAGAAGATCGCGCCGGATCACGCGATTGGCCAGCAACGGATACAAGAACAGCGCCGGGCGCGCGCCCATCGGGATCAGACCGCCGTGTACCGGCAGCGCATCCAGATCAGCCCCGGCCCGCGTGTTGTCGGTCCAGCCGTCGTGATAGCCCTGCGTTGAGCGCTCAAACCCGCCCATCGCCAGCCGAGCCTTGCTGGCCTCGCCAAGATTGACCAGCCGCATCGCGCCGTCCGGCAACAGCGTCTCGCCCGCGCCCAGCAGCAGCACCCAACGGCCTTGCAGCGTGTCGGCAAGCGCAGCCAGCGTTACCGGCGCTTGCAGATGCTGCACCGGCAGGTCCGGCGGCAGCCCGGCGGGCAGCGTGCGACCCACCACCACAAGCTCGAAATCCGCCATTGTCTGCGCCAGCACGCCCGGCAGGGCGGCCTGCGCGTCCCCCAACAGGACCACCGACAGCGGCCTCTCTCCGGCCAGTGCCAATCCCAGACCCCGGCTGATCTCAGGATCCCAGTCTGGCGACCAGAGCACCCCCAGCCGCTCGAACAACGCCACAACGCCGGTCAGAAACTGCGCGCGTCGCCGGCGGTCGCGCAGCGCCAGCGCGCGTTCATGCACCAGCCGCGTCGCCAGCCTTGCGTAGCCCTCGTGCGGGTTGGTCATGCCGCTGGCCATGATCAACGGATACAGGCGATCCAGCACCCTGAGTTGCTCGAACACCCGGTCGCTGTCGGCGCCGGTGATCTGACCTGCCCGCTCGCGACGGTGGCGGTACAGCGGCTCGGGCACATAGGCCAGCGCCGGGGCCCGCGCGGCAAGCGCCCAGAACACCTCGTGATCTTCGAACCAGCTGCCCTCGGGATAGGCCAGCCCGTCGAACAGCGCCCGGCGATAGAGCTTGTTCCACGCCGACGGAAACTGCCGCGCAACTTCTCGGGCATCGGTCAGCGCGATGGTCCGCGCCGCTTCCGGCCCGGTGCTGGCGTGGATCGCGGGATGCGTGCTCTCGCTTTCGTCGGGATAGGTCAGCAACACGGCACAGGCGGCCCAGTCGGTGCTCTCACGCTCGATCGCGGCGTGCAGGTCGGCCAGAAAACCCGGCTCAAACGCGTCGTCACCGTCCAGAAACGCGACAAACGCCCCACGCGCCAGCGCCAGCCCGGCGTTGCGCGCGCCGGAAAGCCCGCGATTGGCCTGACGGATGAAGCGAAACCGCGCATCGCCAGCCACCGCGGCCTCGGCCACCGCGCCCGACCCGTCGGTCGAGCCGTCGTCAATCACGATCACTTCGAAATCGGTCAGCGTCTGGCCCAGCAGACTGGCCATGGCCGCGCCGATCTGCGCCGCGACGTCGAACACCGGCACGATGACCGAAATCAGAGGAGTAGCGGTGCCATTCATGCATCTTGTTCCCGCGCGCGGACGCGACTGTAAAGCCCTCTCAGCGGCATTTCACAACAGCGGAGCCTGAGCAGGAATTGGTTGTCCCCTTCTGGGTAGCACGCTATTCGTGACGAAGTGTGTAGAAAGATCAAGGTTCCCACGACGTGACAGAGTCCAAACCGAAACCGGCCGGGATCGAGGGGCACGTCTTTGTTGTCACCTATGGCCGGTCAGGCTCAACCTTGGTGCAGAACCTGCTCAACGCTATCCCCGGCTATTGCATCCGGGGCGAAAACAACAACACGCTGGGTCTGATGGCGCGCTCGTGGCACGAAGTGCAGGGCAACACCATCCTCAACAACCTCGCGCGCAACGGCGTCGAAACCTCGCCCGAGCATCCGTGGTATGGCGGCGAAAAGATCAATGCGACGCGCTATGGCCGGTCGCTGGCTCAGGTTTTTTCGCGTGAAATCCTGTCGCCGCCGCCGGGCACCCGTGTCGCCGGGTTCAAGGAAATCCGCTGGGCCAACGAAGGCACGCCGCTGCCCATTTCGCTGAACTTCCTGGCCGGCTTCCTTAAGAACAGCCGCTTTATCTTCAACACACGCGACCATGACGAGGTGGCGCGCTCGGGGTGGTGGGCCACGATGGACCCGGACAAGGTCAAGGCCCGGCTGGCCAAGGCCGAAGCTGCCTTTGCACAATACCGGACGCGCCACCCCGAACGGTGCCTGCACATCCATTACAATGACTACGTCAGCGATCACACCAAGCTGAAGCCGATGTATGATTTCCTTGGCGAGCCGTTTGATCTTGACCGTGTCGACGCTGTGATGAGCCGCGAACTGACGCATCTGAAAGAAGACGACGCATGATCGCCGCCCGGACTGCCATGCGGGTCGGTCCGGTTACGCAGATCGCCCGCGCGATCCGTCTTTGCAAAGCAGGAAAACGACCATGCCGTTGATCATCCGCCGCAATAATCTGGCCTATTTCTCGGTTCCCAAGGTCGCCTGCACGTCGATCAAGAACATGCTGCACGAAATGAAGACCGGCGAGCCTTTCAAGCCGTGGACCCGGCCGAACGGCAAGACCGTCTTCGTGCACAACCTTTACAGCTCGATCCACTTTGACGAGCTGCCGCATGAAGAGCTGGCGCCGCTGCACAAGATCACCATCATCCGGGATCCGATCACCCGCTTCCTGTCGGCCTATTCCAACCGCGTGGTTCACCACCGCGAACTGTCTAAGGAAAAATGCGGCGGCAAACTGGCCAAGGCCGATCTGGCGCCCGATCCTGATCTTGGCCTGTTCATTGACCGGCTGGAAGACTACGTGCGGACGGTGCCCGTCATCGACCACCACACGCTGCCGATGGTGACGTTTCTGGGAACCGATCCGGGCTACTTCAACCGGGTTTATGATTTTTCGGAACTCAAGCAGCTTGAGGCCGATATGCAGGCGCTGACCGAAACCACTGTGCCCTTGCCGCGATTGCAGACCGGTGGACCAAAGCTGCGCAAGAAAGACCTGACCCCGGCCCAGATCGACCGCCTCAACGCCTATTACGCCGCCGATTACGCGGCCTTTGGCGATATCCTGCAACCGACCTGACCGGCTTGCGGCCCGACCACGCCGGGCCGCTGTGTCAGTGGTCTTGGCGGCGCATCAGTCCAGCAACCCCGACGCTCCGGCAATCGAGTGGAAGCCCTGAAACTGGGTGACGCCCTCATAACCGAAATTGCGCCCGATGCCGGATTTCTTGAACCCGCCGAAGGGCGCGTTGCCGTCATTGGCCGACGGGCCATGCGCGTTGATGAAGGTGTAGCCAGCCTCGATCCGCCGGGCCATGGCAATGGCGCGCCCGGTATCGGCGGACCATACAGACGAGGCCAGCCCGAACTGGTCATCATTGGCCAGCGCCACGGCTTCGTCTTCACTGTCAAACGTCAGGATCGGCAGCACCGGGCCGAATTGCTCTTCGCGCACCACTGACAGGGTCGGATCGGCCCCTACCACCAGCGTCGGGCGCTGGAAATAGCCCTGCGCGTAAAGCTCAGCGTCAGGGACCTGGCCCAGCTCCAGCACGCGGGCACCCCGCGCGCGCGCTTCGCCGATCATGTCGGTGACGGTCTTGAGCTGCTTGGCGTTGTTCATCGGACCCATGGTCGTTTCGGGCAACAGCCCGTCGCCGACGACCTGCGCATCGACGACGGCGCGCAGCCCGTCGACCACCTCGTCAAAGCGCGAGCGGTGGACGTAGAGCCGCTTGAGCGCATAGCAGATCTGGCCCGTCGACATGAACGCGGCGCGGTAGAGGCTGTCGAACGTGTCGCGTGACAGCGCCGCGTCGCTCAGGATCAGCCCGGCGTCATTTCCGCCCAGTTCCAGTGTGACGGGGGTGATATTCTCGGCGGCGACCTTCATCACATGACGGCCCACATCGACCGAGCCGGTGAAGTTCACGTAGCGCACCAGCGGGTGCCCGATCAGCGCGTCGCCGATCCGCCCGGCTGAGCCGGTCACGATATTCACCACACCCGGCGGCAGCAGTTCGGCGATGCGGTGCAGGCTGATCGTCGGGGCCAGCGCGGAGTTGGCCGAGGGTTTGACCACCACGGTATTGCCCGCCATCAGCGCCTGCGGCAGCTTCGCGCCCAGAATGGCCAGCGGCCAGTTCCACGGCACCACCAGGGCCGCCACGCCGCGCGGCTGGCGCGTGACGATGGTGTCGTTGCGCGGTGCGCGGATGATCTCGTCGCGTGCCAGCCGTTCGGCATAGTCCGCCGATTGCACGAAACGCTCGCCCAGTCGGCTGATCTCCAGATGCGTCTCGCGCAGGATCTTGCCGTGCTCGCGGGTGAACAGACGCGCGCGGGCATCGACAAGGGCGCTGTCTTCGGTCAGCGCAGCGGCAACCTTGCGCAGGATCACGGCACGCTCGTCATAACTCAGCGCGGCCCATGCCGGAAAGGCGGCATGCGCGGCACGCACTGCCCGGTCGACATCTGCAACCGTGCCAGCGGCGGCGCGACCGACCAGTTCCGAGGGGCGCGCGGGGTTATGGATCTCATAGCTGCCACCATCCGAGGCAGGGCAAGCCGCCCCATCAATGTAGAGATGGGTTTCGATGCAGTCGGTCATGGTCAGGCTCTTTCTTAGCGCATCGCGTCCGGCAGAAGCGTGGCGATCTGCGGGATGAGAAGGATCAGCACGCCGCCCAAAACCATGGCGACGATATAGGGGGTCACGCCCAGGAAGATCGCGCTTAGCGGGATCTCGGGGGCGACGGATTTGACGGTGAAGACGTTCATGCCGATGGGCGGCGTGATCAGGCCCAGCTCGATCACGATGATCACCAGAATGCCGAACCAGATCAGGTTCACGCCCAGCGATTCCAGCGACGGCAGAAAGACCGGGATGATCAGCAACAGGATGCCGATGGATTCAAACACCGTGCCCAGCAGCACGCAGATCGCGCAGATCATCAGGACCAGGCCGATCGGCCCCAACCCCATGTCCAGCACCAGCGCGCGAAGCTCGTACGGCATGCCGGTCAGGTTGACGAATTGCGCAAGGATCAGCGCGGCGAAGACAATCGCGAAGATCATCGCCGTGGTGCTCACGGTTTCCTCGATCACGCCGAAGATGCTGGCGCGGTCCCTGAAATGCCCGCGCATCACGCCCATGATGAAGGCCCCGGCGCAGCCGACACCGGCGGCCTCGGTCGGGGTGAAGATGCCCGCGTAGATGCCGAGCAGCACGATGCCAAAAAGGATGATCACCGGCCATGTGGAATACGAGGCGCGCAGCGTCTCGATCAGGCCCATCGCGCGGCCCTTGGGGCCGAAGTCGGGGCGGATGGCGGTGACGATCAGCACAGCCGCCATGAACAGGACAACCAGCATCAGCCCCGGCAAAATGCCCGCGATGAACAACTGGCCGATGTCTTCACCCGCCACGATGCCATAGATCGCCAAGGGAACCGAGGGCGGGATCATGATCCCCAACGTGCCCCCGGCGGCGATGGTCCCGGCCGAGAAGCCCTCATTATACTTGAACTTGCGCATCGACGGCACGGCTACGCGGGTCATCGTGGCCGCCGTGGCCAGCGACGAGCCACAGACCGCCGCGAACCCGGCGCACGACAGCACGCCCGCCAGCGCCAGCCCGCCGCGAAAACGCCCGAGCCACGCGTAGGAGGCGGCATACAGGTCGTTGCTGATGCCGGATCGGTGGATCAGCGCGCCCATGAAGACAAACAGCGGGATGATCGAGAAATTGTAGTTGGTCGAGGTGTCCACGATCCACTGCGACGAGGCGGCAAAGGCCGCGTCGAAGCCGCGCAGATACATCAGGCCAAAGAACCCCACGGCGAGCGTGGCAAAGGCCAGCGGCACGCCGACAAAGGCCAGAAACAGCAGGATCGCGAAACCGATCAGGGTCAGGGTCATGGCTCTATTCCCGGGGTTCTTGGGGCGCGCGCATCGCCGCCAGCGCGGCAAGGATCGCGAGGGCCGCCAGCAGCGTCATGCCGCCGACGATCCACAGCATCGGCAGGCGCAGGACGACCGTCGATTCGGGGTAAGACAGCAGATCCCACACGCGCCAGCCCAGAATGACAGCAATCGCACTGACGCCGAGCAGGCTCATCGCGTTGAAAACGAAGCGATAAAGCCGCGGGATGTGGCGCAGGAAGAACGGCTCGAACAACGAAACCGTCACATGTGACCGCTCGCGCGCCACGGTGAACATCCCGGCAAAGACCAGAATGCCCAGCACCATCTGGACCATCTCGGCCGAGCCAAAGATCGGATGGCTGAAGGCATAGCGCATCACGACTTCGGCGCAGGTGATCAGCGCCATGGCGGTCAGACAGACCCCGCCCAGCAGGATCGTCAGTTTCTGGATAGGTCTCATGCGTCCCTCCCGGTGGCAGTCGAGGCGGCGCGCCATCGCGCCGCCCCTGTCCGCTGTCACGGCTGCGAGGCTGCCGCCACGCGGGCGCGGGTCGCGTCGATGATCGCGCGGCCGTCCAGACCATAGGCCGCGTCGATCTGGTCGACCCAAAGCTGGGCCACCCCATCCGAGGCGTCGTGCATCGCGGCCAGCAGGTCGGGATCGACCGGCGCAAAGGTCACGCCCATCGCCTCAAGCTGCGCGCGGGCCTCGTCATCGGCCACGTCAGTCGCGGCGCCCAGACGGCGGGCAAGCGCCGCGCCGGAGTACTCGGTGATCACTGCGCGGTAGTCTTCCGGCAGCCGGTCCCAGACGCGCTGGTTGAAGAAGATCGAGAAACTGGCCGACAGCATATGCGGCGACATCTCGACGCAGGATTTGGTGTAAGGCCCGATCCCGAAAGCAATCGTGGTTTCCATCGTCTGCCCGTAATGCGCATCGACCGTATTGCGCGAGACCAGCTCTTGCAGATTGACCGCAGGCGAGGCGGTGATCGCCAGATCCATCGCGGCGAAGGTATCGGCAATCGTGCCGGGCAGCGCCCAGATGCGGCGGCTGCGCAGATCCTCAAGCGTGGTGATCGGCGTGTCGGTGGTCGAGCACAGGTACGTCGGCCCCAGATGGAAGCCCGAGACCAGCTCGACGCCCCGGATCTGTTCGACCCCGGCGAAGAATTCCTGATAGCTCTCCCAGAACGCCACCGACATCGCCTCGGAATTGCCAAGGTCGATGAAGGGCATCTGCGTCAGCATGGTGCCCGGCGCGGATTGGGCGAGAAAGCCGTTAAAGATGAATCCGCCGTCGGCCACACCATTGCGCACGGCATCGACGATGCCCGGCGGCGGGGCGACGGATTGCGGTGGAAAGGTGATGCGGACCTCACCATCGGTTGCGGCGGCAATGTCCGCCGCCCAGGCCTCGAACACAGGCCAGGCGAAATGGTTTTGCGGAATGAACAGGTTAAAGGTCAGATCGGTTTCCGCGATCACCGGCGAGGCAAAAGCGGCGGCGGCAAACAGCGTTGCCACGAATGGTTTTTTCAGTGTCATCAGGTCCTCCCACGGGCCGGTAGCCAAGCTACTGAGCCGTTCCTAGCGCCGCGCCGCGATAATGAGCAGCGCTATTTTATAAATCGCGATAGGCAGGATGTATCACTTACAGCGAGGTCACGCGGCGCCGGATACACATCGCCAGCGCGTCGGCGGCGGGGGTCAGCGGGTGACCGGCGCGGGTCATCAGCGAGATGCGCAGCGGCTCGATGGTCTCACGGATCGGGATCGGCGCGATGCGCCATGTCTTCTGCACGTCGTCGAGCAGCAGCGCGGGAAAGGTGCAGACCGCGCCCAGACTCTCGACCAGCGACAGCGCGCCGTAATAGGATTCCGACGTAGTCGTGGCATGCGGCGGCGTAAAGCCGTGGTCCAGAAACGGCTTGCTGAAAATGTCCCCCGGACCGCCGGGTGCGCCGATCATGATCCATTGCGCCTGCTCCAGCTCGCCCAGCGAACGCGCCTTGAGCAACGGCGACTCCGACGCGGTGATGATGTGGATCGGCCCCTCCATCAGGAACTCCACCGCGATCTCGCGCGCAAGATCGGCGGGCGGAGCGGGGCCGATGACGATATCGGTGCTGCCCTCGCGCAGGGGTTTGAGCGCGCCGGGGAACAGCCCGCTGGACAGATGCACGTCGATAGTCGGGTGGGTCTTGCGAAACGCGGCCAGCGCGCGGGGCATGATCCGCGCGGCGGCGAAGGGCGAGACGCAGACATGCACCGCGCCGGTCAGCTCGCCGCGCAGCTGGCTGACCTCTTCGTCCAGCCGGTTGATTTCCGAGGTGATTGTGCGCGCCCGCAGCAGCACACGCTCGCCAATCGGCGTCAGCACCACCCCGCGCGAGGTGCGCATGAAGATCGGCAGGCCCAGCTCATCCTCGGCCTGACGCAGGGCCTGGGTCAGACCGGGTTGCGATTTTCCCAGCGCTTTGGCCGCCGCGCGCAGGCTGCCATGCTCGGCGATGGCCACAAGAACCTGTATGTGCTGAACCTTCATGGTGATACTCAGAACTTATACGTCACGTTTTTTCAAGACTGTTCGTGATCACCAGCCTGCGCCATGGATCGCCCCTGTTGCGGGAGGAGTTGACATGACACAGCGAACGTATGCCGTTACCGGCGTGGCAAGCGGGATCGGCGCGGAACTGGCGCGCATCCTTAAAGAACAGGGTCACCGCGTGATCGGGTTCGACATCCATGAAGCGCAGGCCAATCTGGACCGTTTCATCGCGCTGGACCTGAATGACGCGGCATCGATCACCGCCGCTGCGGCGCAGGTTGACGAGCCGCTGGACGGGCTTTGCAACAACGCCGGTCTGCCCCCGCGCGCCGGGCTGGAAGAGACGATCCTGCAGGTGAATTTCCTCGGCACCCGCGCCTTTACGCAGGCCCTGCTACCCCGGTTGCGGGCCGGTGGTTCGGTGGTCAACATGGCCAGTCGAGCAGGCGCGCACTGGCGCGAGAATGTCGCGCAGGTCAAACGGCTTGCGGCGGTGGGCGGGTGCGAAGGGCTCGCTGCTTTCATCGCCGCCGAGCAGATCGACGCGACGCGCTGCTACAACCTGACCAAAGAGGCGATCATCCTGTGGACGATGGCCGAGGCCGAAGCGATGATCCAACGCGATCTGCGCATGAACACGCTCAGCCCGGGCGGCACGGCGACGGGCATCTTTGGCGATTTCCAGCGTGCGTTCGGCGCTGCGGTGGATCGCAACATCAAGCGCGCGGGCCGCGCCGGAAAGCCCGAAGAGATCGCCCAGATCGCCGCCTTTGTGCTGTCACCTGCCGCCAACTGGCTGAAAGGCGCCGACATCGCCATCGACGGCGGCATGGGTGCGTTCAACCTGACCGACGCGATGGACCTGCAAGGGTTGCGTCTGGCGTAACCATCGCGGCGGGGACAGCGACCACGGGCGATCGCTCATGGTCACCACTGATGCCAGCCAGGTCGGGCCGTTTCGTATGCGCCTCGGCGTCGCGCCGTGCTGGTCGAGCGTCGCCAGCCGGGTGGCGGCAGGAACACCGCGGCAGGTCCTCAGATCCGCGTCGCCTTGGACAGTCACACAGGGGATAAGCCGACGGGTAACGCTAATTTCCGTCTGCAATCAACCGCGCGACCCGCTGCACGTGCTCAATCGTGAGCGGTTTGGTGATGAAATCCTTCACGATGCCATAGGTCGCAGCGCGCTCACGGTCAGCCGGGTTCAGAGATGTCGTCAGCATCACCACAATCCCTTTGACAAACCTTTCGCCAATCCCGCTGACCGCTGCTTCGATGAATTCAAACCCGTTCATGCGGGGCATGTTGATGTCCAGAAAAATCACATCGACCTCAAGGTCCGGGTTCTCTTTCAGAAAGGCCAGAGCGTCATCAGCATAGGTGAAGCTGATGATCTCACCGATCAGACCTGACCGGGTGAGCACCCTTTTGTACTGCCGCTGATCGATTTCCTCATCATCGACAAGAAGGGCAAGTTTGATCACAACGCTCATAGCAAAGTCTCCGGAAAGGTCATGGCGAAGGCGGTGCCACCGTCAATGCCCGGGCCAATGGTGATCCGACCCTGATGGTTAGACATAACCCGTTGGCAGATCGTCAAACCCAGACCGGTGCCGTCATAGGCTGACTGCGCATTCAGACGCTGGAACAGACCGAAGACCCGGTCGCGAAACGTCTCGGGAATGCCGATACCGTTGTCGGCGATGACGATCTGCAGACCGTCTGGCGCCCTTTCTGATGTGATCTCTATCAGCGGTCGTCGGTCAGGCGCGCGAAACTTGACAGCGTTGGAGATCAGGTTCTGAAACAGCATCCTCAGTTGCATCTGGTTGCCCATCAGGGTTGGCAACGCACTGGTCGAAACCGTTGCCCGTGACTGGGCAATCTCGCTGGCCAGATCGGCTTTGACCTCTTTGATCAGGGCGGTCAGATCGACCGTCTCCACTGTCATGGGCGTATCCACGATCTGCGAGTATCTCAAGACATCGTCAACCAGACGGCACATGCGCTGGTTGGTTGCCCGCATATCTGCCAGCATCTCCCGCCCCTCAGGTGTCAGGGTTTCCATTTCGGCAAGCTCGTCGATCAGCATTCTGATCGTATTGGAGGGCGATTTCAGGTCATGCGACATCGCATAGGTGAATTCTGCCTGCTCTTTGTTCGCCGTTTCGAGCCGGGTCAAGAGTGTCCCAATCGCTTCCGCATGCGCCTTTTCTTGCGCCAATTCGACGCGTTGGCGTTCGTAGGTAAGCAGAAGCTTTCGTTCCCGTTGCCAGCCCAGATAGATGATCGCTGTAATCAGGGAACAGATGAGCAGGAAGAGAGCAGTCAGTCCGATCGACAGCAACTGCGCGGCGGCGCGTTGGCGCAGATGGAGAAGGCCGTCGATCTCGCGGTGCAGACTGATCAGGGCTGACTGCGCGCCCGTGTCATCGATGCGCACCAGCCGATCAACATCGGCGATCGCGGTCCCGGCCGCATGCGCTGCACGGATCGCATCAAGCGCGTGTCCATAGGCGTCGATGGTCGTGCGAATTTCCGATGCATCAAGGGTAAGCTCAGCCTGTAGAAGAAGCGTCTGCACCCGCGCCATTTCGGCGATAGCGGTGGCATAGGCTTGCGCCCCCAGATCAAGGTAAACAGGCTCATTCGGCCGCAGAACTGCGTTCTTGAAGTAATGGATCAGCCCTGAATAACCAATCGCACGCTCAAGGCCCAGAAAGGCGTCCGCGATTTCGCTGGTGACTGTTTCCGTGGTTTCGACTTTGCCCCTGAGTTCCAGGACATACAGGCTGGCGAGCATGACCACGACCAAAGAGATCAACACCGCCGCGCGTATTTTCAGCCGGGCGGTCATGACGCAACACCGGTGTCGCCGCACCCGACGATATGCCGGAACACGGGCGGCATATCACCAGCCTCGGTGTTCGCAACGGACCCCGAAGCCGCCCCATCCATAGCCGACTGCACAAAGCTGTTCGGAGTGTTCAAGAGCCTGTCCACGGTCCATGGGTCCCTCGTTGATCCGATAGATCTTGGGTCAATACATTTTACATTTCGTGAATGCCTTGCGGCCACCGGATCGTATCCCTCCGGCAGCCAGCACCGGCCACGCGCAGCGACATCCGTGACGGGATGACCGGGGATGGCTGGGTTTGAGCTCGGGGATTGTTCGCCTGGTGGTTGCGCATGCGCCGCGCCGCTTGGTTCCAGCTCGGTTTTGATGACCCCTTGCTTCCCCTGGATTTGTGCATGCGAAAGCCCCGCGAGAGCGCAGGGCTTAACCAACTGTAACTGAAGGAAGTTTTTGGTTGCGGGGGTAGGATTTGAACCTACGACCTTCAGGTTATGAGCCTGACGAGCTACCGGGCTGCTCCACCCCGCGCCGGGGAAGTCTGTTCGTGGTTTTATTGTATCGTTGATGAGAGTTTTGTTTTTCTGTTTCTTTTCAGGTTTGGCGGTGACCTACTCTCCCACGTCTTAAGACGCAGTACCATCGGCGTGACGACCCTTAACTGCCGAGTTCGGGATGGGATCGGGTGTTTAGCCATCGCTATTGCCACCAAACCAGAGAAGAAACAGAACCATCGGCTGCTTACGCAACTGTCTTTTGTCTATTTAGCTTTTGATCCAGTCTTGCTTTTACTGGATCAGATCAAGCCAATCGAGCCATTAGTACCGGTCAACTGAATGCATTGCTGCACTTACATCTCCGGCCTATCGACGTGGTGGTCTACCACGGCTCTCAAGGGAGACCTTGTTTTGAAGGGGGCTTCCCGCTTAGATGCCTTCAGCGGTTATCCTGTCCGAACATAGCTACCCAGCACTACCGTTGGCACGATAACTGGTCCACCAGTGGTCCGTTCACCCCGGTCCTCTCGTACTAGGGGCAACTCTTCTCAAGTCTCCTACACCCACGGCAGATAGGGACCGAACTGTCTCACGACGTTCTAAACCCAGCTCACGTACCTCTTTAAATGGCGAACAGCCATACCCTTGGGACCGACTTCAGCCCCAGGATGAGATGAGCCGACATCGAGGTGCCAAACGATGCCGTCGATATGGACTCTTGGGCATCATCAGCCTGTTATCCCCAGCGTACCTTTTATCCGTTGAGCGATGGCCCACCCACGTGGGACCACCGGATCACTATGGCCGACTTTCGTCTCTGCTCGTCGTGTCAGACTTGCAGTCAGGCTGGCTTATGCCATTGCACTCAACGACCGATTTCCGACCGGTCTGAGCCAACCTTCGCGCGCCTCCGTTACTGTTTGGGAGGCGACCGCCCCAGTCAAACTCCCCACCATGCATGGTCCCGGACCCGGATGACGGGCCGCGGTTAGACATCAAGAGTGCGAAGGGTGGTATCTCAAGGGAGGCTCCACCGGAACTGGCGTCCCGGTATCGATGCCTACCACCTATCCTGCACATCACAATCCTGATGCCAGTGCAAAGCTGGAGTAAAGGTGCATGGGGTCTTTCCGTCTAACCGCGGGTAGTGTGCATCTTGACACACAATTCAATTTCGCTGAGTCCATGTTTGAGACAGCGGGGAAGTCGTTACGCCATTCGTGCAGGTCGGAACTTACCCGACAAGGAATTTCGCTACCTTAGGACCGTTATAGTTACGGCCGCCGTTTACTGGGGCTTCAATTCAAAGCTTGCACCTCTCCTTTTAACCTTCCAGCACCGGGCAGGCGTCAGACTGTATACGTCGCCTTACGGCTTCGCACAGCCCTGTGTTTTTAGTAAACAGTCGCCACCCCCTGGTTTGTGCCCCCGGCCCATACTTGCGTACGAACCGGGCCTCCTTCTCGCGAACTTACGGAGGTATTTTGCCGAGTTCCTTAAACATGGTTCTCTCAAGCGCCTTGGTATTCTCTACCAGTCCACCTGTGTCGGTTTAGGGTACGGTCTTATAGAGGGGCTATTTCCAGGAACCTCTAAGCGGCCCTTCCAATCCGATAAGGAAGAACAACCTTCGAGATCCGTCACCACCTCACGGCCCAGGAATATTAACCTGGTTCCCATCGACTACGCCTTTCGGCCTCGCCTTAGGGGCCGGCTTACCCTGCTCAGATTAGCTTTAAGCAGGAACC